>CAMCHO010000187.1 GCA_945874455.1 Opitutus sp. GAS368 | reverse complement strand
TTGCACGCTGCGCGGGCCATGGCGCATCCCGACGCAGCCGCTTCCCACTCCGCCCCAATTTCTCCCGAAGAATTTCGTGTCGGCACCTTGCGCGGTTCGGAGGGTTTTTTTTGCGTGGGGCAAAATCAGGCGGGACGGTGGTGGTTGCTCGATGCGGAGGGTCGGCCGTTTTTTTGCCGCGGGGTGCATGGCGTACGGGCGGCGGCCGTGCCCGTGGACGAGGCGGTGGGCGGGCGCGCGGCGAGCGCGGGTCCCTATGCGCCGGATGAACACCCCTCGACGCGCTTGAGAAAGTGGGGTTTCAATGCGCTCGGAGTGGGCGGCGACGGCGCGGCGCAGGCAGACGGCTTCGCATTTATCGCGAGTGTAGATTTTTGTCGCATGAGCGGCGTGATCCAGGCGTCCGGGGTGAGGTTGCCCGACGTGTTTGCTCCTGAATGGCCGGCGCGGGCGGCGGCCCGGGCCTTTGAGGTCTGTGCGCCGGCGGTGATGGACCGGGCTCTGATCGGTTGGGTGGCAGATGATCTGCCGGGGTGGGCTCCGCCGGCGGCGAGTGGTGGGGCGCGGCCGAGTTTGCTGCAGAGTTGTCTGAGCCTCGAGCCGAACTTTGCGGCTTATCATGCGGCGTGGGAATTTGTCTTGGCGCTGCACGGCGGACGGATCGATGCCCTCGCCCGGGCGTGGGGTGTGGCGGTGAGGAATAAGGAGGTCGTGCGGGAGTGGACCCGGGTGGAGCAGGCGATCGCGACGCGCGGCTATGGGCGGGACGATGCACAGTGGTCGCGGGAATTTGCGCGGCGGTATTTCACGGGCACGGCGGCCGCGATCCGCGCAGCAGATCCGCATCATCTCGTGCTCGGCTGTCGCTTCGGCGGGAGGGTGGATGAGAGTGTGCGGGCCGAGTGTGTCTATCCGGCAGTGGATGTCGCGCTGCTCGATATGAGCGCCGTGCCGGCGCTCGCGGCCGGGGCGACGGGGCCGGTGTTGGCGGGAGATTTTGGTTGGGCGGACGCGGGCGCGGTCGATGCGCCGGCCCGGGGGCGGGGCGGGCGCAGACTCACGACGGTGGAGTGGATGTTGTGGCAGGGCCGGGCGGCGCTGGAGCGCATGGCTCGGCACCCGGCCGTGGTCGGTTATATTTGGCGGCAGTGGCTGGACGATCCCGGCGAGCAACCGCCGTTCGCCTGCGGTTTGGTGCACGTCAACGGTACCGAGGCCCGCGAGCACACGGAATTACTCACGGCGTTCAACGCGCGCGCCGAATCGTTGCGACGCGCGCCGGTTCGTCCCACCAAGGAGTCTTCTGTTTTCAGTGGGTAGCTGCCGGTGACTGAGCCTCAGACATTCAGTCGAGAGCTGCGCGCAAAACCAAACGGCAAACGTCGGTGGACCGCGTTGCCGGCGAGTGATGACCGACCGCGTGTCATCGCTGGATCCGGCGTTGGCTCTACTCAGGCGTGAGTTTTCCGGGCCAGCAGGGTGTCGGCATGGGTGCTGGGCGGATTTTTGTTTTGCGACGGACGACCATTCCCCGCGTTCTGCGCGTCGCGGCATTTAACTCACTACGAAAATCCATGAGCCTCACGATCTGGTGCAACGCCAAGTTTTCCGACGCCGAGACGCGGCTTCTCACCGAGGGCACGCGTGCACACACGCTGGTCTATGCCTCGAATGCGTCGGCGTCGGTGCTCGTCGCAGGGCAGGCCGATCCGGCGCTCGTGGGCGCGGACATCGCGTTTGGTCAGCCGGACCCGGCCCAGTGTCTCGCCCTGCCGAAGCTGCGCTGGGTGGAAGTCACGACGGCGGGCTACACGCGTTACGACACGCCGGAGTTTCAGGAGACGTTTCGTGCGCGCGGTTCGATTTTTTCCAATGTCTCGCAGGTGTTTGCCGATCCCTGCGCGCAGCATGTGCTCGCGATGATGCTCGCGCTGGGGCGCCAGTTATTGCCCTCGCACCAAGATCAGCTCGGCGACCACAGTTGGCAGTATTCGAAACGTCGCTACGATTCGCGGCTGCTCACGGGGCAGACGGTGGTGATGCTCGGTTTCGGGGCGATCGGGCGGCGGCTGGCGGAGTTGCTTGCGCCGTTTGGGATGAATCTCATCGCCGTTCGGCGGCAGACCCGCAGCGAGCGGGGTGTGCGGATCATCCCCGAGGAAGGCATCAGCACCGCGCTCGAGCAGGCCGATCACGTGGTGAATATCCTGCCCGACAACGCGAGTACGGTGAACTACGTCAACGCCCGTCGGCTAGGGTGCATCAAGCCGGGCGCGCGTTTTTATAATGTGGGGCGCGGCACGACGGTTGATCAAGGGGCGCTGCGCGAAGCGCTGTGCTCCGGTCGGCTCGCGGGTGCTTACCTCGATGTATTCGCAGTCGAACCGTTGCCGGTGAGCGATCCCCTCTGGACGGCGCCGAACTGTTGGATCACGCCGCACACGGCGGGCGGGCGGAGCGATCAGGACGAGGCGATCGTGAAGCATTTTCTCGCCAACCTCGCGGCGTTTGAGCGAGGGGCCGC
Source organism: Opitutus sp. GAS368 (assembly GCA_945874455.1). Taxonomy (GTDB): domain Bacteria; phylum Verrucomicrobiota; class Verrucomicrobiia; order Opitutales; family Opitutaceae; genus GAS368. Next base: position 7,081 of record CAMCHO010000187.1, on the reverse strand, counting down.
GATGGTGGACCGAGTGGTGTGAGCGCCTGCGCCGGAGCAAACCGGCGCGGTGCGCACGACGGGCCGCGGGCTGCACCGGGGTGGTGGCGGAGGCGGCCGGCGGGTTCGCGCGTGAAGCTTGAGGAAGCGAGCGCGCTTGATTTACGACGAGGAGGGAGCTCCGGAGGTTTTAACCACGGATGACACGAATGAACACGGGTCAAGCTGCGGACGAGTGAAGGCAGTGCGCCGAAATTCTTCTGCACTGAAAGCACCGGGCCTCGTACCACGGCGGCCCGAGTGAGTACTCTTTCCGCGGCGGCCGCTCTGTCGCTCCGATTCGCAGCACCCGCGTGGCGGCTGATTGAGGACGACTACACAGGTTAGGGGCTGATCCCCTTGGCCGCCCGTTGGCAGGCTGGGGCTGCGTTCAAATTTACTTGCGGTTATGACACGAGTTCGGCTTCGTGCGACCCCCAGCGAACGCGGCGTAAGCCGCGTTGGCGTCATGACAACACCACACAACTAATCAAACTATGAACATCCGTAAACGGAAGTTTAAGGCTGCGCTTTCGCTTTTGGCGATGGTTGCCGGCCCCCTCGCAATATCTGGTTTCGCCCAAACGGCGAATTCTGTTAAGAGTGATACCACCACGCTCGATAAATTCGTCGTCACTGGCTCGCTGATCCCGATCGCGGCTGGATCGCCCGCAATTCCGATCACCGTGATCAGCGCCGCGGAAATTGAAAAATCGGGTGTCAGCACCGATCTCTTGGAAGTTCTGAAAAAGAACCAGCCGAACTTTTATGGTGCCGGCAATATCGGTGCCGAAAACGGTAACGTATCGTCCGGTTCGACCAACGGCGGTTCTGCGGTCGCTCTGCGCAACCGCGCTACCCTCGTCTTGATCAATGGCCGTCGTGCAGCGATCTCGCCGGTTTTGGCGAGCGGTGGCGCGAGTTTTGTCGATGTGAGCATTATCCCGATCGCGGCAGTGGAGCGGGTGGAAGTTCTTTCCGATGGTGCTTCTGCCACCTACGGCTCGGACGCCGTGTCTGGCGTCGTCAACATTATCCTGAAGACCGATTATGAAGGCTCCGAAGTGGGCGGCCGCTACGGCTGGAGCCCCAATCGTGGCAACTACGCCGAGCGCAGCTACTTTGGCGTGGCGGGCGCGAGCACGAAGAACACGAGCGTTACGATCACCACCGAGTGGAAGAGCAGCGACCCGATCATTCAGTTCGAGCGTGATTTCTCCACCGGCCTATTCCGCACGCCGACCTACGCCGGCACGCTGAATGTCGGTAATGATTTTTACTACCTGAACCCGAGCCTCAACGCTCCTCCGACCAATCGTGATTTGACTGCCGCGCAGGTTGTCGCACAGAGCATCTACCAGGGACCGCTGTCGCAAACCGCCGTCTCCGCGTACCTCGATCTCGCGGGCTATCCGACTTTGAAGCTGCAGGCAGAGCGCCGTAGTTTCACGGCCGCGATCGAGCACAGGCTCACCGACAAGATCAACCTCTTCGGCGATTTCATTTACTCTCTCAATGAAACCGAGTCGGTGCTCAACGCCCAGCCGGTCTCCGGCAACGTGGTCGCCGCCAATGCGAACAATCCGTTCGACGTCACGGTCACCGCGCGCAATCGCTTCCTGAAGTTTCCGCGCATCTACGCCAATGAGTCCGCCAGTATGCGCGGCATCACCGGCCTGAAGGGCACCTTCGGAGCGTGGCGCTATGAGCTCGCCGGAAATTTCAACCGTACGAATCACCACTACCGGAATAAGAACCTGATCGATGGCGCGAAATACACCGAGCTGACCAATTCCGGTGCCTACAATCCCTTCGCTCGGCTGCAAGCCCCCGGCGTGATTGAGAGCATGCTCGGCACTCAGGTGCGCGACTACCAGTCCTCGATGAATAGCTTCGATTTCCGGGTAAACGGCGATCTCCTGGATCTTCCGGCTGGACCGTTGCAGTTGGGCTTGGGCGCTGAGACCCGTAATGAATCGCTCAAATTCGACAATGATCGCCTCGATCAAACGGGTGGTTGGCTTCAAGCCACGCCCCGCCAGCCGTTCTCGGCTCGTTCGACGGTCGACGGCTTCTTCGCCGAAGTGCGCGTACCGATCTTCGGCGGTAGTAAACGCGTCCTAGGTGCTCACTTGCTCGAACTTTCTCTCGCTGGTCGTAAAGACATTTACAGCAAGACCTCCGACCCCACCGTTCCGAAGTATTCGCTTCGCTGGCTGCCGTTCAACGACGAGCTCGCCTTCCGCGGCACCTACTCCGAGTCGTTCAGCGCGCCCACCCTCTATGACCTGTTTGGACCGATCTCGCAGGGCTTCACCTCCGGCATCAACATCACCCGCTACAGTTCTGCGGGTGTGTCGCTCGGCACCACGACCGGCTCGCGTCAATATCGCTCGCAGTCTGGTTCGAATTCGAAGCTGAATCCCTCGGAGTCGCGTAACTGGACCGCCGGGGTTGTCTGGTCGCCCAAGGCGATCAAGGGCTTCTCGATCTCTGCTGATTGGTTCAATATCGACGAGCGCGACCTGATTTCCTCGATTTCCTCGACGCTCATCGTCAACGACGTCGAGCAAAAGGGTGCGGCCTCCGACTACGCGAAGCTCGTGCGCGTTGCTCCGAGCGTGAGCGGCGAAAGCCACTTCACCGACGGCGCTGCGATTACCGCTCCGGGTCAGATGAGCGCGGTTCCTTCCGATACGGTCTGGATCTCTAACGCTATCGTGAACGTCGCCGGCGTCTGGCAGGACGGCGCCGACATCCAGCTCAACTACAAATACGACACGAAGGACTTTGGTCGCCTCAGCCTCCTCTCGACGGGCACGTTTATCCGTCAATACGTCATCCAGAGCCTGCCCACCGATGCGCCCTCGAACTACGTGGACGGGTTCTCCGGCTCGAGCGTTTATGCGCGTTATCGTCTGCAGAATCGTCTCGATTGGTCGCTTAATAAGTGGAGCGCCAGCTTGGCTCACACCTACGTGCCCAGCATCGATGACCTCGCGAACCCCAGCGCCTACCGCGTAGCACGTTACAATTCGTGGGACGTCCAGTTTGGCCGCTCCTTCTCCGATTCGCGCAATCGCTGGTTGAAGGGCCTCAGCGTCTCGCTTGGCGTGAACAACTTCACTAACGCCACTCCTCCGTATATTCCGTCTGAGTCTAATCAGTCGCACGACGTCAATGCGTACGACGCCGTCGGCCGTTTCGTCTACTTCCAGGCGAAATACAAATTCTAACGGACTCCGCGTACTACGCTTTATCCAACGAACCGGTCCCCCAGCGGGACCGGTTTTTTTGTGCCCGCGTGGCGCACCGATGCGGATTTTCGGTGAGCGACCGGGGCGGAGCCATCATGAGCGACTGGGCTGGATCCACCTGCAGGGGTTTGGCGAGCGACCGTACGTCGTAGCGGTCACCAGGACGAGAGCTGCCCGCTGATCATGGTGACCAATCTGACCGAGGGTGATGTCGTGGTGACGGGAGTTGTCGCCGGCTTGCCGCTGCACGGCGGCGGCGGAGTGAAGTCGTCGCGAGTGCTCTTGAGCCCTGCAGAAGCGGAGCCTCGCCGCAGTCTCCCGCCGGCGCGGGTGCTCCCGAGCGCCGGGTTCGTCGGATGGCGCGTTCCGGGCCGTCTTAATCGCACCAGTGCTGCCAGATGGTGCGGTAGTGTTTTTCCATATCTCGGGTGAAGCCCACATTGTCCATCAGAGGAGAGTTTCTGATTTCGTCGCGCAAGCCCTCGCGGATCTTCGCGAGGTGAGCCGGGGCTGCGGCCAGCTGCTGGGCTATTGCCGTGTAATGTTCTGCAGAATCGGCCACCCATTCGGGACGACCCAGCGTGGCCAGAATACTCCGACCGCCCCTGCTGGCCGTGCGCTCACCGGCCCAGGTGATCACCGGCACACCCATCCAGAGGGCATCGAACGTCGTGGTGCCGCCCGCAAACGGCGAGGGGTCGAGCGCGATGTCGATCCGGCCGTACGTCGCCATGTAGGAGGGGCCGTCCTGGTAGCCGATGAGGGTGACGCGCTCGCGAGGGAGTCCGTGGCTGGCCAAAAACTCGAGCAGGCCTTCCCGGGCGCGCGACTCCTTGATGTGCAGGATCAGCCGAGCGCCGGGGACCGATGCGACCAACTTGGCCCAGAGAACCCGGGTCCCTTCGTTGACTTTCACGAAGTTATTGAGGCTGCCGAAGGTGATAACTCCGGCGGCGAGGCAGGGCGGCGGTTGGACCTCGGCGAAGCTGGTGCGGACCGGAGGCTGGAAAGTCCACCAGCACCGAGAAAGCCGCAGAGGTTTCTCCGGAAACGGCGATTCCGGTCCGTCCGGAGGGTCGAGGTAAATATCCGTGAGCCGGTAGTCCATCGTCGCTTGGCCCGTGGTGCCGACGTAGGCTAGGTAGGAAACCTGCAGCGGAGCCGGCTTCCGTGCAAACAAGCCGGGCCGGCAGTCGCGGGAGTGCATGGTCAAGTCGACCAAGATGTCGATACCGTCGGAGCGGATCTGTTGGGCCAGAGCCGCGTCGGTCAAGTGGTGGCACTCGCGCCAGAGATCGACATGGCGGGCGCATTCTTCGGTGAAACCGTCCTTCAGATAGCGGGACGAGTAGGCGACGATCTCGAAGTGGGCGCGATCGTGGTGCTGCAGGATGGGCAGCATGAAACGGGCGACCGGATGCATCCAGAAATCGGGGGAGACGTAGCCGATCCGCAGACGCTTGTTGGGGTCGCGGGGGTTCGTGAAAGGGATGGTCTCGGCCAGTTCGCCGAATTTCTCCCGGCAAACTCTGCGGTGCTCGGCAGCGATCTCGGCGTCGGAAAGGAGCGGGCTGTAGTTAAGCGCAAAGAGGTAGTTGGGTACGAAGTCGCGTTCATCCTGCCCCAAGGCGAGGCCCTTCCGATAGCTGGCGATCGCCAGATCGATTTTGCCTTGATCGAAAAAGGCGTTCCCGAGATTGGAGTGGGCGGCGGCGAAGTCGGGCTTGAGGCGGATCGCCTCCAGCATCGACTGCTCGGCGAGATCGGGGAACTTCGCCTCGCGCTGCAGATTGCCCAGGTTGGCATAGGCCTCGTGGTAGTCGGGCCGCGACTGGATGGCCCGCTGGAACGCCTGCAGGCCTTCGTCGTGGCGGCGCAGCGTGAGTAAAATGTTGCCGAGATTGTTCAGGGCCTCGGGGAAATTCGGGCGGAGTTCGACGGCCCGGCGCAGGTAGCTGGCGGCCTCGTCAAAACGCCCCACGGCATTCAGAAAGTTCCCCATGCAGAACAGGGATTGCGGATCTTGGGGGTTGATCTGCAGAGAGCGGTTCAGCCACGCGAGGGCTTGTTCATGGTTGCCCGCATCAAGTTCCATCTGGCCGAGGTTGTTGCAGGGCTCCGCAAACGCGGGGTCTTGGGCCAGCGCGGCGTGGAAAGCCTGCGTCGCCGCGGACTCCAACTTCAAGGCCTTCAGCGCGAGGCCCAGATTATTGTAGGCCTCCGGGAATTGGGGCTGGAGCGAAATCGCCCGCTCCAGCGCCTGCCGCGACTCCGCCCAAAGCTTCCGGCGACCCAGCGCGTCCGCTTGGTGAAACCACCCGCCGGCCGATCGAGGATCCAGCGCCAGCACGCGCTCAGCGGCCTCCCTGGCCTCATCAATTTTATTCAATTGCAGATTGGCGGCGGCGAGGCCGTTCCACGCTTCGGTAAACAGCGGCCTGAGTGTGGCCGCCCGGTGGAAAGCGTCGCGCGCCCGCTGCCACTGACCCATCATCCGATATAGGTGCCCTAGGTTGTAACAGGCAATGGAATCGTTGGGGTCGAGTTGGATCGCCGTCTGGTAGGCCGCCTCCGCTTCCTGGGGCTTGCCCAGGTCTTTGAGGGTGTTGCCCAGGTTGACGTGGAAGAAGGCTTGGCTCGGATCGAGTGCAATCGACGACTGCATACGCTGCAGTGCCAATTCCAGATTTCCCGACTGCTGCTCGAGCATGCCCAGGTAGTGCAGGGCCACGGCATGCTGGGGCTGTGCAGCCAAGATCGACTCGTAGCCGCGCCGCGCCTCTGCCAATCGCCCCTGCTGATGCAGGCTCATGATCGCGGTAATGTCCATTGCAGCAGCCATAGTTAAGCGATGCCGAACAGTCGGAGATTATCCGGATCGGGCGTCCCCTTGAAGGCGATGAGGTTGATTTCGAGATCGGCGACCCTACTGAAGTTGGGAGCGAAGCCCGCCCGCTCGACGGCGCGGGCGAGCGACTGATCGCTGAAGCCGGTCTTGTGGGCAAAGAAGTCGACCCCGCTGGTCTCGATCTGCCGGCCCAGCCCATAAATCACATCGATGGGCGCGATGGGGCCGGCCGGGGAGACGTAAAGCGTTTCCTCCAAATCGATTTTACCCTGCACCACTCGGCGCATCAGCTCGGTGAGATCAGGGACGCGAATCTGGGCGAAGCCGCCTGGCTTCAGCACGTGGAAGAAGCCGCCCAGCACCTTGGGCACGTCATGGCGAAAATAATGCTCCAGGTTGTGTGAGCAGTAGATGGCATCGAACTGGGCGGCGGCGAGCTCGCCGAGCTGCCGGCCATCGAGCACGATGTCGGGTGCGCCTTGGGGATCGATATCGAGCAGCACATGTTCAAAACCGGTGTATTCGGGCGGCAGCTGGATCGACTTCGAGCCGCCGCCGACGTTCAGGAGACGTTTCATGAAAAATAAACCATGTCGTCAATCCACCGTCCGCAGCGAGACGGAGGTTTTGTGCCCGCGTTCGTCGAGGCCAGTGATGATGAAGGCGTGGGTGCTGCCCTCCTCGCGCTCGATGGCGATCACGATTTTGAAGCGCACATCGGTCGTCGACAGCGGCCCGCCGGTGACCAAGGCATTAAAGAGGAGGTATTTGGTCAGGATCATCGGCGGGCGCTTTCATGCGGTTGAGGCTTACGGCAGCTCGTAGATTTCGACGAGGGCGGTGCCGGTGCTCGTACCATCGGCGGAGGAGACTTGGCCAGTGTAGGCGCCGGGCATGAGGGTGAGGATCAGCGCGGCGTCCTTGCTGCCGTTCGCGAGGGCGAAGGCGCCCGTGTCGC
>CAMCHO010000186.1 GCA_945874455.1 Opitutus sp. GAS368 | reverse complement strand
ATTGCGCGCGCCGCCGTGACGCGCTTCAAGCTTTCGGCGGAGGTGCTCGCCTTCGATTCCACCAACTTCGATACCCACATTGCGACGACGACGCCCGGTGAGCTGGCGCGGCGCGGTCACGCCAAGAGCAAGCGGAGCGACTTGCGGGTGGTGGGACTTGGCGTGCTGGTCAGCGAGATTGGGCACGTGCCGCTGCTCCACCGCACCTATCCCGGTAATAGTTCGGACCAGGCGCTCCTCACCTCGTGTTTGCAAGGACTGGCCCAGTTGCACGACGCGTTGGATACCGCGGAGGGAGGCGCGACGAAGGCGGGACGCACGGTCGTGCGCGATGGCGGATTTTGGAGTGAGCAACTGGAGCTGGATCTGGAAGACGCCCGCTACCACTCGCTCATTTCGTTGCCGCTGTCGCACACCGCGTCCGAGCAGGCGTTGGTCTTTGCCGCCCAGCGAGGCAACATGCAGCCACTGCGTGGCGTGCTCGCCGAGGTGCGCGCCGCACGGCTGGAGGCGCGCGTCGGCGAACTCGCGCGGACACTGTTGGTGGTCGAGAGCCAGGAACTGCTCCGCGGCCAAAAGCGCGGCATCGCGGTGGCCCTCCGCAAGGCGAAGAGCGAGCTGCGCCTGCTGGAACGCCGAGTGCAGGCCGGCAAGCTCACGCGCACGACCCTGGCGGTGCGGGTGCAAAAGGCGCTGGGGCGCGAACATCTCGCGGAGTTTGTCGTGACCACGATCGGGGGCACCGCCGCGCAGCCGACGTTTTCCTGGCAAGTGGATGCGGCGCGACGGCGCGAACTGGAGCGCACGCGGCTTGGCCGGCGCGTGCTTTGCACGACCCGCAAGCTGTGGAGCACCGAGCGAATCGTCCACGCTTTCCGCGGCCAGTGGCACGTCGAGGAACTGTTCCGGCGCGCGAAAAAGGGTGGCCTGGTGCCGTGGGGCCCTTCGTTTCAATGGGCCGACGCTTCGCTGCAGTTGCACACCTTCGCGACCGTGCTCGGTCTGACGTTGGTGGCGCTCGCGCGGCTGGCGCTCGGCACGAAGCAATCGGCAACGGTTTTCATGCAGGACCTCGCGAACATCAGCGCTACGCTCGTGCGCACGAACACCGGCCAGCAAGGGCGCCGCCCGACAGTGATGCTACCGCCCGAACTGTCGCCGGCGCAGCAGAAAGCCGTGCGCCTCTTCGAGCTGGATCGCTGGTTGCCATCACTTTCTTCAACTATGAACTAGCCTTCACTTCCTGAGAGGAGAATCGTGCCTGAAAGTGGAGAAAAATCCGGAAAGTCGGGCTAGCGGTGGCGACTCGTTTGCCCGCCGATTCAGAACGCCACTGATGAATGCCCAGCAAGCACCTCGTCCTGAGGTCGGCACGCACGCCATTTCGCAATCTGCGGAGTCCTGAATCTTCGGGAGACTCGACGAAAGGAATAATTTCTCGTCGCTCACATCGTCTTCGCGATCGCTGCACGCACGGCAGCAACCATGCGCTGCTGCCGCGCCTCGACGGTGGCCATGATGGATTTCACTTTCGCGCGCGCGGCGGCCGGATCTTTGTGAATGGCCTCGAGCCGCGACCAGAGTTGCGCGCCGTTCGTCTCGTCGATTTCGAAAAACCAATCGTCGGCGCCGATGTCCCGATACATTTGGCCTTTGCAGGTATCGGTCGGCTGGCGGATGTAGAAGGTCGGCGTGCCGACGTGCAGCGCAATGAGCGGCGAGTGGCACTCGATGCTGACGACGGCGAGGGCGCGCGCATAAATCGAGGCCGCCTCATCCGGCATCCAATAAGTATCGCGCCACACGACGTTCTTTTTCACGTCGGCCGGAAGCGGCGCGACGACGTGCTCGCGACCGACCTCGATCTGGTAGGTCATTTCCGGACACACGAACACGCGGTGGCCCGTGGCGCGTACATAAGCGACGATGAGGTCGCGCAGCTTGGCGAGGTCGCGTTCGGTGGTGCGCTCATTGATGGCGTCCTTCACCGCATCGTCGGGCGTGGCTTTGCGCGCGGGCGTCATGCGGTGGTAGGGCGTGTAGCGCAGGCGCGGGATCACGGCGGTGAATTTACCCTCCTCGAGCCCGTGTGCGCGCAGGTAGGCGAGTCCGCGCACCTCGTCGCGGAGCGACATGCCGAGCTGGGCATCGGGGCCGAACTCGACGACGGGGGCCTTCACGCCCTGCGCCTTCAGATAATCGCGCGTAATGGTGTCGCGGCAGAAGAAGAACGCGGCGCGATCCATGATTGTGCGCTGATCGCCAGCGAGCGTGCCGACGGCAAGTTTGAGCGCGCGCTCGCGGAGATTTTTCAACGTGCCGCCCTCGGGATCGCGCCCGGCGCCGAAGCCCGAGATCGGATCGCTGCTCACGCCGAAGACGCCGACGGGCTTGCCGGTAGCCTGCTGGAAGGCGACCGCGTGGTTGGCGGCGGGAAAACCGGAACCGCTGCCGCTGAGGTAGAGATCAGCATCGGCCCACGCTTGCGTCAGAGCGGCCGTAGTTGGTTTGCCATCGGCGCCGACGCTGCCCTCGACGATGCGCAGGCGCGGGAAAGCCTTCGTGAGCAAGTCGCGCGAACCGTGGCCGAGCGAGCCGGGCCAGAGCATGAGCTCGGCCTCGGGGAATTGTTGCTCGAGGATGTTGAGCGCGCCGGGCGTGTGGCCGACGTCGCCGATGTTCACGCTTTGCCAAGAACTGCGGAGCAAAATGCGCGGCGCGCGTCCGGCCTTGGCGGCGGCGCGCAAGAGAGGAGCGAGGCCGGTGGCGGCGGTCGCGGTGGCAGTGGCGGCAAGGAAGTGGCGGCGGTTCATGAGAATGGGGGGAACGGAGGAGGAGACTTTGGATTGGGTGGAGTCGGCTGGACTGGCAATGGCCGTTTGAGCGTAAAAAATACGGGCTACGGGATCGCCGAAAAGGCGGCGCGAATGAAATCGCCGCGGGTCGCGCGGCCGTCGGCGGCGGGGAGGCGGGCGGCAGGGATTTTCTGCGCGGCCGCGAGCGAGCGCCAGCGCGCGGCGAGCGCGGCGTCGAAGGGAGTGGCCAGCTTGGCGTCGTGGTTGAGCCAACCCTCCGAATGCTGGCCCTCGATCGGTTTGCCGAGGAGACGGCCGGTTGGTTTCGGCGCGAGACCGTGCAGGCCGCCAAGCGAGGCCCACCACTGCACGGCGGCGAAATCGGGGTGGCCGGTGAGCACGTCGCCGACGTAGATCGTCGCGGCGCCGTCGGCGTGGAGGCGGCGCTGGAGTTTCGCGGTGTCCAACTTGCGCACGTCGGGCTGGGCGTCGGCGAGCGCGAGGCGGGCGGCGTGGCCGGCGGCTTGGCCGAGCGAGGTCCAGATGGGCTCAAGGCGCAGGGCGCAGAAACCGACGTGCGAGGCGCTGGCTGGGACGGGCGCGAGGAGATTGCGCACATCCTGCGGCACGAGCGTGCCGGCGGGAATCTGATAGGGCGCGTAAACGACGCCGAGGCCCTCGCCGTGGCGTTTGCCGCCGAAGCGCGAGCCCTCGTGGCTCGTGCCGTGGCTGCTGTGGCCGTAATCGCCGATGGCGATGCTGTCGCGGTGGAGGACGGCGCGGGCGTCGCCCTCAGCGTGGCGGGTGTCGTGTTGCGTGAAGAGGCGCAGGCCGATCATGCGGCGCGCCTCGCGCACGTAGAGCTGCGGCGGGATGTGCCCGCTCTCGGTAAACTCGCTTTGCACCAGCCCCAGGTGCGGGCGTCAGCTTGCATGGCCGGCGGCACGCGTGCGTCCGTTTGGAGAAAATAAATCAGGCCGACGTTCCAGCGCACGTGCTCGTCGTAAATGAGTTGGCGCGTGGCGGTGTCGCCCTCGGGCCACATGAGCTGGTCGCCGGGCAGCGAGAGGCGCACGTGGCCGGAGGACACATCGTTGATGTCGCGCTTATTGTTCGGGAGGACGGGAATCTGGGCCTTGAGGACGTTGTCGCGATCAGTGTAGCCACCGAAGACGCGTTTGATTTTCCCCTCAGTAATCAATGCGAGGATCGGGGCGAAATCCTCGGCGCGGTAACCTTTGGGCGCGGTTACCGGGACGCGGATGGCGGGGTCCTGGGTCATGACGAAACGGAAATTGTAGCCCTGGAGATCGCCGCTGCTATCGACGGGCGCGGCGGCCTCGCCGTAGTCGTCGCGGCTCTCGACGCCGACGCGATACGCGATGTGCGCGGCAGCGATGAGGTCGCCCTCGTAGCTACTATCGATGAAGATTTTTCCCTCGATGGAGTGCAGCGCGCCGCCGGCGTCGCGAAAGCGCGCGGTGCGCACGACACGATTGCCGGCGGGACCGCGGGTGGTGGCGTCGACGAGCGTCCACGAGGTTTGCACCGTGATCTTCGGGTGCTCGGCGAGCATCTGTTGAAACAAGAGGAGAATCACCTTCGGCTCGGCGTGCGTGCCGCGGAAGGTGTCTTTCACCTGCGGAGAATTTTCGCCGTAGGTTTTGGCGTAGTAGGCGAGCGTGCGCTGCGTGAGATCGTAGTAGGTGCCGGTGATGGCCTCGAAGGCGCGGAAATCCGGATGTTGGAGGCCGTTGGTCGCCATGCCGCCGATGCGGATAGACGGCTCGGCTAGGAGCACGGTGTGGCCGCCCTTCGCGGCAGCGAGCGCGGCGGCGATGCCACCGGGCGTGGCGCCGTAGATAACGACATCGGCGGGCGTGGCGCGGAGCGCGGCGAGGCCGAGCGCGCAGGCGAGCGCGAGCAGGAGACGGTTCATGTGCGCTGCACCTCTGCGCCGGAGAGTGCGTGCGGAAGTTTGCCGAGTCGGAGCGAAATCGCCGAGGCGCGGCCCGCGGCTTCGCCCATGGGCACGGCGTTGCCGGTCACGCGGTAACTGGAGTGGGCGATGAAATCGCCGCTGATGCAGCGGCCGGCCATCATCAGACCGTCGACATCGGCAGCGATCAACGCGCCGAGCGGAATGTCGTAGGGCTTGGCGCCCATGGCCCGGTATTTCTTCACCTCCTGCTCGATCTCATCGAGGCCGGAGAACATGTCGCCGGGGCGGACGTTGTGAACGTCGAAGCCGAAATTCACGCGGCAGGCGGCGTTGTCGTGCTTTTTGCCGGCGACGATGTCTTGGACGGTCACTTGGGCGCGGCCGCGGATGCGACGGCCTTCGCGCACGCCGATTTGCTCGGCAGTGGCGACGACGGCGACGTCCTTCCATGGGCCGCCGAGCTTGCGCAGATCGGCTACGATCGCATGCACCTCGCGGCGGGCGCGGATGGTCGCCTCGCTGATCTGGGCAGCATCGTAGGCGGGCACGCCGTATTCGTGATTCGTCATCAGCGAGAAAATTCCGCTGTGCAGCAGACGCAGCGTGGGCGCGCTATAGGACGGCTTGATGCCGGAGTCGCGCATGAGCTTCACCATATTCGATTTCGCCTTCTCGCCGGCGACTTCGCGGATGTAGTCCGGAATCGCCGCAGCATCGAGACCCGTGAGCAGCGCCATGAGCGACATCGGCTGGCACTCGCACTGCGCGTTGATGCCGACGTCGAATGTGCAGCCGGCCTGGGCGGCGAGGTCGCCGTCGCCGGAGCAGTCGATGAAGCGGTCAGCGGTCCACGCCTGGCGACCGGACTTCGATTCAGTGACGACGGCGACGAGCCGGTTGCGTGTATCGGTGACGGCGCCGACGAGCTGCGTGTGTAATTGGATCTTCATCCCGGCGGTGACGCACATTTCCTCGAGCACGACCTTCATCAGCTCGGGGTCGTAGATTTCGCCCTTGGTTTTCTTCGCGACCTCGCTGCCGCGCGCGATCATCGCCTGCATGATTTCCTCCATGATACCGGTCTTGCGGCCACCATCGATGATTTTGGTCAACATGCCTGCGGTCCACACGCCGCCGAGGCAGCCGGCGGTCTCGATCAACTGCACTTTTGCACCGGCGCGCGCGGCGGCCAGCGCGGCACCGATACCGGCGGGGCCGGCGCCGACGACGAGGACCTGGCTGTGACCGGCGATAGGAATCGGACGTGCCGCCTCGATGAAGCGACCGTCGAGCCCGAGTTCGCCGCCGGTGCGCACAACTTCGCCGCGGGCGAAGTTGGGGAAATTCCCAGCAGGCTTGGCCACAGTCTGACCGGAGAGGGTGAGCGCGTAGGGTCCAAGGACGGCGCCGGCGGCGGCGGTGTGGAGAAAGCGGCGGCGGCTGGCGGAACGAGGGGCAGGATTCATGGCGGCAGGAGGAAATAACGCGTGGCTTAGAACGTGCCCTTGAGGCCCGCGCTGAGGCTCACGCCTTTGTGATCGGTCAGGTAGCGTTTAGCGTAGTCGGGCGTTTCGGAACCGTAGCGTTGGGTGACCTTGGCGGCATTGAAAACATCCGAAGCGCTGAGATAAAGCGACAGCCCTTTGCGGAGCTGATACTCGGCGTTCACATCGACGCTCTTGTAGTGGTCGTGGTATTCGTAGGCGTCGGGTCCGAGGGCGGGCAGCGCGCCGAGCCGGCGTTTGCCGCGGTAGTTCCATTTCGCCATCAGCATGACGGAGCGTTTGCTGAACGTGAGTCCGGCATTCAGGCTCTCGGGCGTGAAGTTATTGAAGGCTGCGCTGCGCGAGCCTTCGAGTTTCAGTTTGGTGCCGTTGGCGAAGGCGGTGAAGTGGCGGCCCCACGGGCCCAGCCCCTGGAGGGAATGGCGCACATTGAACTCGACGCCCGAGACGCGCGCATCGCCGGCGTTGATTTTGGTGCTCACGCGCCAGCCGACATAGCGCGGATCGAGGCCGAACTCCTCGGTGTCGGCGAGGTTCGCGAGTTTCACCACGTTGCCGAAGAAATTTTGAATGTTCTTCTGAAACGCACCGACGCTGAAGAGGCCGCCCTTTTTCGTGTAGTACTCGAGCGAGAGATCGTAGTTGTCGGCGGACCAAGGCAGGAGGCCGGGATTGGTCACAGTAATGTTACCCTGGACGACGGCGGGATTGCCGACCTGATCGCCGTCGAGATCCGCTTCGTCGACTTGGGCGTTGGGCAAAATATCGGTGAAGTCCGGGCGGCCGTAAGTCTTGGCGTAGGCGGCGCGGACGATGAGCTGGTCGGAGACACTGTAGGTGAAGTGCACGCTCGGGTAGCGACCGTCGTAGGAACGTTCGGCGTCGGTGGCCCGCTCTTGGTGCGTGAGACGCAGCTCCTCCAGCGAGCTGGCAGCGCCGGCCTCGGGTTTGCGGATACGCGCGCCGGCTGCGTTGCGGAGGAACGTACCGGCCGCATTGCGTTGCCAGACGGCGGCGGGATCGACGAGCGGGCCGGAGGCGGTGTCGTCGGTCTTCTCGTAACGCACACCGGTGAGGACGCGCAGGCGATCCTTGAAGAGGCGGAACTCCGTCTGCACGTAGCCGGCGGAAACGACCTCGCGGAAGTCGAAAGAGTTGGCGATGCGGAACAACTCCTCGGCGCGGAGCTGGGCGGCGGTTTTCGAAAACAAGGCGGGGTTCTTCTGAAATTCCTCCCACGCGATCTTCGGGGAAATCTGAGGGAAATTGGTGAAGCCGTAGTAGTGGTATTGATTTTTATAGACGGGCGAGAGGAACGGCGTGGGGGCGCGGTCGCCGCCGATGCCGTTGTAGGTCCAGTTTTCGTTGCGCCGGCGGATGTCGCGGTCCTGCTCGCGGCGCGAGCCGCCGACCTCGAGGGAAAAGGGAACGTTGAATACGCGTAGTTCGCGGCGAAGGTCGGCTGAGCCGGACTTGAACACGTCCACGGTTTGACGGGGCGTCGAGTTAGCGGTGGCGAACACGTATTGGTTCGGATCGTAGAAATTCACCGCGTGGTTGCTGTTGTCGAAAACCTCGAGGACGGCGGGGCGCGGGCCGGCGTCTTCGCGGAACGTCACGCGCACGGGATTGCGGCTGTTGATGGCGAGCTGGCGGAAGTGGCCCTTGGTGATATCGCGCAGACCGCCGCTGTCCTTCGACTGGTCGACGCCCGCGCGGAAACGCCACACGCCGTCGTCGAGGCGGTAGCGGAGATTGGCCGCGTTGCCGTCTTTCACGGTGTGATTCGACGCGGCGCCGCCCATCGTCATCGCGCCGCGGCCGGTCGCGCCGACGGTGAAGCCGGGGCCGAAGCTGAACGGCGTGCCGGTCGCGGGTGTGGGCACGGCGTTCGTGCCCGCATTGAGGACGAACTCGGTGGCGATGCGGTCGGACTCGAAGTGGTTGATCTGGGTGCCGGCGGAGAGGACGGAGTGGCGCGTGACTTTCCAATCGGCCTTCAGCCCGGCGGACATGCGCGTGAGCACGCGCGGCGAATCGAGCAGACGGAAGGATTGGAGATACGAACGCCCGGGCGTGGCGCCAGTGCCGGCGGCATTGGCGTTGTAGGTTTTGTAGGTGTAGTGGAGCTTCGTGTAGCGCTCGCTGGCGGCACCGGTCACGACAATGCCGAAGCGCGGGGTGAGCGGCAGCGTGTAGTCAAAATTTCCGCCGGGGCGGATCTTGTAGATATTCTCGTCGGAGGTGTGCGGCGATTTACTGAAGGAGACGTTCTCACTGTTGGCGGCAAGGAAGACGTTGTAGCGGAGCTGGGCACCTTTGCGCTCGAAGGCGCTTTTGCTGACCATGTTGACGGAGCCGGAGAGCGAGTCCGCGGGATTGGCGGGCGTCGGCACCTTGGAGACCTCCACGCGGGAAATGTTGTTGATCGAAACCTGGTTGAACGCGAACGAGCGCGAGTCGCCGAAGCCGTTGGACGTGCTGGCCATCGCGGCGCCGTCGGTGGTGACGCCGACCATGTTGGAGGCGAAACCGCGAATCGAGATACTGGCGACGGTGGTCGCATCCTCGTCGTTATACTCGGGAATCACGCCCGGCATGAACTTCAGGAACTCGCCGATGTTGCCGTCCTTCATGTCGCCGAGGGAATCCGTCGAGAGCACGTTTTTCAGATTGGGCGCGTAGCGCTGCTCGTTGATCGCGATGGCGGCGGCATCGGTCTCGCGCTCGGTGGCGACGGTGAAAGCGTCGAGTTTCACGACGCCACCCTCGCCGTAGCGCGCGGCGCTCGTGAGATCGAAATCCTTCACGACCGGATTGCCCGCAGTGAGGTCGAGCGGGATCGATTGGGTGTCGAGGCCCGTGTAGAACACCTCGAGTACGACCTTGCCCGCGGGCACCTGCGGCAAGCGATAGACGCCGGTCTGATCAGTGAACACCTCGAGGCCGGTGCCGCGGACGGTGACGCGGGCGTTGTTAAGAAACTGGCCGGTGACGACGTTTTGCACGCGGCCGGAGATGGCGGCAGGTGCGTCGGCGGCTCGTGCGGGCATTGCCGGCGAAGCGGCCAACGCGAGGATGCTGGCGAAAAGGGCGAAAGGGTTCTGCGATTTCATGGGTTCATCCACGTGTAACTGCGGTGCGCACCGTCGCGATCATGTGCTGCTGGCGCTGCTCGATGCCGGCAAAGATTGTTTTCACTTTGGCGCGTGCCTTGGCCGGATCCCGGTGGATGGCTTCAACGCGCGACCAGAGTTCCGCGCCGCTGGTCTCGTCGATCTCGAAGAACCAATCGTCCATCCCAATATCGCGAAACATCTGGCCCTTGCACGTATCGGTCGGATTCCGGATGTGAATCGTCGGCGTGCCGTAGTGCAGCGCAATCAGCGGCGAGTG
>CAMCHO010000185.1 GCA_945874455.1 Opitutus sp. GAS368 | reverse complement strand
GCGCTGCCGACGACTACTCCGTCCGCGAGGGCCGCCACCTGCGCCACTTGCTCGCGGGAGCCAATCCCGAAGCCCACCGCCACCGGCAAGGGCGAGTGTCGCCGGATCCGCGCCACAGCTTCAGCAATATTTCCCGCCACCTGATCCCGCACGCCCGTGACACCTTCACGCGACACGTAGTAAATAAATCCCGTGGTCACCCCCGCGATGATCGAAATCCGCGCGTCCGGCGTGGTCGGCGCCACGATAAACACCGTATCCACTCCGTGGGCGCGGCACGCAGCCGTCACTTCGCCCGCCTCCTCCGGCGGCAAGTCCAACGTGAGGATGCCATCTACGCCCGCGTCCTTGGCGGCGCGTACATAGGCCTCGACGCCATTCGTAAACAGAAGGTTGTAGTAGGTATAGAAAATGATCGGCGTTTCGCTCGTCTCGCGTAGGCGGCGCACCAACTCAAGCACGCTGGCCGCCGTGCTCCCGCTCTCCAACGCGCGCTGCGCCGCGAGTTGGTTGGTCAGACCATCCGCCAGCGGATCAGAAAACGGAACCCCGAGCTCCAAGACATCGACCCCATTTGCGAGCAACGCTCGGCACGCCGCTAACGACGTGTCGAAGTCAGGGTCCCCCGCGCAAACGTAGGCGACGAAAGCGGCACGATTTTGCGCACGGGTGCGGGCGAAAGTTTCAGCGAGACGAGACATACAGGCCGCCATCGCCGCAAAATCCACCGGTCGGCGCAAAGAGATTTTTAATCTACCGCGAACTCGACCCGCACCGACCGGTAATTCCAAAGCACGCACGCACCACCTCAGACCGCACGTGGCCGCTCACCCGCAGCAATCAGACCTTTCTGGAAAAATCTTTTTGCACAGAGCGCACCCAGGTCCGCACCGAGCTCACGGAGCCCAACACCGTGTCCGCTCTGCGCCTTCTGTGGACTGGGCTCCGTGCCCTCTGTGAAATGCTTGGGCCAAAAAAAAGGCGGGGTGGGCACGATCCGGGGTGGCCAACGGGATGAGGAGTTGAACCACTGATTTTCGCTCATGTTGCGGTCTCGGAAGATCCACCTGGTCGCCGACCAACAGAGCGATGTAATCAAAACAGCGACGCAGCAGGGTTTTCTCTGCGTTCCGGTGGCGTCTCTGCGGTGCAACCGGATCGGCGTGGAGCGCCTAAACGCGCCTAAACGGAGAGGGCGCCGCAGCCAGGAAAATCTGCCGCAGAGGAAGCGAGGAACCCGCATGCTTCCCACGCCCCCCATCAAAAAACTCCGCCAAAAAAACCCCCATTGACGCACCGCTGCGACCGATAAGAAGATAAACCGGTATCCCCCACCCGACCCGCTGACACGACCCAAGCAATGACCCGCCCCCTTGCCTTTCCTGCCGTCACCGCCTGGGGGTTCGCCACTCTCACACTGCTGTTGAGCGGAGTCCGGTCGCACGCGGCCTCAGTCGGCCCCCAGGTCCCACCCGGCACCGCATCGTTCATCGAGAAACACTGCGCCAGTTGTCATGACGACGTGGAGAAAAAGGGCGGCCTGAATCTGACAGACCTCACCTTCGCGCCCGGCGACCCGAAAAATCTCAACACGTGGGTGAGGGTCTTCGATCGCGTGGCCGATGGCGAAATGCCGCCGAAAAAAAAGCCGCGCCCCGAGGCCGCCGAGTTGACGGCGTTCACCGAGGGACTTTCGAAAACCATCGTGAGCGCCGAGCAGACCCGCGTCGCCACCGAGGGCCGTGCGACCCAACGTCGCCTCAACCGCTTCGAATACGAAAACGCCCTGCGCGACCTGCTCCACGCACCGTGGCTGCAAGTGAAGGACTCGCTCCCGGAAGACGGGGAAGCGTTTCGTTTCAATAAAGTCGGCGATGCCCTCGATATTTCGCACGTCCAGATGAACCGCTACCTCGCCGCCGCCGATTACGCGCTGCGTCAGGTCATCGCCCCGCAGGTCGAACGTCCGCAGCCCAAGATCACCCGCTACTACGCACGCGAGCAGCGCAGTTTTATGGGGCCAATGAAATTCTCAGTCTTCAACTCTTCCCCCGAACGCGCGTCGTTTCCGATGCTGGGCGACCAACCGCAACCGGACGTGCGCGCCGGCAGAGCCCCGGCCACCGTCGGCGCGGCCGACCCCGCCAACCGCGACGTGGAGGCCGTCGGTGTAGTCGCGAGCAACTACGAGCCCATCGAGCCGAAATTCAATCAGTTCAAAGCCCCGCTGGCCGGCCGCTACAAAATCCGTTTCAACACGTTTTCCGTGTGGGTCGGCCCCGGCAAAGCCGTGCCCGGCAAAGACGGCAAAATCCCGGCGCCCTCTGCCGTAAAGTGGTGGATACCCGACCTCGACGATGTCACGACTGGCCGCCGCTCCGAGCCCGTTACCATTTACTCCGAAACTCCGCCCCGCCTCCTCCGCCACCTCGGAAATTTCGACGCCCAGCCGACGCCCGCCGTCAACGAACTCGACGTGTGGCTCCTCGCCGGCGAAACGATCCGGCCGGACCCGTCCCGGCTCTTCCGCTCCAGGCCCGGCGCCACCCGCTGGCAAAATCCGCTCGCGGAAAAAGACGGCCAGCCCGGCGTCGCCTTTCGTTGGCTCGAAGTCGAAGGCCCGCTCGTCGACGAGTGGCCGTCGGCCGGACACCGTTTGCTCTTCGGCGATTTGCCGATGCAGCCGATCGAGAAACCCGCCGCGGGCACCGCGCCCGTCGAGGTCACGTCGGCGGATCCGGCCAAGGACGCCGCGCGCTTACTGAAAGCCTTTATCGAACAAGCCTATCGCCGGCCCGTCGCGCCGGGCGAGGTGCCGCGATTTCTCCCGGTGGTCGCGGGCGTCTTGAAATCGGGCGGCACCTTCGCCGATGCCATGATCACCGGCTACACGGCGGTGTTGTGCTCCCCCGAATTTGTCTGCCTCGAGGAAAAACCCGGCAAACTCGACGACTACGCCGTCGCGTCGCGCCTCGCATTTTTTCTGACCAACTCCGCCCCCGATGCCGAGCTGCGCACCCTCGCCGCCCAAGGAAAACTCCGCCGACCCGCCGTGCTCCGTGCCCAAACCGAGCGCCTGCTCACCGGCCCGAAGTCGCCTCAGTTCGTGAATGCATTTCTCGATTACTGGCTCGACCTGCGGAAGACGATGGGCACCGCGCCGGACTCCGCCCTCTACGACGACTACTACCTCGACGACCTGCTCACCGAATCGGCGCTGGCGGAGACGCAGAGCTTCTTCGCCGAACTCGTCCGCACCGATTTGCCCGCGCGCAATATCGTCGCCTCCGATTTCGTCATGGTAAACGGACGTCTCGCGCAACACTACGGCCTGCCCCCCGTCGAGGGTGTGGCGCTCCGTCGCGTCACCATCCCCGTCGATAGCCCACGCGGCGGCCTCATGACCCAAGCGAGCGTCCTCAAAGTCACCGCCAACGGCACGACGACCTCGCCGGTGATTCGCGGCGCGTGGGTGCTGGAGCGCATTTTCGGTCAGCCGCCCGCCCCGCCTCCTCCGAGTGTGCCCGCCGTCGAACCGGACATCCGCGGCACGACCACCATTCGCCAGCAACTCGCGAAACACCGCGACGTGGAATCCTGCGCCGCGTGCCATGACAAGATCGATCCACCCGGCTTCGCCCTCGAGAGCTTCGATGTCATGGGCGGCTGGCGCGACCGCTACCGCGCGACGGGCGACGGGGCGCCACCGGAAAAAGGTTTTGGCCACGGTGGCCAAAAATTCGTCTTCCATCAGGCCCTCCCCGTCGATCCCAGCGGCGAAATGGCCGACGGCCGAAAGTTTGCCGACATCCGCGAATTCAAGCGTCTCCTGCTCACCGACGAAGCCCAACTCGCCCGCAACCTCGCCAAGCAACTCACCGTTTATGCGACCGGTGCGCCCGTGCGTTTCGGTGATCGCGCCCACATCGAAACAATCCTCCAACGCGCGAGCGCGAGCCACTACGGCGTGCGCACGCTCATCCACGAACTCGTCCAAAGTGACCTCTTCCTGAATAAGTAAGCGCCCGCTTGCGGGCTCATCGCGCCGGCTCAACGTGCTGTCCGATTCATCGCCCGCAAGCGGGCTCCTACCTCTGATCCATCGCTCTCCGATTCATCGCCCTCCGATCCATCGCCCGCAAGCGGGCTCCTACCTCTGACGCCTCCCATGCCCTCGACCCGTCCTTCCGCCCACATCGCCACGCAGCGCGCCGTCTCCCGCCGGCATTTTCTCCGCGGCGCCGGCATCGTCATGTCGTTGCCCTTCCTCGACTCGATGCTCCCAGCCTTCGCCCGCGCCGCGACCGGCGGCGCACCGACCGGAGCGAACGCGAAGCCGCGCCGGATGCTGGGCATCTGCAATAATCTTGGCCTCCTCACCGATCAATTCTTCCCCACGGACGCCGGTCGTAACTACACCCTCTCGCCCTACCTCCAAAGCCTCGCGGCGCATCGCAACGATTTCAGCGTTTTCAGCGGCGTCTCCCATCCGAACGTCGATGGCGGCCACCCGGCGGACATCTGTTTCCTCACCGCCGCGCCGCATCCCGGCAGTGGTTCGTTTCGCAATACCATCTCCCTCGACCAACACATCGCCGAACAGATCGGCGTCCACACGCGTTTTCCGTCGCTGACCCTCGGCGTCAACACCCGCTCACGCAGTCTCTCCTGGACCGGCACCGGCGTCGCCATCCCGCCCGAAGACAAAGCGGCCGACGTCTTCAAACAACTGTTCATCCAAGGCTCGCCCGCCCAGGTCGCCGCCCAGATCCGAAAACTGGATACCGGCCGTAGCATCCTCGACACCGTCGCCGGCCAGACCAAGGAGCTCCAACGCAGCGTGACCGCCCGCGACCGTGATCGGCTCGACCAATATTTCACCAGCGTCCGCGACCTCGAGCACCGCCTGCAGGCGTCGCGCGGCTGGGAAAGCAAACCGAAGCCCGTCGTCTCGGCCCCCGTGCCGATCGATCCGGCGAATCCCGCGGCCTACATGGAAAAGGTGAAAGTCATGTATGATCTGGCGCGCCTCGCCTTCGAGACCGACTCCACCCGCTCGATCACGCTCATGCTCGATAGCGTCAGCACGCCCGTGATCGACCTCGCTGACGCCGCCATCACGGATGGCTACCACAACCTCTCTCACCACGGAAAATCGGAGGCGAAACGCTCGCAGCTCCAAACCATCGACCAGTGGCACATGAAGCTGCTCGCTAAATTATTCTCCGACTTGAAGGCCGTGCGCGAGGGCGAGGACACCCTGCTCGATCGCACCATGGTCCTTTATGGATCCAACTTCGGAGACGCCAACGCCCACACCTGTTTCAATATGCCGACGCTCCTCGCCGGCGGCGGCTTCCGCCACGGTCAGCACCTCGCGTTCGACAAACAGCGCAACTACCCGCTCCCCAATCTCTACGTTTCGATGCTCCAGCGCATGGGCGTGGAATCAGACAAGTTCGCCTCCTCCACCGGTACGATGAAGGGATTGGAACTCGCATGAGCGCAGCGCCTTTTTCATCCGTGGGGCTGCCGCTTGCCGGCACGCCGCCTCACGGCAAGCCGCCGCGGTTATCAGCTTGGCCGCTGGACGGCTCAGCGCGCCGCGCCGGCCTTGCGCGATCGCTGCTCACCGGCGTCGCCTTCGTCGCCCTCCTCACCCCCGCTTTTTCCGCCGCACCCGCTTTCGACGCGTCCGCCTTCACGACGAAATATTGCGCAAGCTGCCACGACGACGTGGAGAAAAAAGGCGGTCTCGACCTCACCGCGCTCACCTTCCAGGCCGGGAACCGCGTGAATTTTTCCCATTGGGTCAACGTCCACGACCGTCTCCAAGCCGGCGAGATGCCGCCGAAGGAAAAGAAAAATCGGCCCGCACCCGCCGAGCTCGCGGCCTTCCTCCAGAGTCTCGCCACGACCCTCACAACGGCCGAAAAGGAAACCGTCGCCCGCGAGGGTCGCGCCACCCAGCGCCGACTCAACGGCTACGAATACGAAAACGCCCTGCGCGACCTCCTCTCGGCACCGTGGCTCCAAGTGAAAGCACAGTTTCCCGACGACGGCGAAGCCGCACGCTTCAACAAAATCGGCGACGCCCTCGACGTCTCCCACGTCCATCTGACGCGCTACATCGGCGCCGCAGACTACGCGATGCGCGAGGCGATGGCGGTCGCGTACGACCGCCCAGCCACGACGACCACCCGCTACTACGCGCGCGATCAACGCACGCTCACCAGCAAGTTCACCGGCAGTATTTTCAACTCCTCGCCAGATCGGATGACTTATCCCGTCGTCGGCCTCACCACCGCCCAGCCCGATGTGCGCTGGCTGCGGGCGCCGCTCTCCGACCCGCAGACCCGCGAGGAAGAGGCCGTGGCGTGGGTCTCGAGCAACTACGTGACCGGGTTCACGTATCGTTGGGACGGATTCCGCGCACCGGTCGCCGGCCGGTATCGAGTCACGTTTAGCGGCTACACGCTCTGGGTACCCCCGGGCGGCATCAAACAAGTATTCTCCGGAGAAAAAGACAAAGTCGGCAAGCCCGCCGCCCCGAACCTGCGCGTCGGCAACTACGATCATCCGCAGCCCGGCCGCCGGGATGAACCCATCACCGTCTATACCCGCAACGGCCTCCTCAATCGTCGCGTCGGGTCATTCGATCTCACACCCGAGCCCGCCATTCACGACATCGGCGAGGTCTGGCTCAACGCGAACGAGACGCTCGTCCCCGACGCTTCGCGACTCTACCGCTCGCGGCCCAATCCGGCAGGAAGTTTCGTGAACCCGCTGATGACGCCCGACGGCGCACCCAGCGTAGCATTTCGCTGGATGGAAATTGCCGGCCCGCTCTCCGACGAAGACTCGACCGCGGGCTACCGGCTCCTTTTCGGCGATCTGCCACTCACCAAGGCGAAGAGCGGCGCGCCCGGCGTTTCCCTGTCCGTGGTTGATCACCATGATAAGCCCGAGGAGGGCCGCAACGCCGGCCGCCGGGTCGCCGCGCTCCACGATGTCACCGTCGATGTCGTCTCGAAAAATCCGCAACAAGACGCGGCGCGCCTGATGCGCTCCTTCGTCCAACGCGCCTATCGCCGCCCGATCGCGGATGCCGACGTGCAGCGGTTCCTCGCCCTCGTCCACGAGCGCCGCGCGGCTGGTCTGAGCTTCGCCGAGTCGATGCTCGCCGGCTACACCGCCGTCCTCGCGTCGCCGGGGTTCGTGTTTCTCGAAGAAAAACCGGGCCGCCTCGACGACTACGCCCTCGCCACTCGCTTGGCGCTTTTCCTGTGGAACTCACCGCCCGACGATGCGCTGCGCGCCCACGCCTCGCAGGGCACCCTCCGCCAACCCGCCGTGCTTCGCGCCGAGACCGATCGCCTGCTCGCCGACCCGAAGGCGCAGCGTTTCCAGGAAGCGTTTCTCGATTACTGGATCGACCTCCGAAAAATGGAGGATTCCACGCCCTCCACCACTCTCTACAACGACTACTACCTCGACGACGCGCTCGCCGAGGCCGCGCTCTTGGAGACGCAGCATTACTTCGCCGAGATGATGCGGCGCGACTTGCCCGCCCGCACCGTCGTGGATTCCGACTTCACCTACCTCAACGAGCGCCTCGCCGTCCACTACGGCATCCCTGGAGTGAAGGGCGTCGCCATGCGCCGCGTGGTGCTCCCCGCCGACAGTCCGCGCGGCGGCCTCATGACCCAGGCCAGCGTGCTCAAAATCACCGCTAACGGCACGACCACCTCGCCCGTGCTCCGCGGAAAGTGGATCATGGAGCGTATCCTCGGAATCGATATCCCACCGCCGCCGCCCGTCGCCGCCGTCGAGCCCGATATCCGCGGGGCCGTGACGATTCGCGAGCAACTCTCCAAACACCGCGAAGATGCGAGCTGCGCCGCGTGCCACCACAAGATGGACCCGCCCGGCTTCGCCCTCGAAAGTTTCGACGTGATGGGCGCGTGGCGTGATCGCTATCGAAGCGCCGACGAAACCAAGCCCGCGCTCAAGGGCCTCGGCAAAAACGGGCACCCCTTCGCGTTTCAGTTCAGTCTGCCGGTGGATGCCACCGGCGAGCTGCCCGACGGCCGGCCGTTTCAGGACATCCGCGATTTCAAGCGTCTCGTGCGCGCAGAAGACGCGCTGCTCGCACGCAACCTCACCCGCCAACTGCTGATTTTTGCCACGGGCTCACCGGTGCGGTTCGGTGACCGCGGCGAAATCGAAGCCATCCTCCAACGCACCCGCGCCCAAAACTATGGCCTGCGGAGCCTCGTCCGCGAGGTTGTGCAGAGCCCGCTTTTCCTAAACAAGTAACCGCGCGCCAGCGATCCGCGGCCCTCCGCCCACCTTCCCCAATCCATCGCCCGCCAGCAGGCTCCCCCTTCATCCAACCGCCGCCATGCACTCACCCTCGCCCCGCCGCTCCCCGTTTATCGCAACCCGCCCCACCCTCTCCCGCCGGCAGTTTCTGCGGAGTACCGGCATCGTCCTTTCGCTCCCGTTGCTCGACTCGGTGTTGCCCACCTTTTCTCGCGCCGCCTCCGCCGCGGCCGCGAAAAAGCCGCGCCGCCTGCTCGCCATCTGCAATAACCTCGGCCTGCTCCCCGATCAGTTTTTCCCCACTCAGACCGGCCGCGGCTACGCCCTCTCGCCCTATCTCCAACACCTCGCACACCATCGCGACGACTTTACAGTGTTCAGCGGCGTGTCGCATCCCGACGTGGACGCCGGTCATCCCGCCGACGTGTGCTTCCTCACCGCGGCGCCGCATCCCGGCAGTGGCGGTTTCCGCAATACCATCTCCCTCGATCAATACATCGCGGAACGCATCGGCCACGAAACGCGTTTTCCCTCGCTCACCCTCGGGGTGAATGTCCAGCAGGGTCAGCGCAGTCTCTCGTGGACGGCTTCGGGCGCCCTCATCCCGTGCGAGGAAAAACCGTCGGACGTGTTTCGCCGGATGTTCGTGCAAGGTTCTCCGGCCGAAGTCGCCGCGCAGCTCCGCAAACTTGAGCGCGGGCAGAGCATCCTCGACGCCGTCGGCAGCCAGGCGAAAGACCTCCAACGCGGCGTGACCGCGCGCGACCGCGATCGGCTCGACCAATATTTCACCAGCGTGCGCGACCTCGAGCAGCGCATGCAGATGTCCCGCGCGTGGGAACACACCCCGCGCCCCGTCGTCCACGTCCCCGAGCCACTCGATCCCGCCAGCCCAAAAGCCTACATGGAAAAAGTGAAGCTGATGTATGACATGGCGCGCCTCGCGTTTGAGACCGACTCGACCCGCTCGATCTCACTCCTACTCGACAGCGTCAGCTCGCCCGCGATCGAATTCGGCGACCACAAACTGAGCGACGGCTACCACAACCTCTCCCACCACGGAAAATCCGAGGCGAAACTCAGCCAACTCAAAACCGTCGACGAGTGGCATATGAAACTCCTCGCGGAACTGTTCACCGAACTGAAATCGATCCAAGAAGACGGCGAGCCGCTCCTCGACCGCACGATGATTCTCTACGGTTCCAATCTCGGCAACGCCAACACCCACGTGACGACAAACCTGCCGACGCTGTTCGCCGGAGGCGGTTTCCGCCACGGTCAACACCTCGGCTTCGACAAAGAGCACAATTACCCGCTGCCGAATCTTTTCGTCTCCATGCTCCAGCGCATGGGGATTGAAACCGATAAGTTTGCCTCCGCGACCGGCACGATGCGCGGATTGCAGATGACCTGAGGCCGTTTGCGGAAAACTTTCGCCGCACGTCCGCCGGGGGCGGCCTTGCCGCCGGCGCCCTCGGTGCTGTCTTACGAAGATCCCGCC
>CAMCHO010000184.1 GCA_945874455.1 Opitutus sp. GAS368 | reverse complement strand
CCGACACCCCGTCCGCCGAAACCTGGACCCAGTGGCGCGGCCCTTCCCGCGATGGCCAAGTCGCCGGGCCCACCTGGCCCGCGAAGCTGAGCGAAGATACCCTCAAGGCGACGTGGACGCTCCCCCTCGGCCCGAGCTACTCCGGCCCGATTGTTTCCGCCGACCGCGTCTTCGTCACCGAGACCCGCGACAAATCCACCGAGGTCGTGCGCGCGCTCGATCGCCACACCGGCAAAGAGCTCTGGAGCCACTCATGGGCCGGCGCGCTGTCCGTGCCGTTCTACGCCAAATCCCGCGGTGACTGGATTCGCGCCACCCCCGCCACCAACGGAAAACTCGTCTTCGTCGCCGGCATGAGAGACGTCCTCGTCGCCGTCGACGCCCTCACCGGTAAGGAGCAGTGGTCCGTCGATTTCGTCAAAAAATACGGCACCGGCGTGCCTGACTTCGGCCTCGTGTGCTCGCCGCTGCTCGATGGCGACGCGATCTTCATCCAAGCCGCCAACTCCCTCGTCAAACTCAAGCAGGACACCGGTGAAATCATCTGGCGCTCGTTCGAGGGCAAACCCGGCGTCATGTCCGCCGGCTCGTTTTCCTCGCCCGTGCTCGCGACGATTCACGGCCGACGACAACTCGTCGTGCAGTCGCGGGAAAATCTCGCCGGCATCGATCCTGTATCCGGAAAGGTCGAGTGGTCGCACCCCGTGCCGTCGTATCGCGGGATGAATATCCTGACACCCACCGTCGTTGGCGACGCCGTCTTCACCAGCAGTTATCAAAACCGCAGCTGGCTCTACTCGGTCGGGAAAGCCGCAGGCAACGCAGACACCTTCGACGTGCAGGAGTCCTGGAGCAACAACGCCCAAGGCTACATGTCGACGCCTGTCATCATCGACGGCCACGCCTACCTGCACATGGGCAACCAGCGCTTCACCTGCATCGACCTGAAGACCGGCACGCGCGTCTGGAACTCCGACTCGTTCGGCAAATACGCGAGTCTCGTCGCGCAGGGCGACCGCATTCTCGCCCTCGATGAACGCGGCATTCTGCTGCTGATCAAAGCCGACCCCAAAGGCTTTCAGTTACTCGACCAACGCAAAGTCGCCGCCGAAGATACGTGGGCCCACCTCGTCGTGTGCGGCGAAGAAGTCTTTGTGCGCGAGCTGCGCGCCATGTCCGCATTCCGCTGGCAATCGCCCAAGCTCAGCGTGGACGTCACGCCGCCCACGGCGACCCGCCGCGCCTCCTCGGAAGAGTGAGGCCGGCTGTAACCGCGGACCGTTGCCTCCTCGTCCGGCGCTCAGCTCCGCGCCAACTTGGTCCAGTCGTTGCGCGTCGTCCGAGAGCGCAGGGCATTGGCCCCCGCGTCGTCGAACTGCTCCTTCACTGGATCCCACTTGAGCGGACGCCCCAGCTCCATCGCGATCGCGCCGAGGTGCAACGTCGTGCACAGCCGGTGCAGCGCCTCCGCCGTATACATCGGCGGCCGGCCCTGGCGGATCGCGTCGAGGAAGTCGCGCTGCTCGCGCTCAGGGCGCGGCCAGAGTTTGTTGGTCGTCGCATCGTAGGTCTTGCGAAATACATTCATGTCGCTGCCCGCCAGCGGACCCGACCAGCCTTTGTTGCCCACCCAGCCATTGCTCCCCTCGAAGCGGAGCGAAACTTCACCGGCCATCACGTCGAGCTCCACGCCGTTCGCATAGGTGTAGGTGATGTCATAGGTCCGCGGTACCGTGTTGACGGAGTTCGGCGGGATCACGCCCTTACCCTTCACCGCCACCGGTCCCGAGTTCTCCGAAAAATTCGCCACCTGCGCCGTGTCGACGAGATGCGCGCCCCAGTCCGTGAGCGAACCACCCGAGAAATCGCGGATCTGCCGCCACACCTGCGCGTCCGTCAGCGTCGCCGTGTAAGGCCGATGCGGTGCCGGCCCGAGCCACATTTCATAGTCGAGATCGTCCGGCACTTTCACCGGCTCTTCGCGAGCGAAGACCGGCTTGATCTGCAGGCCGACCTTAATGCGCTCAAGCTTTCCGATCGCACCGTTGCGCACCGCTTCCGCGAGCTTGTGGTAATAAATCACCGCTCGGTCTTCGAGCCCCACGGCAAACATCGCTTTGCGCACGGCGACATCGTTCGCGAGCCGCCGCCCTTCCTCGATGGTGAGCGTGGGCTTTTCACAAAACACCTTCTTGCCCGCCGCGAGCGCCAGCTGCGCCATCGTCACGTGCCAATGGTCCGGCGTCGAAATCACCGCGACATCGATATCCGGCCGCGCCAACAGCGCGCGAAAATCCCTGATCATCGCGCAACCCGGCCCACCGTATTTCTCCTCGACGAGCTTCCGCGCCTCCTCGCGCCGACGACCCCACACATCGCACACCGCCACGATCCGGCAATCATCCTGCTGGAGAAACGACTTCAAGTTCACCCCGATGCCGTGCGCGCCGAGGCCGATGCAGCCGAGGGTGATCTTATTCGAAGGCGCGTTGGCACCGAGCAGCCGCGCCGGAATAAATTGCGGCGCAACTCCCGCCGCGAACACGCCGGCGAGACTGGATTTAAGAAAGGAGCGACGGGTAGCGACGGAGGTTTTCATGGGGAGGAAAATCAAGAGCATGCGATTCACGCCATCAGCGTCGAGTCCCCATGTGCTGCGCGTCGCGCACCGTCCGCGCGGCCACCCGCCATTTTTTCACCCACCTCTATTTGCGGTCCACCCACCGTCGCCCGAAACTTATCCCGTTGCGCCCCGACCGCGTCACGCCCCTAAACTTAAGCACCTCCATCCCCTGCTCCACCGACCCCGTGCCGCTCGCACTCCCCCATGAAAAAACCTCTCCCCACCCGCCGCCGTTTCCTCGCCGCCTCCGCCACCGCAACCTTCGGCTTTCAATTTTTCCGCGGCCACCTTTTCGGCGCCGAGGCGCCGAGCAATAAACTCAACCTCGCCGCCATCGGCGTCGGCGCCAAGGGCCAGGGTACCGCCAACCTCAAAGCCTGCGCTGGCGAGAACATCGTCGCGCTCTGTGACGTCGATGCCGACTACGCCGCGCCGACCTTCGCCCGTTACCCGTCGGCGAAAACCTACGTGGACTACCGCGTGATGCTGGAAAAACAAAAGGACATCGACGCCGTCATCATTGCCACACCCGACCACACGCACGCCGTCATCACGCTCGCCGCGTTGGCCGCCGGCAAACACGTGTATTGCCAAAAGCCCCTCACGCACACGGTTCGCGAGGCGCGCACAATCACCGCAGCCGCGCGCCGCGCTAAAGTGCAGACGCAGATGGGCAACCAGGGGCACTCCTCCGAATCTATTCGCCTCCTCAAAGAATGGCTCGCCGCCGGCGTCATCGGCGACGTGCGCGAGGTTCACGCGTGGACCGACCGACCCGTCGGCGGCGATCCGTGGTCCAACTTCGCCGTGCAGGCGCAGTCAAAAGACACTCCGCCCGTGCCCGCCACGCTCGATTGGGATCTCTGGCTCGGCCCCGTCGCCCATCGCCCGTATCATCCCGACTACCACCCGTTGAAGTGGCGGGCTTGGCTCGACTTCGGCACCGGCCCGCTCGGCGACATGGGCTGCCATATCATCGACCCGGCATTCTGGGCCCTCGACCTCGGCGCGCCCACCACTGTCGAAGCCACTACTACTCATTGGGAGAAAGACGTGAGTTCCCAGACGTTTCCGCGCGCGTCGATTGTTCGCTACAAATTCCCCGCCCGCGGCGCCCGCCCGCCCGTCGCGCTCACGTGGTATGACGGCCGTCTCCAGCCGCCCATGCCCGCCGACCTCGAGCCCGGCCGCAAACTCCCCGGTAGCGGCGCCCTCATCATCGGAGACAAGGGAACCCTGCTGCACGGCTCCCACGGTGCCGGCGGCCTTCGCCTCCTTCCGGAGTCGCGCATGAAGGATCTCGTTCGCCCGGAGAAAACCCTGCCCCGCGTCGTCGGCAGCCACGAAGCCGACTGGCTCCGTGCCTGCAAAGCCGGCCCCGGCGCCCCACCTCCGTGCTCAACGTTCGAATACGGCGGCGCCCTCACCGAGACCGTCCTGCTCGGCGTCCTCGCGATGCGCCTGCCCAACCAACGCCTCACGTGGGATTCCGCCAATTTGCAGTTCTCCAACAACCCCGCCGCCGACGCTCTCCTGCACACCCCGTATCGCGACGGCTGGAGCCTTTAAAACACATCACCATCGCGTCTTGTTTTACCTGTCGTTGTCACCTTCCAATCTCCGATCACCGATGCACTCCCCGCTCTTCCGCTGGCTCGCCCTCGTCTCATTCGCGCTCCTCGCCACGCTCACGCTGGGCACTCGCGCCGCCACTCCCGCCGTGCCGGCCTCGTCGCCCGCCTCACTCACCGCGGCCGAAAAATCCGCTGGCTGGCGCCTCCTCTTCGATGGCCACTCGCTCACGGGTTGGCGCCTCTTCAGCAAACCCGCCGCGACCCCCATCGGCCCGGGTTGGAAAGTGGAGGACGGCATTCTCAAGAAAGTCGCCGGTATCAAAACCGGCGATATCATCACCGCGCAGACCTTCGACAACTTCGAATTAAGTTGGGAATGGCGCATTGAGAAAGACGGCAATAACGGCGTGAAATATTTCGTCACCGAAGCACGACCCGCCGCTCCCGGTCACGAGTATCAGATGATCGACGACGACGCCCCGAAGTGGGCCTCGCTCCACGCTGAGTCCAAGACCGCTTCCTTCTACGAAGTTCTCCCCCCAGCCGCGGACCGCCCGCTCAACCCGCCCGGTCAGTGGAATCGCTCCCGCATTGTCGTCCGCGGCCAGATCGTCGAGCACTGGCTCAACGACCGCAACGTCCTCACCTACGAACTCGGCAGCCCCGCCGTCAAAGCCGGCATCGCTAAAAGTAAATTCAACAAATACCCGGACTTCGGCCAAAAAATTCGCGGCCATATTATGCTCACCGATCACGGCGACGAAGCGTGGTTCCGCGCCATCAAGCTCCGCGAGCTCCCTTCCCCGTAATTCTCCTCCTCTCCTCCGGTCGCCCTGCGCGTGAGAGCAGGGCCCACGCCCGCCACGATGTCCGTACCCATTCTCCGTCGCCTGTTCAGCCTCTTGTTGGCCGCGCTCTCCTCCGCGGCCGGAGGCCAGCCAGCGCGACTCGAATTCAACCGCGACATCCGCCCCATCCTCTCCGAAAATTGTTTTCACTGCCACGGCCAGGACGCCAACCGCCGCGAGGCCAAGCTCCGCCTCGACGACCGCGACGACGCCACCCGCGAGCGCAACGGCCGTTTCGCCATCGCCCCCGGCAAGCCCGACGACAGCGAACTCCTCATCCGTCTCTTCTCGAAAGACGCGGACGAGCAGATGCCGCCGCCGAGTTCCAACAGGCACGTCACCCCAGAACAAATCGCCCTCCTCCGCCGCTGGATCGCCGAGGGCGCGACCTACCAAAAACACTGGGCCTTCATCCCGCCACAGCGCGCCCCGCTGCCCACGCTCACCACCGCCCATTGGCCGCGCACCGCCCTCGATCACTTCATTCTCGCGCGCCTCGAACGCGAAAACCTCGCGCCCGCCCCCGCTGCCGCCCCCGAGACGTGGCTGCGCCGCGCCAGCTTCGATCTCATCGGCCTGCCACCCACACCCGCCGAACTCGACGCCTTCGCCGTCGACGTGAAAAAACGCGGCGAGTCCGCCTACACGACCGCCGTCGACCGCCTGTTGGCTTCCCCCCACTACGGCGAACGCCAAGCCATCGAGTGGCTCGACGCCGCGCGTTACGCCGATACCCACGGCTTCAACAACGACTCCTCCCGCACCATGTGGCGCTGGCGCGATTGGGTGATCGACGCCTTCAACGCCAATCTCCCTTACGACCGTTTCATCACCGAACAAATCGCCGGCGACCTGCTCCCCGACGCCGCACTCCGCTCGTCCGGCCCCGATCTCCGCGCCGCGCGACTCGACGCGCTGATCGCCACCGGCTTCGCCCGCAACCACGTCATCAATTCCGAGGGCGGTATCATCGACGAGGAATACCGCCTCGAGTACGTCGCCGACCGCGTTCGCACCCTCAGCACCGCTTGGCTCGGTCTCACCATGGAGTGCGCCAAATGCCACGACCACAAATTCGACCCGATCAAACAAAAGGACTTCTACCAGCTCTCCGCCTTCTTCAATAACGTCCCCGAGCACGGCGAGGACGGCCGCGTCGCCAACGCCGTCCCGATGATTCCCGCCCCCACCCGCGAGCAACAAGCCGCCCTGGCCGATCACGAACGCGCACTCGCCGCCCTCGACGCCACACTCACCGCCGCCCGCACCGTCTGGCGTTGGTCACCGACCGACCACGCCCGCCTCGCCGCGCTCGCCGCCACCGCCCGGGCCGTAGCCGACGCCCATCCCGGCGTCACCCTGCTCGACTCCGCGGCCCAGCCTCCCCTCGACCAAGGCTGGCGCGCCGACCTCGCGAAACCCGCGCCGACCATCCCCGCCGCCCAACTCGATTTCGCCGCCAACTCGGGCCTCACCCTCGCGTATTGGATAAACCCCGACACCGATAATCCCCGCGATGTCGCGCTGTTCTCCACGCTCAATCACCTCGGGTCTCCCTCCGACGCGCAGTTCGGCAAGGGCCGCGAGATCCGTCTCATCGACGGTGAAATCGAGGTGCGCTTCAGCGACCGTCTGCCCGTCTATGCGCTCATCCTCCGCACCGAGGGCGCGGCAATCCACCCCGGCGACTGGCGCCATGTTGCCCTCGTCTACGCCGGCGGAAAAAAGGCTGCCAATCTCCGCTTCTTCGTCGACGGCCGCGAACTCCCCACGCGCGTTCTCTACGACGGCGCCAGCTCCGAGCAGCCTAAAAAAGATTTCCTCGTCGGTGCCGACAACGCCAAAGACGGCGTCCGCTGGCGCGGCGCGCTCGCCGACGTCCGCGCCTTCCCCACGGCCCTCGAATCCGCTGTCGTCCACGCGCACTTCGCCGCCGTCGCTCTCCCCCGCGCGCTCGCCAGAATCACGTCCACTCCCGCCACCGCGACTGACCTCGAACGCACTTGGCTCCGCGACGCCCTGCTCGCCGCCCCCGAGCACACCGCCCTCAGGGAAAAACAGCTCGCCCTCCGCCGCAGCCTGCCCACCGCGATGGTCATGCAAGAGCTCCCGCAGCCGCGCCCCACATTCGTGCTCAACCGCGGCAACTACGACGCCCCTGGTGAGCCCGTCACCGCCGGTGTCCCCGAAGCCCTCATCGCCCCGTGGCCCGCCGGTGCCCCGCGCAACCGTCTCGGTCTCGCCCAATGGCTCACGCAACCCACTCACCCGCTCACCGCCCGCGTCGTCGTGAATCGTTTTTGGGCGCAGCTCTTCGGCACCGGCCTCGTGAAAACCCTCGAAGACTTCGGTTATCAAAGCGAGTGGCCGAGCCACCCCGAGCTCCTCGACACCCTCGCTCGCGATTTTATCGACGGCGGTTGGAACACCCAAGCACTCCTCAAAACCCTCGTGCTGTCCGCGACCTACCGCCAGTCGAGCGCCACCACGCCCACGCTCGTCGCCCGTGATCCCGAAAACCGCCTCCTCGCCCACGGTCCGCGCGTGCGGCTCCCCGCCGAGCTCATTCGCGACCAAGCCCTCGCCGTCTCAGGTCTCCTCTCGCCCCACCTCGGCGGCCCCAGCGTCTATCCCTATCAACCGGAAAAGCTCTACGAAGGCATCGTCGTCGACGCGCCCTACCCGAGCACCAAGTGGGGCGTGAGCACCGGCGAGGAACTCTACCGCCGCAGTCTCTACACGTTTTGGAAACGCACCATGCCGCATCCGGCGATGACGACCTTCGACTCGCCTGACCGCGAATTCTGCACCGTCCGTCGTGCTCGCACGAATACGCCCCTGCAAGCCCTCACCCTCTGGAACGAACCTGGCTACCTCGAAGCCGCCCGCCAACTCGGCACGCGCATGTTGCGCGAGGGCGGCCCCGATGATTCCACCCGCGTCGCCTTCGCCTTCCGTCTCGCCACCGGCCGCCGGCCCAAGGCGACCGAGATCGCTGTCCTCACCAAAACGCTCGCCCAACTCCGCACCGATTTTATCGCGCACGGTTCCGATGCCTACGCCTTCGTCCGGCTCGGGGCCTCACCGATCGACGCCACGCTCGCCCCGGCCGAACTCGCCGCCACCACCGCCGTCGCCAGCATGATTCTCAGCCTCGACGAAACGATCACGAAGAACTGACCCGCCATGTCGTGTAACCACTACGAGCAGTTCCACTCCCGCCGCGATTTCCTCGCCAAGACCGGACTCGGCCTCGGCACCGCCGCGCTCGCCCAACTCCTCGGCCGCGACGCCTTCGCAGCGTCCGTCTCCCCCTCTCCCTCTCTCTCCGTCTCCCCCTCTTCCGCCAACGCCCTCCCCGGCCTCCCGCATTTCGCGCCGAAAGCGAAACGCGTCATTTGTCTCTTCCAATCCGGCGGCCCCTCCCACCTCGATCTCCTCGACGAGAAACCCATCCTCCGCCAGCGCTTCAACGAAGACCTCCCCGACTCTATCCGCCGCGGCCAACGCATCACCGGCATGGTCGCTTCGCAGGCCCGCTTCGCCGTCCAACCCAGCAAGTGGGCCTTCAAACCCGGCGGCAAAAGCGGCACCGTCATCAGCGATCTCCTCCCGCACACGCGCGGTATCGCCGACGACATTTGCGTCATCCGTTCGCTGCACACCGAGGCGATCAACCACGATCCCGCCATCACGTTTTTCCAGAGCGGCAGCCAGCTCCCCGGTCGCCCCAGCATGGGCGCCTGGACCGACTACGGCCTCGGCCGCCTCAACGACAACCTCCCGTCCTTCGTCGTGCTCGTCTCCGTCAACAAAACCCGCGCCGGCCAAGGGCTGCTCGCGCGCCTGTGGGGCAGCGGTTTTCTCCCGAGCCAACATCAGGGCGTGCAGTTCCGCGCCGGCGGCGAACCGGTCCTCTACCTCAACGATCCGCCCGGCCTCACCCGCGAGCGCCGCCGCCTCATGCTCGACGGCATCACCGACCTCAACCGCCAGCAACTCGCGCACAGCGGCGACCCCGAGATCGAGACGCGGATCAGCCAATTCGAGATGGCCTACCGCATGCAACGCAGCGTGCCCGAACTCATGGACCTCGCCGGCGAATCCGCCGCCACCCTCGAGAGCTACGGAGCCGCTGTAAACGAGCCCGGCTCCTTCACCCGCAACTGTCTCATCGCCCGCCGCCTCGCCGAACGCGGTGTGCGTTTCATCCAGCTCTACCATCGCGACTGGGACCACCACGGTGGCCTCCACGAACACCTCCCACGCCTCGCGCTGGATGTCGACCAAGCCAGCGCCGCCCTCATCAAAGACCTCAAGCAACGCGGCCTCCTCGACGAAACGCTCGTCATTTGGGGCGGCGAATTCGGCCGTACACCCTACGCCCAAGGCGACGCCAATCGCGAAAAATACGGCCGCGACCACCACGGCAAAGCCTTCTCAATTTGGATGGCCGGCGGTGGTATCCAAGGCGGCATGACTCACGGCACCACTGACGACTTCGGTTTCAACGTGGTTGAAAATCCGGTCCACGTCCACGACCTCCAGGCGACGATTCTGCACTGCCTCGGCATCGACCACACGCGCCTCACCTTCAAATTCCAAGGCCGCCAATACCGTCTCACCGACGTCCACGGCGAAGTCGTCAAAGCCATCCTCACATGATCCACCGCACCATCATCCTCGCCCTCGCGCTCGCCACCGCTCTCGCCACCGCTGTCACGGGCGCCCCGAAAAATCCATTTTTCGCGATGGACAATATCGCCCGCGGCGGCCCCGACGTCGCGCCC
>CAMCHO010000183.1 GCA_945874455.1 Opitutus sp. GAS368 | reverse complement strand
GGCCGGCCGCGACACTCTCGCCGGACCACAATCTCTCCGTCTCTTCGACCCACAGCCGCACCACGCCATCCAGCTCGCCACGCGCGGTGCCGTCCTTCGGTGCATACTCGCACCGCGTCACGCGCCACTGCTGGCCCAACCCCAAAAGTCCGTGGAATAATTGCTCAGGTGTCATCCCGCCACCTTACCTCGGATTTTGCCCTTACCCACCGGAATCAGCGAAGAACCACATTTCTCCGATTTTTTCTCCCTCCGGCACATTGACATTTACCAGTGCGACTACCGGAACGTTTACGCTGAACGGCACCTATGGCGGAGCCACAGGATCGGCCCGCGGAACGTTTGTTCTCACCGTGCTACAACCGTTGGTCCAGCCGGCCGCGAATACTGGCGTGGCAATTTTCGAGGTCTACGAGATGAACGGCGAATCCGGTAGCACGCGACGGCTCACCAATATTTCTACACGGGCTTTCGTCGGAACAGGAGGGCAAGTGCTCATCGGAGGCTTCACCATTGGTGGCGTGTTGACTCAAACCGTCCTGATCCGGGCAGTGGGACCGACGCTCGGTGCGCTGGGTGTTGCGGGAGCCTTGGCTGCTCCGATCCTAACGCTCAACGATGCCGGAGGCACCGCCATTGCAGTCAATACCGGCTGGAGCAAAGCACCGGTCTTGGGTGCATCGCCGGTCCGCTCGACAATCCAACAAACGACCTCGGCAAGCATGGCGAGTGTCGGGGCGTTTGCTCTCCCAACCGGAAGTGCCGATTCGGCGATGATAGCTACTCTGCCGGCCGGGAGCTACACAGTGATTGTTTCGATGCAGTAGTGGATTTTCTTCTGTCTGAAAGGCCTCCGGAGATGGAAGCAGTCTTTGGGTTTGGTTCCTGCGCTCGGCTGGCTTTCCAATCAATTTGATTCCAGCCGCACCCACTATACCACCGCGCGCACTTTCAACCCCGGCACCTTGGCGAAATGCAGATCGGTGGTGATCACCGTTGCACCCGCCTGCTTCGCACACGCGGCGATGGCGATATCCGTCAGCGGCAACACCTCTCCCCGGCGATCCAACTCCCACGCTAATTCTGCGACTTCGGTCCAGAGCTCCGGGACCAGCGCCACTTCATGCATGGCCGAAAATAACAACTCCATGCGTTCTCGCGCCGGAACGGACACTACGCCACGCAACACTTCCGCGCGCACCACTCCGCAGGTGGCCAAGTCGCCCCGCCGAAGATGGTCGCCCAGCGCGTCAAAAATATCCGCCCGCTCACGCAGCCAGCGGATGTAGAGGCAGGAATCGACGAGGATCATGCGCGGGCGGGCTTTTCTTTCCGGCGAAGCGCGAGCACGTCGTAGGCCGGATCAACGACCACCTTGTCGGTGATGCCCTCAAAAAACGGTCGGCTCAGGAGCGATTTCACCTTCGCAGCGCGCTCCGCCTGCGTCAGAGCAAAATCGATGGCTTCTCTCCGGGTCGCCAGGCCCGTGAGCTTCATCACGCGTTCCAACTTGGCCTCGTCGAGATCGATGGTTGTCTTCATATGGTTCCAAGTATGGGACACTTGCCCGTATCGCAAGCCGTGTCTTTCCGCCGGGAGCACCGGCCGGCCGCCTGCAACGCACGCGGGCGCGACGACCTCCTGCTCACGCGCGATTCCGCAGGTAAGTTTGCACGTCGTCGTGGTTCCCGACGAAATCTCCGCGCAGGAGTCCACTCGCGGCATCAAACACCACGCGCAACCCCAGTCCGGCCCGGATCTCGTAGAGCCCGGGAGCCAAACGCCGCAGCGAGTAACCGCTATCGGCGTACGGGTTGCCCCACTGCTCAGGCAGCGCTCGCAACGCGCCGTTTACCGCCTCGATTTCGGCGGGCTCCAGCTTTTCCGCGAGGCTGAGAAAGCGCTTGGTCAGCAAGACTCGCGGAGGCGAAGGCGGCCCGGAGGTCGCCGGTGAACTCGATGGTTTCGGCGGCGTCGATTTCTTCATGAATTTTTTCTGCGGCTTTCGCGAGTTCGGCCTTGGTCAGGCGGTATTCCTGTTCGGCGTAGTCGGCGGCGGCGATGGCGACCGGACGCAAGGCGATCACCTGGGCGCCGGAAATGATCCCGATCTCTTCGCCACGCGCGGCCCGTGCCAGCCACGCCCCGAGATTTTGCCGGGCACTGGTGATCGTCAGCGTTTTCATCGTAGCGATAAATGTCATTTTAAAGTCTCAGCTGTCAAGAAAGGCCCTGTCTCAGCACGAACCGCAGCCCCATCTCTGCTTCATGGTTTGGCTTTGAACGGAGGTGCGCTTTTCGAACGTCCGATTTCCAGATTACGGCGGTGCCAATCCGCCGCGCCTTTCGCTCCCCCGCATGCGGGCCGCCTCGGACCGCGCTCCGGGCTCACCGCTCCCTCACGGCTCAAACCGCCCCGTCAGCCGGCCGATGAACTTGATCGCGTAGAGATACGAGCGCTCGCGCACGATCGAGGGATCGCCGGCCGCGCCGTTAATCCCGAGGTCGGAAATATTGTCCACCGCCGCCCCATCCTCGGGATGCAGCACAATCCACGTAAGAATTTTGGTCAGTTTGTCCTTCGGATATCGGTCGATGAGGTAGTTGTAGACCACTCGCGGCAGGTATCGCTCGACGGGCATCTGGATCGCATCAGGTACGGCTGCGACGCACAGGAGGTAACGCACGTTTTGAATATCATCCGCCGTCTTCGCCATGGGCCAATCGCTGAGTCCGTTGCGCACGCCTTCCACTTCGTCCTTCGTTTGATCTTCGGGTAAATCATCCTCCGGTGCGATCGGGGAAACTACGCCGCCATCGGGCGGCACGCGGTAGTCCAAACCCGCGATATCCTGCGCCGTGATTTTTTCCCACGGTGCGGGCGGGGGTGGGGGAGGCGGCGGGGGTGGCGCGATCGGCTCGACCATCACCCTGACCTCTGCGGCGACATTGACCGGAGGCACCGTTACTTTGCTCGCCGGCTCGGCCGCATCCGTCGCAATCGCGATCCGTCCGCGCCACTCCGCGAGCCCGCCCACGGCGAGCCACGCCACGAGGACTGGCACGATCCAGGCCTTGCCCGCGCTCGCGAGGAAGCGTTGCTGCGCGTCCCACCGAAACAGTTTCGCCCCCGCCACGCAGCCCGCCGCGCCCGTGAGCGCCAGCGCCAGCAAACTGAACCGCGCCGCACCCAGCCCGCCCCCCGTCACAGTCGCTTGCAACGCCTCGACCGCATAACGCCCCGGGAAAAATGCCGATACATGCTGCGCCCACGCGGGCAAACTCGCCAGCTGGACCGCCACTCCACCAATGATGAGCATCGGCAGAAAAATACACTGCCCCAACGCCTGCACCGCCGGCACGCTGTCCGCCATCATCGCGATGACGAGTCCGAGTCCGATGAAGGCAAACGACACCGCCGTAAACGCCACGAACAAGTCCACTGGATACGCCGGCATCGTCATCCCCACCGCCAGCGCGACGCCGAGTTGTAGCAGTCCCGCCGACAGCAAGATCACATAGCGCGCGACGATGGTGCTCAGCACGACGCTCCACGTCGGCACCGGTGCGAGCCGGTAGCGCCGCCACACCCCGCGCTCGCGTTCGCTCACCAACGTCGAGGGCAACCCGAAGCACGCCCCGCCGAGTACGCTCACCGTCAGGAGCTCGCCCATATGGCGCAGCAGTGGCACCTTGTCGTAGCGATACAGCACCCAAAACGCCGCGAGGAAAATCAGCGGAAACAGATAGCCGTAAAGCAGCGCCATCTTGTTTCGAAAATGCAGCCGAAGCGAAATCCTGACGTGTTCGTTAAACGCGTTCATCGTGGCGATCCTTTCGAACCCGCCGAGGCCTTGGGCGCTACCGTCGCCTGCTCCGCACCGGGGGACGCAACGCCGTCGTCGCGTTTCGTCAGCCCGACAAACACGTCCTCCAAAGACGCCTTTTTCACCTGCAGCTCCACCAATTCCACGCGGTGCTCCGCGAGCAATGCCGCGAGCGCGGCGAGCGTCTCCGTCGGCCGCTCCGTACGAAACCGCGCCGTCGCCCCGTCACACCGCAATTCGTTCACTCCGGGCAC
The DNA here is from genome assembly GCA_945874455.1 of Opitutus sp. GAS368. GTDB lineage: Bacteria > Verrucomicrobiota > Verrucomicrobiia > Opitutales > Opitutaceae > GAS368. The sequence continues at coordinate 5,805 of CAMCHO010000183.1, read as the reverse complement.
GCGCGACAACCGCTCCGCACCGACCGCCGGAATCGTGACCAGGGTGACGCTCTGCGACGTGCTCGATCGCGCGATCAGCTCGTGCGGCGCACCCGTGGCGATCACGCGCCCGTGGTCGATGATCGCGATGCGGTCGCAAAGTTGTTCGGCCTCGTCGAGGTAGTGGGTCGTGAGCAGCACCGTGTGGCCGTCCCGCTTCATCTGCAAAATCTCTGCGTGCAACTCGCGCCGCGCCTGCGGATCGAGTCCGGTGGTCGGTTCGTCGAGCAGCACCAGTTCCGGGGTGTTCACAAACGCCAACGCCAATGCGAGGCGCTGCCGTTGTCCACCCGACAGGGTATCGAAACGCGCGTCCGCCTTTTCCGTGAGGGCAAACCGCGCCAATAGCGCCGCCGGCTCCGCGTGCTCCCGGTAAAAAGACCCGAATAATTTTAGCGCCTCGCGCGGCGTGATCTTGTCCTGCAACGCCGTGCTTTGCAGGGCCACGCCGATCCGTTGCTTCACTTCCTGCGGATGTTTCCGCGCATCGAGACCGCATACCTTGAGCTCCCCGGCGTCCGCCTCCCGCAGCCCCACGAGACATTCTAGGGTCGTCGTCTTGCCCGCGCCATTCGGTCCGAGCAGGCCGAAGATCTCGCCAGCTTGAATTTCAAAACTCACCCCGCGTACCGCCTCCACTCCGCCGTAGCGTTTCGAGAGGTTGCGGACGATGACTTTGGCGGGCATAGCTCGCTACAGAACGGACTAAGGCACGCGTGAACAAGCCGTTTCATCGCCTCGTGCGTTCGCCCCGCGGGCGGCTCCCGCGGTCCGCGCCCGCCCTGGCCGCGAGCGCACGTGGCCCGCAACCCTCGGCGCGCTCGCACGTCTTCCCGCCCGCACTCCCGCGCGCATCCCGGCGCAACGTCACCACGACTGTGGAGTTGAAAGCGTCGGTCCGTCCCCTATGTTCACCTCCTCTTGTTAATTTCCATGAACCTCCGCCCCCTCGCCGCCTGCCTCTCCCTCGCCGCTTGTGCGTTCACCGCGCACGCCGCCGAAAACGAACTCACCGCCGCCGAAAAAAAGGCCGGCTGGACGCTCCTCTTCGACGGCAAGACCCTCGATGGCTGGCGCCCCTACAATAAAAAGCCCGCCGGTGGCTGGGAGGTCGTCGACGGCACGCTCCACGCTATCGCCAAGGTCAAGGGCGTGGAACTCATCACCGAAAAAAAATACGACAACTTCGAGTTTTCCTGGGAATGGAAACTCCCCGAAGCCGGCAACAACGGGGTGAAATACTTCGTCACTGAAGCCCGACCCGGCGCCCCGGGCCACGAATACCAGATGATCGACGACGCCCGCCACCCCGACGGCAAGATCGGCCCGCATCGCCAGACCGCCGCCTTCTACGACGTGATCCCCGCCGCCGACCGTCCGACCAAACCCGTCGGGGAATGGAACGCGTCGCGTATTACCGTCAAAGGCAATCGCGTTGAACACTGGCTCAACGGGAAAAACGTCCTGAGCTACGAGCTCGGCAGCGACGCCGTCAAAGCCGGCCTCGCCAAGAGCAAATTCGCCAAATACCCGGACTTTGGCACCAAGATCGCCGGCCACATCATGCTGACCTACCACCAGGACAACTGCTGGTATCGGAACATCAAAATCCGCGAGCTGAAGTAAGGTTTCTCGCGCGCTTTTTCGCTGAGTCCCGCGCGTCCGCCGGACTTCTTCGCGCTGCTGATCGGATTGGCCGAATCGTGCCCGTTCGTCGCCGCCCCTGACTGAATTGTCAGGCTTCCCGCCTCGCATTCGCAGCCGAGACCGCGCGGGTTTGTGACGCCCCCCGCGTCATGAATCCCCTTCTGGCTTCCCTCGGTAATCTGCAGGCCGCTCGCCGCGCCGAACGAAGCGCGCTTCGCGCGGTCCACCTCGGACAAGACTCGGCCTTCCGAGGCAAACGTGCCGAGTTTACCGTTTCCCGAGCCGACCGTTCACGAAAAAAATTGGCCCAGTCAGGTGTGCGTGCGGTCCGTTTTGGAGTGCGATGTTTCGCCGCATGACCGCCCCGGCTCCCGGACATTCCTCTCGTTGGCGTGCGCGCTGGTCGGTGGTGGCGGCGGTGGTTGCTCTGTTAGTCTTCTACGTCGGCATGGCGCTGTCCGCTTCGTGGCAGAAGGGGATGTCCTTTGATGAGGGCCTGCAGATCGCCACCGGCTACAATATTTGGCTCCGCAACGATCTTCGCATCGAGGCGGCCAACGGCGATCTGGTGAAACGCTGGGCGACGTTGCCCCTGTTGCTTTCAAAACCAGCGTTCCCTCCCGTCACGGACGCCGATTGGCGCGCCGGCAGGGCCTACCGGCTGGCGTTCAAGTTTTTCTTCGAGCACGGCAACGATCCGCGCGACCTGCTGCACCAGTGCCGTGCTATGGTCTTGGTGTTCGGCGTCGCCACGGGCCTCCTGGTGTTTTTTTGGTCGCGGGATTTGTTCGGTAATCGGGGAGGGCTGATTTCGCTCACGTTGTTCGTCTCGAGCTCCAGCATGCTGGTCTTCGGGGCGATGGTCTCGACTGAGATGACGGTGTGTTGCGCCCTGCTGGGTTCGGTCTGGTGCCTCTGGCGGTTGCTCCACTGCGTCACTTGGGGGCGGGTGCTGGGCAGTTTGGTTTTTCTCGGCCTGCTGCTGTTGTCCAAGCTCTCCTGTGTGTTGATTCTCCCGCTCACCGCTCTCTTGGTCGCGGTGAAACTTGCCGGTGGTCGACCGTTGGAGTGGCGTCTGGGCTCACCCCGGTGGTTCCGCTCGAGGTCGGCCCAGGCCGGTATTTTTGCGGGTCTCTTCCTCCTGCACGGATTGTTTGGCTGGGGTGCCGTCTGGGCGCATTACGATTTTCGCTATCTGGCCAGTCCCCGTCCCGCCTATCCTGAGATTGCTCTCCTGTCCCACCGCCACGATCCCATCGATCCGACGGTGGTGAAATTCCTCGCGTGGTCGCGCCAGACGCATTTTCTCCCGGAGGCTTACCTGCACGGAACGGAGTGGATCCTCGGCTCCAACGAGCGTCAGGCCGCCTTCATGGGCGGCCAATGGAGGTTTGGCGGCTGGCGCACGTTTTTTCCCTACGCGATGTGGGTGAAGACCCCTCCCGCATTCATTCTCCTGCTCCTGTTTTCCCTCGTCGGGTGGTGGGGGCTCCGTCGGGTGTCACCGGGCGCGCCGGCCTCGGCCAACGCTTTGCCCGGCCCGAGCGTGGAACCCCTCTACTATCGAGCGGTGCCCTTGTTTGCTCTGGTCGCGATCTATTTTGCCGTCGCGATCACCTGGGATTTGAACATTGGGTTTCGCCATGTTTTGCCGCTTTACCCGGCCGCCTACGTCCTGGCCGGGGCCCTCGCCGCGGTGTGGTCCCAGCGTGGTCAGTTCGCCCAGTCCGGGATCGCACTGCTCCTCGCGTGGCACGTTTCCGGACCGATCGCGATTTACCCGCACTACCTCACCTATTTTTCTCCGGTGGTCGGCGGGCCGGTGCAGGGCTACCGGCACCTCGTGGACAGTTCGCTCGACTGGGGGATGGATTTGCCGGGGCTCAAGCGCTGGCTCGACGTGAATAATCCCGGGGACCGTTCGCCATTTTTCTTCGCGTATTTTGGAGTGGAGAGTCCGGACTACTACAAAATCAAATCGCGCCGGCTGCCCGGCGAGCCGGATTGGCGTGTCGTGGACGCCTTTCCGCTTTCCCCTGGTATCTACGCGATCAGCGCGACGTTACTGCAGGGCGTTGCCTCGCCCGTGGTGGGGTCGTGGAGCAAGCTTGCTGAAGCGGACTATCAACACTCCTGGAAGAACGTTGAGATCTACTCCCAAACCGCGGATCACCCTCGCCGCCGCGCCGCCCTGTTGAAGCAACATCCGCTGTCGTTCTGGGAAGCGGAGTATCGCACCTACGAAAAACTGCGTTTCTGCCGCCTCTGTGCGTGGCTGCGCCACCAGCCCCGCCCCGACGATAGTGTCGGCCATTCCATTCTGCTCTGGCGCCTCGACGCCGCCCAACTCGCTGCGGCGCTCATCGGCCCGCCGGTCGAACTGGCCGACGCGCCCCTTCGCCGTTGATCCGCCGACCGGCGCGCTGTTTGCCTCCTCGATGCGCGGCCTGACAGAATTGTAAGGTGGGCCACCTTGTCGGGTCGTGCCGCGCGCGCGAACCTCCCCGGTCAGTTCACCCTTCTGTCTCCATCCGGAGACCGTTATGCCGCTTCCTGCTCTTCACTCTCTGCACTTGGGTGCCACCACGGTGCTCTTGTTTGTGGTGACCGCCCTGCTCTTCCTCGCCCTCCAAGGAACGGTCCTCCGTCGCGTCGTCAGAGCCATCCTCTCGTCCGCACCCGCTCAACCGGCTCGAAAAGCGCCTCGAACCGGCCGAGCTGTGCTGTCCGCTTCAGCGACTGTCCTCGGTCTGGCACCGGCGGCTGCGGGCTTCGAGGACCCCGCGCCCGCTCCCTCGTTGCCACCTCCTCCCTGAACCACGCACCGCATGCGCATTGAAGTCCCCCGCGAATTTGAACGCCTCGGCGCGGTCCGTATCTACGGCCTGCAAAAAATCTACGAACTCGACGCCGGCGCCGAGGCCGAGATGTCCGACCAGAACGATGCCGTCGTGCGCAGCCTTCCGGCTGAGGCCCTCTACGGCGTGCAACGCGAGATGGCCATCGTCGTGCCCGTCAAAAGCGAGCGCCTCAAACTCATCGAAGGCGTCCTCGTCGGCATCCCCAATTCCTGCCTCGTCATCGTCGTCTCCAACAGCCCGCGCGAACCGGTCGACCGTTTCTTCCTCGAACAGGAATCCATCGCCAATTTCTGCCGCTTCACCCGCAAACAAGTGCTCATCGTGCACCAGCGCGACCCCGTGATCGGCGCCGCGTTTGCCGCGGCCGGTTACCCCGACCTCCTCGACGACACCGGCTGCGTGCGCCCCGGCAAGGCCGAGGGCATGATGATCGGCACCCTCCTCGCGCGCATGATGGGCAAGCGCACCGTCGGGTTTGTCGACAGCGACAATTACTTCCCAGGTGCGGTCAACGAATACATCCGCGAATACGCCGCCGGCTTCCTCATCAACGGCGGCGAACACACCCTCGTCCGGATCTCCTGGCACTCGAAACCCAAGATCGTCGAACAATCCCTCTATTTTGCGAAGTGGGGCCGCAGCTCCCGCCACTGCAACCGCGCCCTCAATCGCCTCCTCAGCCACCACACCGGCTTCGAGACCGATATCGTCAAAACCGGCAACGCCGGCGAACACGCGCTCACCCTCGACCTCGCGATGTCGATCCGCTACGCCGCCGGCTACGCCGTCGAACCCTACCACTTCATCGACCTGCTCGAGCAATACGGCGGCGTCTTTCCCACCGAGCACGGCGATATGCGCCGCATGGTCCGCATCTGCCAGATCGAGTCGCGCAATCCCCACCTTCACGCCGACAAAGGCGACGACCACGTCGCCGCCATGATCCGCGGCTCCCTCGCGACCATTTACCACTCCCGTCTCTGCCCGCCGTCCTTGCAGGAGGAAATCGACAGCGAGCTCCGGCAGGGCGGTTATCTCCAAGACGGCGAAACCCTCGCCCCCGTCCGCACGTATCCGAGCATGGAACACCTCGACCTCGGCAAATTTGCCGCCGGCGTCCAGGCACTCGTGGACCGCCGTGTCGGCGCCCCGCCCCCCATGGCCTTGCTGGTGCCATGACGCCGCTCCTCCCCGCGAAACCCCGGCCGCCGCTCATCGTGTTTACCGATCTCGACGGCACGCTGCTCGACGCCCACAC
>CAMCHO010000182.1 GCA_945874455.1 Opitutus sp. GAS368 | reverse complement strand
GATTGGACGTTCGGGCGGGTCGCGATAAATCCGGCGGCCACGTTGCCGCCCTCGCTGTTGGTAAAGCCACGCTCGACTGACTCGTAATTGTTCTGCGAGGCCGAATACGCGAACGAGCCATCAACGATCCAGCGGTCCTTCTTGTACTCGAAGCGCGGCGCGTATTGGCGGGTGTAGGTGAGCTTCGCAGAGGAGCCGCCACCATTTCCGAGATTCGCCACGCCGTTATTGAACACCGTCCGACCATCGGATTGGACGGCAACGGGCTGATTCAAATCGCGCGGGGCGATGATGGTCAACAGGCCGTCTCCGAGGATGCTGGAGCGCCCGTTAAGTACGTTCGCGTTACTGTTCGCCGCCGTAAAACCGAAACTGCGATTCCAGAAATGGCCCTCGAAATAGCTGTAGGATAGGTTCAGCGAGAGCGTGAGATTTGGCGTGGCCTTCCAATCGGCCGTGAGCAGAAGCGCGTCCTTGATGATAAATTTAGGACCATCGCCAAAACTGATCGACCGAGCGACCATGGGCCGGGAATCGTTGGCCTGGGGCGAGCGGTTGTAGTCAATCGTCTGAGAGAGCTGCTCGGTATAGGACGCTCCGTGGCCTGCGCTCAGCAGGACGCCGAAGCGTTGGTTGAAGAAGGACTCCGCGTAACTGAAATTCCAATTCGGCAGCCATTTTTCGAATTTGTAGTTGTCCTGGCCATCCTGAATGCCCGGCTGTTTGCGCAGCGAGAATTCCTCTCCGTTGAAATTCGCCGAATAATTGTAGGTGACGACGCGGCCCTTTCGGTCAAACGCGCGCTTGGTTTTCATATTGATCGAGCCGGCGGGCTGATCGGCATCGTTCTCGGGACTGGAGGTGCGATTAATTTCCACCGACTCCACGCTGGTGATCGAAAAACCTTCGAAGCTAGTGGCGCGCGACGCCGCACCGCCACCGCGATTCGCATCGGCGCTCGCGGTGCGCATCCCATCCATGGCGACGCCGGTGTATTGCACGTCCATGCCGCCCAGACGCGGGCCGCGGGGCTCGGACTCCACGTATTCAAGGTCGACCCCGGGGAGATATTTCAAAAATTCGCCGACATTGCCGTCCATCACCTCGCCGAAAACATCGGAGGAAACCGAGGTAATGATGTTCATGTCCTTACGCTGCGCGGCGATCGCCTTCGAATTACCTTCCCGCGCATTGGACACGGTGAAGGCCTCCATGACCTGAATGCCATCCTTGCCCTTCGTCACCTTTCCCGTGGCCGTACTCGTCAGATTGATCTCGCGCACGGCGGTCTGCCCCGCCGTGACCGTGAACGACTCTTTGATCGGAGAATAGCCGGTGTAATTCACCACCAGATTGGCGGGGCCGGCCGGGACGCCGACCAATTGGAACGATCCGTCCTGCTCGGAGAACGTCGCCTTGTTGGTGCCCTCGAGGCGCACCTCGGCGTTGTTGACGTATTCCTTGGTGGCCGGATTAAACACCCGACCTTGAATGGTGCCGGTGCCGGGTTGAGCGTTGAGGACCCCAGCGGGGAGGAGCCAGCCCAAGATGAGGGTTAACATCAAAGCATAACGCCGACGGAAGCAGGCAGGTGTAGTCATAGCAGGGTTTATTTTGGTGGGCGGACAGTAGCTCCGCCGACGGTCGTGCATCGGAGGAGATCCGACGGGGTGTCGGAAAGCACCGCGACCAGAATGCCTCAGGCATAAATCAGCAATCAGCATTATCGAATGCCGCCCGTTCGACATCCGACCGCCCGAGTTTCTTCGCGGTGATCGCCGCCCGCTTTAGCCGCACCCGCTCAAAACGTCCCCTTCACGCCGAAATTCCAGTTGGCTCCATATTCCTGATACTGGCGAAGAATCCGCTGGCGGCGCTCGGCGACGCCGGGCGGCGTGTCGAACCAGCGGAGCGGCTCTCCGGTAATATTGCGGCCTTGCACGTAGAGCGTTGCACGGCGCGTGAGTTTCCAGTTGAGCGAAGTATCGAACTGCAAGACGGCTTCGCGGAAGCGTCCATAAACCCCGTCGGCCCGCTCGTCCGTGAAGACGCCACCGAGCGAGCCATTGAACTTCTTGTAGGCGTAGCCGAGGCGACCGGAGAGGCGGTGGGGTGCCATGCCGTTGCGGCGCTGGCTGGCGTAGGTGCGCGAGTAAGACAGGTTCACACTCGTGCCGCGGAAGAGCTCGGGCAGGAAGCCGAAGGTCTGGTTGTAGGAGAGCTCGAGGTTGCGGAAGCGGCGGGTCTCGGCGCTGTTTCGCGTCGTGCGAAACGTGTAAGTTTGGAGATCGGGATCCTCCTCGCCGAATTCGGAGGCCGAATAGTCGAAGGTCTCGCGCAAGTTGCGGATGTCGTTCTGCGAAACCTGCAAGGTGAGCTGGCCGGGCGCGCGGTTGCCAAAGTAATAGGCGAGCCGGGCCTGATAGTTCTTCGAGTGTTCGGGCTCGAGATCGGCGTTGGGGGCGTCCACGCGCTGCACGTCCTCCAGAATGTTGTAGATCCCCGTCAGCGAATCGACCGGCGGACGGGAAATGGCTTTGTTGAATCCGCCCTGAAACTCGAAATTCGAGGTGAACCGATACTTGAGCAGCGCTGACGGAAACAGATTCGCGTAGTCGCTGGTGCGGACGGCGCGGGGCTGGCTGAAGTATTGATATTCGAGGCCGGGAATCGTCGTCGCGCGACCGGCGGCCGTGATGGGAAACCCGGCGGCGAGAACCTCCCGGCGCAGGCGCGGGTCGTATTGCACGAAGCGGTTTTCCGTCTGCTCCATGCGCAAGCCGCCGCGGATGGTCAGGCGGGAGACCGGGCTCACATCGAGTTGCGTGTAGCCGGCGGTGACGGTCTGACGGAAATTCCGGCGGTTGCCAATAAACGCGGTGTAATAGTTGTCGACCGTGGCGACGCGCACGAAGTCCTGCGGTTGCGATTGGAAGAGTTCGCCAATGCGCTTCCGATCGGCGCGGGGGAGATTGCCGGTGACGCCGTTGATATTCGTGAACGTGAGCGCATTCGTGGTGCCGGTCTCAAAAGGATGCACGGCGACGTAGCCGAGATTGGCCCAGTTGCCGTTGGCGGTGACGTTGGGGATGCCGGTCGCGGCATTGATGCCGGTGAACGTGTCGCCGCCCGCCCCGATATAGCGCCACACTTCCCAAGGCGCGTAGTTGTTGTTCTTGCGGTTTTCCTCGGTCCACTTGCCGCCAAACTTGAGCACGGAGGGGAAACGACGGAGGAGCTGGAAGTTCCACTTGGCATTGGCGGAGGCGAGGTAGATCTCGGTGATCCAACGGCTATCGGCGCTCGCCACCCGGGTGCCGCCGGTCCAATTCGCCAGGTCAAAGGGATCCGGTCCCGAGGTCTGGCGGATGGTCCACTCGTGCGAATCGGCGCGCGGTCGTGTGGCGGTCCAATCGACAGGGATCGAGAGTGTCTCTGCCTGGGAAAACCCGCGTTCGAGGGAGACGTAGCTGTTGACCGCACGGGAGTAGTTGAAGCCGCCGTCGATGAGCACGGAGTCGAGCTTGTATTCGAACTTGGGCGAGACGGTGCGCGTGTAATTCTCCAGCGCGGCGGTGCCGCCACCATTGTTGATCACCGGGACCGTATTTTGCGCGGTGCGTCGGGTGGAAATGCTGAGCAAGCCGTCGCCGCCGATCGTGGAGCGGCCGTTGTTGACGTTGGCGTTGGAGTTGGCGGCGACGAAGGTGAAATTACGGTTCCAGAATTCTCCCTCGACATAGGTGTAGACCGCGCTGAGCGAGAGCACGAGCCGGCGCGTCGCTTTGAAATCGGCGGAGAGTGAAAACGCGTCCTTCGCGATCATTTTCGGGCCGTCCTTGAAATCAAGCTGCCGGATGACGAGCGGGCGATTGTCCGTCACGTTAGCGGTGTTCACGGTCGTGCGGTTGTAGTCCTGCGTGAACGAATACTGCTCGGTGTAGGAATTGGCGCGACTGGCCGTGAGCATGAGCCCGAGACGCTGGTTCAGAAACGACTCCGAATATTCGAGCTGCGCATTCGGCCGCCATTTGTAGCGCTCACGCTCGGCGGGGCCGAGGGTCTTGCGGAGGGTGAATTCCTCGGCATTGAAATTCAGGCTGAAATTGTAGCCGACAGTGCGGCCCTTGCGATCAAAGGCGCGTCGCGTGCGCATATTGATCGTGCCGGACGGCGAGTCGGCGTCGGACTCCGCGCTCGTCGTGCGGCTGATCTCGATCGATTCGATGCCGGTGATGAGAATGCTCTCAAAGCTGGTGGCCCGGGAAGCTTCCCCGCCGCCGCGATTGGAATCGGCGCTGGCGGTGCGCATGCCATCCACGGTGACGCCGACATACTGACCGTCCATGCCCCCGAGCCGCGGGCCGCGTGCTTCGGACTCGACGTGGTCGATGTCGACGCCGGGAAGGTATTTCAAAAACTCACCCATGTTGCCGTCGGTAATATCGCCAAAGACATCGGAGGAAACCGAGGTGGTGATGTCCATGTTGCGCCGCTGCGCCTGCACGGCCTTGGCATTGCCTTCGCGCTCAGAAGAAACGGTAAAGGCCTGCAACTGCACGGCGCCATCTTTCTTGGCCGCGGCCGCGGCCGCTGCGCTCGTGAGATTGATCTCCCGCGCCGCGATCTGGCCCGCCGTCACCGTGAAGGATTCGTTCACCGAATTGTAGCCGGTATAGTTTACGACCACCGTCGCCGCACCCGGCGCGACTTGGGTAAACTGAAACGAGCCGTCACTCTCCGTGTAGGTGACTTGGTTCGTGCCCTCGAGCCGCACTTCGGCATTGCGCACGTACTCCTTCGCGACGGGGTTGAAAACGCGGCCCTGCACTGAGCCGGTGCCGGCGGTTTGCGCGGGCAGGGACACGACGGCCGCGAGCCAACAGCCCGCTAACGCGATGAGTTTCTGCCAATGCGGCAGCGGAGACGGGGTGGGAACGTTCATGGAGTTGAGTCGGGAGGTAAACGTAGCCGGAGTGGCGCACGAAACCACGGGTTGCAGCCAGTGATTCGACTTCGAAAGGGAAGCAAATCGCAGCTCTCCGCAAGCGCTTTGGCGATGGCCCAGCGACAACCCGCACGCTGATCGCGACTGGGCCGTTCAGCCCGCCCTTCGCCTCCGAGCACTCCCCTTTTCCCCCACCGGCGGTGACCACTGCCACCCAAATCCAAAACGCGGCTTTGCGCTTCGCGAACTTTCCCCCACTGTCCTCCCCTCCATGTCCGCCGATCTCACCGAGCTCTATCAGCAGGTCATCCTCGACCACAACCGCCGTCCGCGCAACCGCGGGAAGTTGCCCACGGCCAACCGCGTCGCCCACGGCGACAACCCTTCGTGCGGCGACCAATGCAGCGTGTACCTGCGCATGGACGGCGATCGCATCGCCGAAATCTCCTTCGATGGCTCCGGCTGCGCCATCTCCCAAGCCAGCGCCTCTCTCATGACGACCCAGGCCAAGGGCAAAACGGGCCCCGCAGTCCACGCCCTCTATAAAAATTTTCACAACATCGTCACCACCGGCAACGCCCCGGAGGAAATCAGCGACCTCGCCGCCTTCGCCGGCGTCCATTCGTTTCCGGCGCGGATCAAGTGCGCGACCCTCGGCTGGCACGCCGCCCTCGAGGCGATGAAGTCCGATCCGCTGCCCACCACGACCGAGAGCCACCTCGATTAGCCAATCTTTCTCGTCCGCGTAATCTTTCTCGTTCTCTCAAAAAGACGGGGGGAACGATTACGAGCACGCAGCACGAGAACACTTCTTCACATGCCTTCCTGGAAAAACGTCCGCGCCGACTTCCCGATTTTGCACCAACAGGTCCACGGTAAGCCCCTCGTCTATCTCGACAACGGCGCCACCGCACAGAAGCCGCGCGCCGTCATCGACGCGCTCGTCCACTACTACGAGCGTGACAACAGCAACGTCCACCGCGGCCTCCACGCGCTCTCCATGCGCGCCACCGATGGCTACGAAGGAGCCCGCGCGCGCATCGCGAAATTCATCAACGCCGCCGATCCCGCCGAAATCATTTTCACCCGCGGCACCACCGAGAGCATTAACCTCGTCGCCCGCAGCTGGGGCCAAGCCCACCTGAAGCCGGGCGACATCGTCCTCGCGACCGAGATCGAACACCACTCAAACCTCGTCCCGTGGCAACAGGCCGCGCGCGCCAGCGGGGCGACACTCAAATATCTCCCCGTGCTCGGTGCCGATGGCGAGGGCGGCCTCGATCTCGCCGCACTCGACCATCTCCTCACCCCGCAGGTGAAGCTCTTCGCGTTCACGCACATTTCAAACACCCTCGGCACGATTATTCCCGCCGCCGAATTCTGTCGCCGCGCCCGCGCCGTCGGTGCCGTCACCGTGATCGACGCCGCACAATCCATCGGCCACACCCCCCTCGATGTGCAGGCACTCGGAGCCGATTTCGTCGCCTTCTCGGGTCACAAAATGTGCGGCCCCACCGGTATTGGCGTGCTCTACGGCCGTCGCGCCCTGCTCGACAAACTCGCCCCCGACGAGACGGGTGGCGGCATGGTCGTCAACGTCACTTACGAAGGCGCGACGTGGAAGCCCACCCCCGAGCGCTTCGAGGCCGGCACGCCCAACGTCGCCGATGCCATCGCCCTCGGCGTCGCCTGCGACTACCTCGACGCGCTCGGTCGCGAGCACATTGCTGCGCACGACGCCGTGCTCGCGCGCGTCGCGATGGAAAAACTCTCCACGCTCCCCGGCATCCGCATCATTGGCCCGCGCGTGGGAGCCGAGCGCAGCGGCCTCGTGAGCTTCGCCTTCGCCGACGTGCACGCGCACGATATCGTGACCTTCGCCGACGAAGACGGCGTCGCCCTCCGCGGCGGCCACCACTGCAACCAGCCCCTCATGCGCAAGCTCGGCCTCACGAGCACGACCCGCGCGAGTTTCTACCTCTACAACACCGAGGAAGAAATCGACCGCCTCGTCGCCGCCCTCCGCCGCACGTTAACGTTTTTCGTCGGGACCTGATACCCGCTTCGCCCCGAGTGCGTAGTCCCGCCTTCAGGCGGAAGGATTGGAGCGGTCCGTCAGCCAATCCTTCCGGCTATGAAAACCATCCAAGATTGCTTCGGTCATAGCGTGAGGCTGACTGATGAACGGATGGCGCACAGTTTGGAACACCCAGAAATGAACGGGCTGGGCGCGGAGATCGAGCGGGTATTGACCGCTCCGCAAACCGTGCGTCGTTCGCGTTCTGATGATACCGTGCGCTTATTCCACGAATTTTACGCCCAGACCATGGGCGGGGGAAAGTGGCTGTGCGTGTTCGTAAAATACTTGGAAGACGATGCATTTGTCGTCACCGCCTATCTGACCGACAAACCAAAAACAGGAGACTCATTATGGCCGAAAAATTAAAAGTCTGGTTTGATGCCGAGGCGGATTTCTTGGAAGTCCGCTTCTCGGACGTTGCCGGTTACGAGAAAGAGACGAATCACGACGCGGTGATGGAGCGGGTGGACGCCCAAGGTCACGTCGTCGGGTTCAGCATCATGGGCGTGAGCCAGTTCAAAAAGAGTAAGCCGCTGGAAGCCGATCTGGCCTCGAGCTGAGCCCGCCGCCGCCCTCGAAGACCGCATCGAGCTGCTCCACCTTTCCCGCCGCTCGCCGCAGCTCAATTTCGAAGAGCTCCAATACCAGAACGCCTGATACCGGAGCCCGCCCCGGTGCCGCCGCCTTCCTCGCAGGCCTGATCGATGGCTGCGTGATGCCAAGAAAACTGCCCGCGCCCCCGCCCACCGCCGTGCGTCGCTTCCGGCTCGCCTCGCGCCCGCGTTACGACACGTTTCGCAACCTATGAAATTACGTTCCCTCCGCTCCCCTGCCCTCGCCGCGCTCCTCGCGTTTGCCGCGGGCTCCGTCGCCCGCGCCGACGAAGGCATGTGGCTCTATTCCGCCCCGCCGCGCGACCAGATCAAAAAGAAATACGGCTTCGATCTCACCGACGCATGGCTGGACCACCTCCGCCTTTCGTCCGTCCGTTTTAACAGCGGCGGCTCCGGCTCCTTCGTCAGCGGTGATGGTCTCGTCATCACCAATCACCATGTCGGCGCCGACGATATCCAGAAACTTTCCGACGAGAAAAATAATTATCTCCGCGACGGATTCTACGCGAAAACCCCGGCCGACGAAAAAAAGTGCGTCGATCTCGAGCTCAACGTTCTCCAAGCCATCGAGGACGTCACCCTGCGCGTAAATTCCGCGATCCCCGTCGGTGCCACCGGCGAGGCCGCCGTGCTCGCCCGCCGCAAGATCACCGCCGAAATCGAAAAAGAATCTCTCGCCAAGACCGGGCTCCGCAGCGACGTCGTCACTCTCTACCAGGGCGGCGCCTATCACCTCTACCGCTTCAAGAAATACACCGACATCCGCCTCGTCTTCGCCCCGGAGCAGGGCGTCGCGTTCTTCGGCGGCGATCCCGATAATTTCGAATATCCCCGCTACAACCTCGATGTGTGCTTTTTCCGCGTCTACGAAAACGGCCAGCCCGTTAAGTCCGCGCACTCCCTCAAGTGGTCCGCGAAAGGTGCCCAAGACGGCGAACTCTCCTTCGTTTCGGGCCACCCCGGAACCACCCGCCGCCTCCTCACGGTACCGGAACTTGAATACATCCGCGACAACCAGTTTCCCTACCAGCTCGCGCTCCTGAAGCGCCGCGAAGTCCTCCTCTCGAACTGGGGCCACCGCGACGCCGAGAACGCCCGCCGCGCCAAAGATGAACTCTTCGGTATCCAAAACACCCGCAAGGCCCGGGACGGCGCCATCGCCGCACTGCATGATCCGGAATTCTTCGGCGCCAAAATCGCCGCCGAGGCCACTTTCAAGAAACACCTCGCCGATCGCGCCGACGGCAAAGACGCCCTCGCCGCGTTTGCCCGCATCGCGGACGCGCAAAAGGCCATCGCCAAGATCGCCACGCGCCAGCGCCTCCTCGAAGGCCTCGTCGCCTTCAATGCCGATTCCTACGGTCTGGCCCGCCACCTCCTCCGCGCCGGTGACGAACGCCCCAAGCCCAACGGCGAACGCCTCAAGGAATACTCCGATGCCCGCCGCGAGTCCTTCGAGCAGCAGCTGTTCTCCGACAAGCCCATCTACCCGGACCTCGAAATCGTCACCTTGGCCGACTCCCTCACCTATCTCGTCGAGCAACTCGGCGTGGGCGACGCGGTCGTGAAGGCAGTCCTCGCCGGAAAATCCCCTCGCGCCCGCGCTGCCGAGTTGATCACCACCACGCAGGTCCGCGATGTCGCCTTCCGCAAAAAACTCTACGAGGGCGGGACCGCCACCGTCGCCGCCGCGACGGATCCGCTCATCGAGGTCGCCCGTGCCGTTGACACCGAAGCTCGCGCGCTCCGCAAGACCCTCGAGTCCGCCGACGAGACCAAGCAGCAGGCCCAGGCCATCATCGGCAAAGCCCGCTTCGCCCTCGAAGGCGCGGGCAACTACCCGGACGCCACCTTCACACTCCGCCTCAGCTACGGCCCAGTCACGGGCTACGAGGAAAACGGCCGGAAAATCCCTGCGCACACCACCTACGCCGGCCTCTACGAACGCAGCGCGAAGCAGGGCAACAAGGGCGACTTCGAACTCCCCGCCCGTTGGTTGCAGAAAAAGTCCGCCCTCAACCTCGCCACGCCCTTCAACTTCGTGAGCACCGCCGACATTATCGGCGGCAACTCGGGCAGCCCCAGCGTCAATCGCGCCGGCGAGTTCATCGGCATCATCTTCGACGGCAACCTCGCCTCCCTTTCCGGCGACTTCGGCTACGAAGACAAACAAGCCCGCGCCCTCAGCGTCGACAGCGCTGGCATTCTGGAGGCACTGCGCAAAGTCTACGAAGTCCCCGCCCTCGTGAACGAGCTCGT
>CAMCHO010000181.1 GCA_945874455.1 Opitutus sp. GAS368 | reverse complement strand
CTGCTGCGCGGCCTCGTCCTCATCTGGTGGCGCCGGCGCCACCCGCAAAAATGCGCCCCGGCCTTCGTCTTGCGCAATCAACGCCATCTCCCCACCGCCCTGCGTGAACTTTCTCAACCACTTACGCGGTAGGAATGAGGAGCCCTGCCATAAGACGCGACGGACGGAAAAAGCCATTGACGATTCACCGCGTGTCCCCGAGATGGTTTCTTTTTATTGCTGAATGCCGACTGAATCCCACCCGCGTACTGCGACCATGAGTGTCCTTCACCGAAGGACTCGGTCATGAGCGAACACATCGGCCACGAATGTGGCATTGCGCTCGTGCGGATGCTAAAGCCGCTCGCCTACTACGCCGAGAAATACCAATCGCCGCTGTGGGGTTTTGAAAAACTTTTTCTGTTGATGGAGAAGCAGCACAACCGCGGGCAGGACGGCGCGGGGGTAGCGTGTGTGAAACTGGATATGCCGGCGGGCGAGCCCTACATGTTTCGGGAGCGCAACATCACGCCGAACCCGCTCGACAAAGTGTTTGGCGCGCTGCTGGAGCAATACCGTGAGCTGACGGCGAAGGGGCGGGTGCATCCCGAGTTTCCGGATACCGTGAAGCGGCACTTCGACTTTGGCGGTGAACTGTTGCTCGGCCACCTGCGCTACGGCACCAGCGGCGGTTATGGCGTGAGCGCGTGTCATCCGTATTTCCGGCGGAGTTCGTGGCCGACGCGCAATCTGGCGCTGTGCGGGAACTTCAACATGACGAATACGCGGGAGCTGAACGCCAGCCTCATCGCGATCGGGCAACACCCGATTTTTGCATCGGACACGCAGGCGGTACTGGAGAAAATTGGGTTCTTCCTCGATGAAGAACACGAGGACATCTATCGCTATCTGCGCACGCGCGAGATGGGTGGTGCGGAGCTTTCGCGGCGTATTGGCGAGGATCTCGATGTGGCCCGCGTGCTGACGCGGGCCTCGCAAATGTGGGACGGTGGGTACGCGATTGCGGGGTTGATCGGTAATGGCGACGCGTTTGTGGCGCGCGATCCGTCGGGCATCCGGCCGGCTTTTTATATTCAGAACGACGAAGTGGTGGCGTTCGCCTCCGAGCGGGCGCCGCTGATGACGGTGTTCGATGTGGCGGTCGAGGACGTCAAGGAGGTCGAGCCGGGCCATGTGGTGGTCCTGAAGAAACGCGGCACGGTGCAGTCCGTGCAGTTTACGGCACCGCTGCCGAAAACGGCCTGTTCGTTCGAGCGGATTTATTTTTCCCGCGGCAACGATTTGGACATTTATCGTGAACGTCAGGCCCTGGGTGGCGGACTCGCGGACCAGGTCATCACCGCGATCGGCCACGACTGGGCGAACACGGTGTTCAGTTTTATCCCCAACACCGCGGAAGTGGCCTATTACGGCCTGATGTCGACGTTGCGCGCCAGGCGCCGCGATGAAGTCAAAGCCGCGATTCTGAAAGCGTCCGCCGCAGGGGAACTCACCGAGACGGTGCTCGACGATCTCATTTTGCGCAATTGGCCGCGCGGCGAGAAAGTCGTGAGCAAGGACATCAAGTTGCGGACATTTCTCGGACAGGAAAGTCTGCGGAACCAGCTGGCGAGCCACGTCTACGACATCACCTACGGCTCGGTGAAGCCGGGGGACAACTTGGTCTGCGTGGATGATTCGATCGTGCGCGGGACGACGCTGCGAAAGTCGATTTTGCGGATTCTTGCACGGTTGCAGCCGAAGAAGATCATTATCATCTCGACGGCGCCGCAGATCCGCTATCCCGATTGCTACGGCATCGACATGTCGGAGCTGGGGAAATTTATCGCGTTTGAAGCGGCCATTGAGTTGCTGCGTGAGCGCGGGCAGTTGGCGTTGCTGGATGATGTTTACAAGGCGTGTCTCGATGAGGTCGCGCACGGCGGCTCGGTGAATCACGTGCGGCGGATCTATGAACCGTTTTCGCCCGCAGAGATTTCGGCGAAGATCGTCGAGCGGGTGCGGCCCAAGGGCATTGAGTGGCAAGGGGAGATCGAGATCATCTTTCAGACGATCGAGAATCTGCATGCGGCGGTGCCCCAGCACTCGGGTGACTGGTATTTCACGGGGAAATATCCGACGCCGGGCGGTTACCGCGTGGTGAACCAAGCGTTTTTGAATTATCACGAAAAGACCGACGGGCGGGCTTACTGAATTATGGCGCTTAGCTACGAATCATCCGGGGTCCGCTACGATCAGCTTGATGCGTTTAAGCGCGCGTGCCAGCAGGCCGCGCGCACCACGGCGGGGGTGCTCGCGGGCCACGGTTATAGCGAACCCGCGACGACGCGGGGTGAGAGCGCCTACCTGATTGAAGCGGCGGATCATTTTCTCGCGCATGTCGAGGAAGGGCTCGGCACGAAGAACCTCGTGGCGGATGCGGTGTATGCGGCGACGGGCAAGTGCTTCTATCGCGAAATCTCCATCGATACCGTCGCGACGATGGTGAACGATCTCGTGACCTGCGGGGCGTTGCCCATCTCGGTGGCCATGCACGCGGCGGTCGGCGATTCGAGCTGGTTTGCGGACGAGACGCGCACGAATGCGCTGGTGGCGGGTTTCGCGGAAGGCTGCCGCGAGGCTGGGGCGGTGTGGGGCGGGGGCGAGACGCCGACGCTCGGTGGGATTGTGGAGCCCGAAGCCATTGTGCTGGCCGGTTCCGCGATCGGAAAAATTTTCCCGAAAAACCTGCGCATCACCGGTGACGTGCGGGACGGCGATCAGATTATTTTCCTCGCGAGTTCGGGCGTGCAGACCAACGGCCTTTCGCTGTGTCGGAAGGTTGCGGCGCAGTTGCCGCAGGGTTATCAGACGCCGATCGGTCACGGTGATCTCCGCACGTTTGGTGAAGCGCTTTTGGCGCCGTCAGTGATTTACGTGGCGTTTGTGCGGGAGTGTCAGCGGCGCGGACTGAAGCTCAACTACGTCGCGCATGTGACCGGTCACGGTTGGCGGAAGCTCATGCGGCTCGACGAGCCGTTTGTTTATGAGATCACGGACCCGCGGCCGGCTCCGGCGTTGTTTCAATTTCTCCAGGAAGCCGGGCCGATTGAGCAACGGGAAATGTATGCGACGTTCAACCAAGGCGTCGGCTTCGCGGCGTATGTCGCGCCGGAAAACGTGGTCGCCGTCTTGGCGGCCGCGAAGGACACGGGCTACGATGCATGGCTGGCTGGGAACGTGCAGAAGGACGGCACGCGCAAGGCGGTCACGGTGCCTTCGCTCGGCCTCACGTTTGGCGGCGAAACGCTCCAGGTGCGTTGAGCGCCGGCGGGAAAGCTGCTTGAAGAAATCGCCGGCGGCGGCGGATGAGCGGAGGGCCGTGGCCTATCTCGCTGTGCGGCGAGGGGAGCACGGCCGAGCGTCGCGGGGTGATCCGGCGGTGATGCCGTGGTTGGGGGTGGGGGGCCACGATGTGACGTGCCGGACGGCATCGTCGTGGTCTCCTCCGCAGAGGGTGCAGGCGAGGTGGGTGAGGTGCAGGGGATGAGAGCGGACGGGTTAGTTGCGAAACTCACGAACGATAGGACAAGAAGGCGGACGGGTGGGGGCGGAGGGCGGCGGACGACGGGGAGTTTTTTATCGGGTGCACGTCGTCGGTGCTTTGAATGCGGCGTTTGGGAAAGCGCTTTTCCGTCGGAGCGGTGCGACCATGGTCTTATGTTGGGACGAGGGGCGGTCGTGCGTTGACGGAGCGGGGATGCGCCCTGCAGTGTGCAGGAAATTTTACCTCATGTTGCCGATCGTCCAGATTTCGCTCGACCTCACAAATCTCGAAGAAGCGTTGGCTACGGCCGCGCTCGCCCGGCGCGCCGGCGTGGACTGGTTGGAGGCGGGGACGCCGCTGATTTTGGCGGAAGGACTGCACGGAGTGCGGGCGTTGCGCGAGCGGTTTCCCGGCGTGCCGATCGTGGCGGATTTGAAGACGATGGACGGCGGTTATCTTGAGGCCGAGATGATGGCGAAGGCGGGCGCGACGCATGTCGTCGTGATGGCGCGGGCGCACGAGGAAACGTTGAAGTGCGTGGTGAAGGCGGGGCGTGATTATGGAATCAAGGTGATGGGCGACAATCTGGGCTGTCCGGACATGGTGGCGGGGGCGAAGCTGATCGAGGACTTCGGTTGCGATTTTGTGATTCACCACATCGGCTACGATGAACGGCGGGGCATCGCGGCGGCGGGGCGGCGGATGCCGAGTCCGCTGGATCTCTTGCGCGAGATCGTGGCGGCGGTGAACGTGCCGGTGCAGGCGGTGGGCGGACTCACGTTGGAACAGGCGGTGCGTGCGCCGGAGTTTGGTGCGCCGCTCGTCGTGATTGGTGCGCCGCTCGCCGTGGACTCCGATTCGTTCCGGACGGCGGACGGTAATCTCGAGGGCACGCTGCGGATCATCTGTGACCGGGTGCATGGGTATGGCGATGTGCCGGTGGGGCGCGGCCGCACTGGGCTTTGAGTACGTGTTATGTGGTGAGGGAATCGTGCGTTATATTTTCCAATGAAAAGTCCTGCTGTTGTTAATTTTTCGTCCGCGCCGCACAGCGTGGAGATCCGTGAATTTGCCCGTCCCGAGCCGGGCCCTGACGATGTGATCCTCGCGGTCGAGGCCGTCGGCGTGTGTGGGAGCGACCTGCACCAGTGGACGGCGTCGCACAGTTGGAAGGTCAACTATCCGGTCGTGCTCGGCCATGAATTTGGCGGGCGTATCGCGGCGCTGGGTACGGGTGTGAAAACGTGGAGCGAGGGCGATCTGGTCGTCAGCGAGACGGCGGCGGTGATCGACGTGAACAATCCGCTGAGCCGCGCGGGGCTCTACAATCTCGATCCGACGCGCAAAGGCTTTGGTTACGGTGTCGACGGTGCGATGACGCGCTTCGTGCGAGTGCCGGCGCGTTGCCTGCACCGTGTGCCGGCGGGTTTGGCGATCGAGCACGCGGCGCTGACCGAGCCCTGCTGTGTGGCGTATAATGCCGTCATCAATAACGCGAAGATCCGGCCGGGTGACCGCGTGATCGTGCTTGGGCCGGGACCGATCGGGATTTTGTGTGCGGCGATGGCGCGGCTCGCGGGCGCGGAAGTCGCGCTGGTGGGACTTGAGCGCGACAAGGCGCGGCTCGATGTGGCGAAGGTTTACGGTTGTCAGACGATCATCGGGGATGCGACGGCGTGGGCGTTGGCGCGCGACGGGCTCGGTGTGGATGGGGTGATCGACGCGGCGGGATCGTCGGCGGCGTTGAAGATCGCGCTCGAACTCGTGCGACCGGCGGGGTGGATCAGCAAGGTGGGTTGGGGCCCGCAGCCGTTGAATTTTTCGCTCGATCCGCTCGTGCAGAAAAACATCACGCTGCAAGGCAGCTTCAGCCACAACTGGCCGATTTGGGAGCGCGTGCTCGCGTTGCTGGCGTCGGGTCAGCTGGACGTCCGGCCGGTGCTCGGAGGCGTGTGGGCGCTGGAAAATTGGCACGAAGCGTTCGAAAAGATGCACTCGGGGGAGATTGTGAAGGCCGTGTTGAAACCAGTGTGAGTGGGCCCACTCGCTTACGCTCGCGGCTACATTTTAAAAAATGAGACTCAGAGATAAAGTGATCATCGTCACGGGCGGTACCTCCGGGATTGGGCAAGCGATTGCGGAGCGCGCGGTGGCGGAGGGGGCGCGGGTGCTGGTGCATGGGATCGAGCGCGCGGACGGCGAGGCCGTCGTCAAGAAACTGGGTGCGGCGTCGGCGCTGCATTTGGATGACTTGCTTGATCCGGCGAGTCCGGCGCGGATGGTGGCGGCGGCGCTGGCAGCGTTTGGGCGCATCGATGCGGTGGTGAACAACGCGGCCATTGTGGCGCGCAGCAACTTGGCGACGACGAGCGCGGCAAATTTCGACCGCATGATGGCGGTAAACGTGCGGGCGCCGCTGCTGTTGATTCAGGCGGCGTTTTTGCAGCTGAAGGCGAACGCAGGCTGCGTGTTGAATATCGGTTCAATCAATGCGCACAGCGGGCAGGCCAATTTACTCGACTACAGTCTTTCGAAAGGTGCGATGCAGACGCTGTCGCGTAATTTGGCTAATGCCCACTGCGCGGATCGCGTGCGGGTGAACCATCTCAACGTCGGCTGGGTGCTGACCGCGCGGGAGTATGCCCACCAAATCGAGCATGGGATGGCGGCGGATTGGCCGCAGAATGTGCCCGAGCAATTCGCACCCTCGGGGCGACTCATTATGCCGGAGGACATCGCGGCGGCCGCGGTTTATTGGCTCGGCGATGAGTCGCGGCCGGTGAGTGGGGCGGTCGTCGAATTGGAGCAGTATTCGATTATTGGCCGGAATCCGAACAAGAGCAGCACCAAGTAACCCCCACCATTATGCCCAAGCTCGCCGCGTTTCCGAAAGCCTTTATGCGTCCGCTCTGCAAAGACGGCACGATGACGTTGCGCAAGTGGGTCGACCTCGCCGCGCCGCTTGGGCTCGACGGTTTGGAATACTACAGCGGGATGCTGGAGCTGGCGGATCCGGCGCGGTGGGCGGACGCGCGGCGCACGGTGGAGGAGCGCGGGTTGGTGATCCCGATGCTGTGTTGCTCGCCGGATTTTTCACATCCAGACGTGGAATTTCGCCGGGTGGAGATCGAGAAAGAGAAACACTGGATTCGAATGGCGGCGGCGCTGGGCGCGGGGTTTTGCCGAGTGTTGTCGGGGCAGCGGCGGCCGGAGTTAACGCGCGCACACGGCGTCGAACTTGTGGCTCAGAGCATCGAGGCGTGCTTACCGGAGGCGGAGCGGTGCGGCGTTACGCTCATTATCGAGAATCACTACAAGGACGATTTTTGGAGTTACCCGGAGTTTGCGCAGAAGATGGACGTGTTCTGCGAACTCGTGGAGCGCGTGCAGCATCCGCGCTTTGGGGTGAACTACGACCCGAGCAATGCGTTTCTTGCCGGCGACGATCCGCTGGAGCTACTGCAACGGGTGAAGCATCGCGTGGTCACGATGCACGCGAGCGATCGGACGCTGATCGAGGGCACGCTGGAGGATTTACGGCGAGAGGAGGGCGGTGCGGAGGGCTACGTGAAACGCCTGCGGCACGGGGAGATTGGCAAGGGCTTGAATGACTACGACGCGATCTTCGGCACGCTGCGCGGCGTGGGTTTCGATGGCTGGATCAGCATCGAGGACGGCGTTGATGGGATGGCGCAGTTGCAGGCGAGTGTGGCGTTCGTGCGCGCGAAGATGCGGCAGTACTGGGGGGGTGACGCGGGTGGGCTGAAGGCTGACGGCTGAAGGCTGACGGCTGAAGGCATTTCGAAACGGCCGCTTCGTTAAGACACGTTATCGATCATAGAACGGGTGTTTCGCGATCAGGGGTTTGCTGATTTCGCGCGAAGGTTTTCTCAAGGTGAGGTCTTCGCGGCGCAGCGGCGGTGCGGCGACGGTGCGGCGAAGGAGGCGATGGACGTGGCGCCGGTGCCCGTCGAGCCGCCGCCGGGCATGGCGTGCGTAGTGTCGAGGGCGGGGCTGCCGAGGCGCCGATCGAAATCGAGGACGCGGGTGGTGTTCTCTGTGCACGCCAGAAGAGTACCCCGGGTGCTGCTCACGCGGCGCTACTCCGTGAATTTTTCCCGCCTCTCACGAGGCGGGCTACGGGAGGGGGCGATTGCGGGCGCGGGGTGCGCCGGGGCCGGGGGATTCTTTGAGGTAGGCGGGTGGAGTTTCGGGGCGGGTGGGGTCCATGGGTTGGAAATCGTCGGCGATGAAGCGGGCGAGGTCAGGGACGTTTTGACGGATGCCGGCGACCATGAGTTTCGACAGGAGGTAGCCGCCGTAGCCGCTGAGGTGCGTTTGGTCGGCGAAGGCGGAGCCGACGTTGGGGCCGAGGGCGGTCCAGAGTTGTTTGCTGGCGGCCCATTGGTCGATGAGCGGAATGTTTTCCTGCGTGGCAAATTCACGCATGGCGCGGGCCCACGGGCCGACGGTGTCGCCGTTGGCGCGACGCTCCATCGGAGTGACGAGGACGAGCGTGGCGCCGCGGCGGCGCGTCTCGGCGAGGAAGACGTGGAGGTAAGCTTTGAAGGTGGTGGCGGGCTCGGTGTAACTTTGCGGCCATTGGGGCTTCGAGTCGTTGTGGCCGAATTGCACGAGGAAGAAGTCACCGGCTTTCATTTGGCTGAGAGCTTTGTCTAGGCGCTGGCCGGTGATGAAACTTTTGGTGGTTTCGCCGCCCTCGGCGGCGTTGCAGAGGGAGATTTCGGGTTTGAGAAACTGGCAGAGTTGCGTGGGCCAGTTGCCGCCGGGGCCGCGGCGCGGATCGCCGACGGTGGAATCACCCGCGGTGAACAGCGTGGGCACGCGGTCGTCCTTGACGATCTCGAGGGCGGCGAGGCAGGGGCGCGGGCCGTTGAATTCGAGGGTGAGCTTTTCATCCCAGTGGCGCGCCTCGGCTTCGCCCGCGAGAAACATGTGGACGATACTGCCACCGGGGGCGTTGGCAGGGGGCGGCGGGAGCTGGGGCCGGCGGACGTTGGCGTAGAAGGTGCGCGTCACGCGCTGGCCGGGTGTCGTCGCGAGGCCGGTCGCCATGAGGTGGCCGGACTCGGTGCGTATCGTGGTGTTGGATTCGCCCGCAGGATCGCCGAGCGTGACGGTGATGCGGTAGTTGCCCTCGGGGATTTTGACGGAAAAGAAAAACGGTGTATCCACGCCGGGCTTGGTGCCGAGGTCGAAGCCGTGGCCGCGCTCGGAGGTGTAGAGGGTATGGTCGGTGACGGCGGTGTAGGTGGCGGGGGCGGTTTGGGCGGGGGTGAGTCCGAACGAGAATTTGAATTCGGCGTGGACGGGCGGAGGCGGAGGGAGTGGTTTGTCTTCGGGGCGGGGCTGGGCGAGCAGCGCCGCAGCGCCGAACAGCGGCAGACACGCGGCACGGGAAAAAATGACGAGACGGCGGGCGAATGAGAGGGCGGGATTCATGGAGAGATCAAAGAACGGCGCTGCTCAGGGCTGGGCGACGGGGGTGACGCTCGGGAGACCGGGCGTTACTTAACGAATGTCGCAAGGGGATTGCCGGGGAGCGTTTTCAGGCCGGCGACGACGGTGGCGGCGTGGAGGTCGGCGCCGGGGGCGTTGAAGTGGGTGTGGTCTTGCGGGTAAAGCGCGGCGGTTTTTTCGGCGCCGAGTGTTTCGAATTGAGCGGCGACGGCGGTGCTGAGATCGAAAAACGCGGTGCCGGTGGCAGCGGCGGTCTCGGCGGACCATTGGCTGTGACGGCTGGTGGGCTCAAGTTTGCCGTCTTTCCAGAGGTTGCGGATGGTGAGGGAGAGGACGATGGGCGTGGCACCCTTGGCCCTGGTTTCGGCAATCATTTTGCGGAGATACCAGCCGAAGGTGTACACGACTTCGGGTTTCTTGGTGATGATGTTGTCGACCGCCTGCGTCTCGTCGCCGAGGCCGGGGATGGAGCCGCGCGCGCGACGGGCGGCGGGAGGAACGGATGCGTCTTCGTTGACGGGACTGGCGTCGTTGTGGCCAAATTGAATGAGGACAAAGTCGCCGGGTTTGAGGTCGGCGAGGAGTTGATCCCAAACGCCCTCGGTGATGAAAGTGCGGCTGCTGCGGCCGCCGCGAGCGCGGTTGGCGACGTTGATTTTCGCGAGGTCGAAGTACTGGGCGAAAGGTTCGGCCCAGCCTTGCTGACGTTCGCCGCGTCCGCGAGCGGCGGTGGAATCGCCGGCGATGAAGAGCGTCGGGAGTGCGGGGTTGAGGGGCGCGCGCGTAAGTGCGGGGTTTTTGGTGAGGTCGGGGGCGGGGGTGGCGGGGGTTTGCGCGGAGAGTGCGGCGGCAAGACCGGCGACGGCGAAGGCGAGGAGTGGGCGGAGTTTCATAGAGAAGAGGGATAGCCGGCGCGGAGAGGGGTGGAGGGCGGGAGCGCGAGGCCGGAGCGACGGAGGACGAGGGCGAGGGCG
>CAMCHO010000180.1 GCA_945874455.1 Opitutus sp. GAS368 | reverse complement strand
CTCCGCATAACCGGACGAACCCGCGGTTCCGAACTTCACCTTCAGCCCGTAGGTCCCGCTGACCGTGCCAGCTGGCACAGTCGCCTTTAGCTGGCTCGCGGAGTTCGACCCCGCCGTCAGCGTCGCCACCGGCGTAGTGCTGCCATTATCCAACGTGATCACCGGCACGCTCCCCGTCGGGAACGTCCCCGTCAACGTCACCTCGCCTCCCGCGGCCACCGGCTGCGGACTGAAGGTCGTGATCGCGTACTGCGGCGTCGTGCCGCCTCCCGGCCCCACCACGAAAGACTGCACCATCAGCACCACCGGCGTGTTGCCAGTTCCGAACGTCGCTTTCAGCGCGTAGGTCCCGCTGGCCGTGCCAGCTGGCACAGTCGCCTTTACTTGGCTCGCGGAGTTCGACCCCGCCGTCAGCGTCGCCACTGGCGTAGTGCTGCCATTATCCAACGTGATCACCGGCACGCTCCCCGTCGGGAACGTCCCCGTCAACGTGACCTCGCCTCCCGCGGCCACCGGCTGCGGAGTGAAGGTCGTGATCGCGTACTGCGGCGTCGTGCCGCCTCCCGTCCCCACCACAAAGTTCTGCACCATCAGCACCACCGGTGTGTTGCCAGTTCCGAACGTCACCTTCAGCCCGTAGGTCCCGCTGACCGTGCCAGCTGGCACAGTCGCCTTTAGCTGGCTCGCGGAGTTAGACCCCGCCGTCAGCGTCGCCACCGGCGTAGTGCTGCCATTATCCAACGTGATCACCGGCACGCTCCCCGTCGGGAACGTCCCCGTCAACGTCACCTCGCCACCCACGGCCACCGGCTGCGGACTGAAGGTCGTGATCGCGTACTGCGGCGTCGTGCCGCCTCCCGTACCCACCACGAAAGTCGGTATCCCCAGCACCACCGGCGTGTTGCCAGTTCCGAACGTCACCTTCAGCGCGTACGTCCCGCTGACCGTGCCAGCTGGCACAGTCGCCTTTAGCTGGCTAGCGGAGTTCGACCCCGCCGTCAGCGTCGCCACCGGCGTAGTGCTGCCATTATCCAACGTGATCACCGGCACGCTCCCCGTCGGGAACGTCCCCGTCAACGTCACCTCGCCTCCCGCAGCCACCGGCTGCGGACTGAAGGTCGTGATCGCGTACTGCGGCGTCGTGCCCGAAAGGGTCAGTGTCTGCGTCGCGGCGGTCGCGGGGTTGTAATTCGTATTGCCCGCCTGGCTCGCCGTAATCGTCGTCGTGCCGGCACCCACGATTGTCACGGTGCTGCCGCTCACGGTAGCGACAGCGGTGTTCGAACTCGCATAGCTGACAGGCAGGCCAGACGACGCCGTCGCACCCAGCGTGAACGGCGCATCCCCGTTGGTCTTCGCCGCCAACGCGCCGAAGGTGATCGTCTGATTCGCCTTCGCGATCACCAAGGTGCCCGATGCCGTTCCTTGGTAGTTGGCGTTCGCGATCGTGCCCACCACTGCGTAGCTGCCCGCGTTGGTCGGAGCCGTCGCAGAACCGTCATAAGTCACGTTCGTCGTGAGGCCCGATGGCGTAGTCGCTACACTCGCCGCCTTTGGCGTGGAGTCGTACGTTGCAACGAGGTTGCCCACGCTCACCGCTGCCGCCGCTTTGTTCACCGTCAACGTCTGCACGACCGCAGGAGCTGCGTTGTAGTTCGCATCGCCGATCTGGCTGGCCGTAATCGTCGTCGTGCCAACACCCACGATCGTCACGGTGTTGCCACTCACGGTGGCGACAGCGGTGTTCGCACTCGCATAAGTCACACTGAGCGCCGATGAAGCCGTCGCACTGAGCGTAAATGGCGCATCGCCGAAGGTCTTCGCCGCCAGTGCACCGAAGGTAATCGTCTGGTTAGCAGGTACCGGCACGCTCGCAGCCACGTTCAGCACAAACGATGCGGTGCCCGCGCCCGCAGCATTCTCAGCCGACAGGGTAACACTGTAGCGCCCCGTGACGAGCGGACTCCCGCTGATCAGGCCCGTCGTGTTATTAAGGGTGAGGCCGCTGGGCAGCGCGGTGCTGCCGATGATCGTGAACGTTTGCGGTGAATTGGTCGCGATGATCTGATGCGAGAAGGCCTTGCTCTTTTCCGCCGTCGCGGTCGCGACACTCGTGATGGCCGGCGGACCGGCGAGGATGGTGAAAACCGTCGAGCTCGCTGCGCTCTGGCCCTTCAGATTGGTCGCCGTAAAACTCACCGTAAATGAGCCGGTCTGCGTCGGCGTTCCCGCGACGAGGCCGGTGATCGTGTTGAAGCTAAGTCCTGGCGGTAAGTTGGTGGCACCGTACTCCCGAATCGGTGCATTGGTTGCCGCGAGTGCATAGGCAAACGGCGCGCCTAAAACCCCAGTGGGCGCCGTCGGTAGCTGCAGGACCGGAACGGCGCTCGGCTCGGGGTCGGCTGTAATCGCGAAATTATCGAAAACGATGAAGTTATCGCCGGGCAAACGCTGCGCATTGGTCAGGGTCCAGACGAAATCGAAATCACCCACATCCACCCCGGTGGTGGCCCCAACCGCGAAGGCCGAATCAACGGTGAGGTCCACCCCGTTCATGCGCGCGGTCCACCGCTTCGTCGTAAAATTGAAGGTCCCCAGGATCGTGTAGCGGGTGTTAAATGCAAACGTCGCACTCGTGGTCGCGATCGCGGCGCCGTTAGTGGTCGAAACCTGGAGGTTGGCGGTGTCAAAACTGACTCCACCGAGCGGGGATCCTGCCTTATTGTACAACGACAGGCGGAAGACGTCGTTACGTCCGTTCGTCGAACCCACGATGAGTACGTCTGCCCTCACTTGCACGATCGGCACGCCCTCGGTAACGGGATCAAAGTTCAGAGGCCGATAAACGTACACCGATGTCGCCGTAGTGTTCGTGCCAAAAGCGGGGGCATCAAAACCTAGATAGCCACCGCGACCTTGACCGGGGATTCCTTGGGCGAGAACGCCTTGGGCGCCACCACTGGCAGGCGCGTACAACTCAGTCCATTGCTCCTGCCCGACCAATTGGCCCGTACCCGTGGGAAAGGCTTCAAAATTCGTGGCGTAAACGGCACTGGGGTTACCCGCTGGCGTCAGGTTGAGGACGATTAAGCCCGCGGCTCCCAAGTAGCCATCAACGGCGATGGAATAGGTGCGCCCCGCTACCGCGCGAAAGAAAACCCCACTGCTCGAATCATTGGTCGTGGCCTCGTCATTCTCCGCGACGCGACTCAATGAACTCAGCGCCGAGCCCGTGTAAACGGCCAGGACCGTGTCGAAATTACTCCCCGCGGTCGTCAGGGAAACGAAGCCCGTCGCGGTCGGGGTCCAGCGCCACCAAAGCGATTTCGCCGCCACGTTCGGCGCCGTGCCGACCGCATAGTGCGCCGGCTCACCCGCCTCAGCGGTAGCGAGCGTGTTTGTCGCCGTCGCGCGGACGCCCGCAGTCAGCGTCGCGGCCGCCGAGAAATCATTATTGGCGGGCG
Source organism: Opitutus sp. GAS368 (assembly GCA_945874455.1). Taxonomy (GTDB): domain Bacteria; phylum Verrucomicrobiota; class Verrucomicrobiia; order Opitutales; family Opitutaceae; genus GAS368. The sequence goes on along the minus strand of CAMCHO010000180.1, from coordinate 6,611 downwards.
CACCCGGAGACAGCCCGAGCGATAAGCTGTAATTGCCCGCCGCACCTCTAAAACCATCGATCGCTAGGGAGTAAACCACCCCCGAGGTCGCGCTGAAGGTGAGCAGACTGGTCGAACTGCCTCCGCTGTCGTCGTCACTGGCGACTAGCTGGAGAGCCCCGACCGCCGAACCCGTGTACACCGCGAGCACCGTATCAAAAGAACTGCCGGCCGTGGAGACGGTGACGGGCCCCGTACCTGTCGCCGTCCAACGGAACCACACCGAGTAAGTCGCGACGGAGTCCGCATGAGCCGGTTCACCCGTTTCACTACTGGCTAGATTGGTCGTACCGCTACTGACCGCGGAGCCGCCGAGGAGCACGGTAGGCGCCGCGAAATTATCATTGGTGGGACGGTTTACGCCCGCCGAAAAGCTGAGGTTTAAAGCGACATTGCCCGACGCCCCGCCGTAACCGTCGACCGCCAGAAAGTAGGTGGTGCCGCTCGTAGCGACAAACGCGGTCATGCTGGTCGAGTTACCACCGCCATCATCATCTTGGGTGACCAACGTCAGCGCACTCACCGCCGTGCCCGTGTAGATGGCCAACACGGTATCGAAGTCACTCCCGCGGGTGGTCACGGCGCACGTACCGGCGGCGGGCGCGGTCCACTTGAACCAAACCGACTTGGCCGCCACGGACCCGTGCGCCGGCTCGCCCGTCTCGGCGGAGGCGGCCGTCGTCAACGCAGCGGCAGCGGCCGTCGCACCCGAGAGCGGCGTAGCCGCGGAGAAATGATCGTTGGCCGGGCCGGTAATCGGCGGCGCGCTGAGCGCGAGGGAGAGCGCGACCGATCCCGTCGCATTCGCGATGCTGTCCAACGCAATCTGATACGTCGTCCCGGTGGTCACCGCAAAGCTCGCGCCCCCGGTCGTCGTGGGGTTCACTGGGTTGAGCGTCGCCACGCTCGTCCCCGTATAAACGCCCACGCGCGGCGCGGGCACGCTGCCCGTGGTCGCCAGCGTCAGCGTACCGGTGCTCGGCGCGATCCAAGACCACCAGACCGAGGTACCGGCCGGACTCCCCGCGTGGGCCGGCTCACCCGTCTCCGCACTCGCATTGCTCGTGGATCCCGTGGTGTTGGCTGCAGTCCCATTGAGGATGATGCGGTTCGCAAAATTATCATTGGCCGGACCGAAACTGCTGCCGCCGCGAACTTCGAGGTTAAGCGTGGCGTAACCGGTCCCCGTCGGGTTCGTTGCCGTCAGCGTAATCTGATAGGAACGCGCCAGCGCCACGCGGCCAGTAATCACGCCCGTGGTGGCATCGACCGTCAGACCGCTCGGGAGATTCTGGGCACAAAACTCACCGCCCCGGCCGCTTGGATCCGATAGTTTAGCAGATTGCCGGCATCCACGCTCGCCGCAGTCGCACTGCTGATCACCGGTACTGGAATGACCGGCGCGGCGATCGTAAGATTGACCGTGCGGGAGCCCGTCCCACCCGCGTTCCGCGCCAGAACTCGCATACTGAACGAACCTGTCTGCGCGGGCGTCCCCGAGATCAGGCCGGTCGTAGTATTGACACTCAAGCCATTCGGCAAACTTCCGCCAGTACCATAACTAACGGGAGCGTTGCTCGCTACAATCTGGTAGGTGAACGCGGAACCGCTGGTGCCGGTCGCCGTCCCCGCACTCGTGATCACCGGGGGTATGACAGCGGCGGCGACCGTGATCGCCAGCGTCCGGGAGTCGGTCCCGCTCGCGTTCGAAGCACTGATCGTGACGCTGGTGGTACCAGCAGAAAGCGGCGTGCCCGTAATCGCCCCCGACTGAGCGTTGAGCACCAGTCCGGCGGGCAGGTTAGCGGCCCCGAAGGCCGTCGGAGAATTCGATGCAACGATCAGATAGGTGAATGCTGCGTTAACCGCACCCGTCGCAGAAAGCGCACTCGTGATGGCGGGCGCCGACGACGTCACGCTAAAGCCGAGATATGCGGACGCAGTCGAATTGTCGGCCTGTGCCGGCAGCCCGGTTGCCCCTGTCGCAAGCGTGCCGCCTTGGGCATTGAGCAGGCGCAGATTATCGAACGTCACCGCATTGCCGCTGACGCTATCACTCACGCGGACGAAATAACGGTTGGTCCCCGCTTGCATGAGGTCCGTCAGATCAAACACGAAGACGCCGTCGATGGCGGTGGCGGTCCCGTTAAAGGCGAAAACGCCACCCTGCTCTTGCAGCGCGCCGGGGGTATAGGTCGTGCTCGGTCCGGTGGCACTGCCCGCTCCGCGGCCGAGGGTAACGGAAATCTGGTTACGAGCAGTGACGCCTTTCAGTGAAAATTCCGCGAGGAGTTGCGGCGTGTAACTCGGGCGAGCAACGAGCGCATAGCCGGTCGCATCCCAAAACGGTTTCTGACGCCCGCTTTGGGTCGCGCCGCTACCGGCCCGGTTGGTGGTGATGTCCGGCCCGACGCCGCTGACGGCGGAAACGATGCGCAACGCGTCGTAGGCGACCCACACAAAGCCAGCGTCCTGCCAGCTGGTACCCCACGAATTAACAATGCGGAGAGCGCCCTTTTCTCCCGCATCGACGACGCCGTTCTTATTCAGGTCGATCCAGAGATTATCGTTGTAGCCGACCACGGTCATCGCGTGCCCGCTCTCGTCAATCTGGATGGCTGTAACCACCGGCCGACCGACGAACGCGTTGTCGTCCGCAGTAGCAGGATCGTTGGCGATCGCGCCGAATTGCCAGCCAAAGACGTTCGAGGCGAAGACCACGAGCGCACCGTTGGCGAGCGCGGTCTTGAGGCGGGTGAGTCCTGCCTCGGTATCGAGGGCCGTGAGTTGATAGCTGGAAGCCATCCGGTTCGAAATCGCGCCCCGCCACGTCGCGCTGGCGACGGGCCAATCCAAGTAGCTCGCTGGCGTATCAACGCCGCTGTAGGGGAAATCCGACCACGTCGGCGCACCGTGTTTGAGCAAGACCTCAAATATATCGGTAAACCAAGATCCGTTGTCGCCGCCCTGATTGACCAGGTTGTAAACGAATTTCGGAGAAAGTTTATCGGCGTCGCCGGAGTTTCTCACATTGAGCCCCCTCGCCTGAGCGATCGCGAAGGTCGACAGATAGTAAACGGAGGAAAAGCAGGCGCAGGACCCGATCTGGCCTTGGTTGCGGACAGGCGGGAAAGCAGCGAGCGTACTATTGTCAGCGGCGGACGGTAACGTAGCGGCCCCCAGGGCGAGCGTGGACGTCGCCGAGACGGCCGCTGGCGCGGACGCGGCGGCGCTCCTCAAAAGCTCGGAGGACGCGTTCTCCCCACCGACCGAAACTTTGGGAGCGACGACGACCTCCTCCCCATCAGGCACCACGGGAAGAGCGAGGGGCGCGAGTCCGCGGACCTTGCGCTCTTCGTTGGAACGAGAAAGCGCGCGAGCGTTGAGTCGCACGCTTTCGGCGGCCGGGGCGAGCTCGCGCAAGCGCGCCGTTTCCGCCACGGTGGGCGGACGCAGACCGCGAGCCCGCGGCTCACCGGCCGCACCTGAGGGTTGTGCGCTCAGCACTGGGCTGAATACGCCCACCAAGCAGGCGAATACCCAAGCCGCTGAGGCGGCCCATTGAAAACGTTGAGAGCACGTGCGGGATCGGGGCATAGAGGAAGGATGAGGCGTTAGCATAACATTATTGATTAGAATGGGTCGAAGCCGGCACGGCAGGCACGGCCTCAGGGATCGGCGCGAGCCCCTTCGCCACGCGTTCCGCGTTAAGGCGTTGCCGAGCGAGTTCGTTGGGCAGTTGGGGCGGGTTCGGCGGGGCTATCGTCTCGAGACGCGCGCGCTCCTCGGCGGTTGGGACGCGCAAACCCAAGGACCGGGGCTCGGCTGCGGCCGGTCTCGCCGACGACCCAGTCGCCGAGTCGCAACCCACCGGGAGGAAACCCAACACCAAGACGCCCCCAAACCACAAAACGATAGAACTTACCTTAAAATCATTCGTCATAAAACACTGCTTAATAGCATCTAATGATTTATCGCGGATTTACCAACGAATGAAATTCAGGGTTTCAACAGCTGGGTGGAGGGAGCATGGCGACTGAAAAATCAGCAAAAAAATACTCTAAAAACCAGCCAAAAAATAAAAGTTAACAGACTCCAGTCAGCTTCGATTTTTTCGTGATTTTATCACGATCAGCGTCGAAACTCATGCGTGCGCGCCAACGCGCCAGGCCAACGTGTTCAGCCCTTTACCTTTGTGCTCGGCGCTCGCCGCAATGCGCGGAATGATCCGGAGCGTCGCGCGTCGCCTCATCTCACCGCCGCGCTCCGCACCCCGCTCTGTGGGAAACAAATCCTTCCGACGGCTTCATCGAAGTCCGCCGCGCCCCGGATGATGTCGATCTCCAAGCGCAGGTAATACAACGGTAGCGCGCAAGACCGCGTCTCCGCGATCCGCACGGCGTCCTTCTCCGTCGTGACGAGACATTCCGCGCCCTCCCGCCGAGCCATGTCAAACAGCTCAGCCAGATCACTCTCCTCGTAGCGATAGTGATCGACGTAACGCTCGCGTCCCATGAGCAACGCCCCGAGGTCCCGCAGAAATTTCTCAAAACTCTCGGGCGTCGCGATTCCGCTGAACGCCAGCACCCGTTTTCCCTTCAAAAAGGTCAGCGGCTCCCGCGCGCCCGGCGCATCCGGGGCGACGCCGAAGCGCTGCAAATACTGCGGCCGGTGCGCGCACTCGATTAAATCTACGTCGGGATTGTGCCCTCTGATGAGGGCCTCGAGTTCCAGATCACGCTGTCCATTGGACTTGGTCAGAAAAATGTAGCTCGCGCGCTTCAAATGCTTGATCGGCTCGCGGAGGATGCCGCGCGGGAGCAGATTGCCGTTCCCGAAGGGATTGGTCTTGTCCACCAACAACAAATTAAGGCTCCCCTTCAGCGGCAAATATTGAAACCCATCGTCCAGCACGAGGGTGTCGCAGCCAAATTTCTTAATCGCATACGCGCCAGCTTTCACCCGGTTCTTGTCCACGAGCACGATCACTCCGGGGAGATTCCGCGCTAACATGTACGGCTCGTCACCCGCTTCCTCGCTGTTGAGGAGCACGGTCGTCCCATCGCTCACGATGCGCGGCGGCGGCTCCTCGGCATGCGTCAACGCCCACCACCATTTCTGCCAGAGGGGCGCGGACTTGCTTTTGTAGCCGCGACTCAAAATCGCGACTTTGCGTCCGCGGTCGCGCAGCGCCTTGGCAAATTTCTCCACGACCGGCGTCTTGCCGGTGCCGCCGACGGTTAGATTTCCGACCACGACCACCAAGCAGCCTAGGGGTTGGTCGTGAAATATCCGGTGTCGATAGAGCCACCAACGCGCCTGCACGATGCCGTTGAACAGCCATGACAGTGCTTGTAAGCACGCCCCGTAGATCGCCGCCCCCGTGTCCGCGCGCCGCCCCAAAATGACATCGATCGTGTAGAGCTCGAGGGCGTTGATTTTTTTCTTCAGCCAGTGCATGAGGTTTTGCTACATAAAAACCTAAGATTGACCCGCAGGGTTGCGTAAACTGTTTTCGGAGCAACCGTGCATTCTCTCAGCTATGTATCCACACTTTGACCCTGCGCCGAAACCCTAACCAACCCTTTTGCGCAGCCAAAACCTATGAGCTACAAACTCTTCATTCCCGGCCCCATCGCCGTCTCGGACAAAACGCTTCGCGCCATGGCGCAGCCTATGATCGGGCATCGCAGCACCGAGTTCGTCGCACTCTACAACTCCATGCAGCCTGAGCTTCAGGCGCTCTGCTACACGCAGGACCCCGTTTACCTGGCCACCTGCAGCGCGTGGGGCGTCATGGAGGGTGCCCTCCGCAACGTCGTCAAAAAGAAGGTGCTCGTTTGCATGAACGGCGCGTTCTCCGACAAATGGTACGACGTCGCGATCCGTTGCGGCAAACAAGCCACCGCCCTCAAGTTCGAATGGGGCCAGCCCGTCGATCCCGAAGCTGTCCGCCGCGAACTCGCCACCGGCGCTTACGACGCGCTCACCCTCATTCATAACGAGACGTCGTGCGGTTGCATGAGCGACCTGCCCGCGATCATGGCGGTCGTCCGCCAATTCCCCGACGTCATCGCGATCGTCGATACCGTCAGCTCGCTCAGCGCGATGCCGATCAAGAAGGACGAACTTGGCATCGACGTGCTCGTCGCCGGTTCCCAGAAGGCCCTCGCGTTGCCGCCCGGCCTCGCGTTCCTCTCGGTTTCCAAGAAAGCCCTCGACCGGGCCGCCACGATGACCGATCGCGGCTATTATTGCGATTTCGTGGAATTCCAAAAAAACCACGAAGCCGGCATGACCCCGAGCACGCCCGTCATCTCACTCTTCTACGCGCTGCGCTCGAAACTCGACGACATCGCGGCCGAGGGCCTTCAAGCCCGCTACGCCCGCCACGCCCGTCTGAACAAAGCCGTGCGCGACTTCGTCTTCAGCAAAGGTTTCAAACTCTTCCCGAAGGAGGGCCACGGCTCCGTCACCCTGAACTGCTTCGCCAATACGCAGAACATTGATCTCGCCGTCTTGAACAAGGTTCTGAAATCGAAGCACCACCTCGTGATCGATGGCGGTTACGG
>CAMCHO010000179.1 GCA_945874455.1 Opitutus sp. GAS368 | reverse complement strand
GGACGGCGGCGGTGAGGAGTTCGGGGGCTGCGCGCAGGGCTTGTGCGAGCGGGGTGCCGGCGGGCGTGATCGCGTGAAGGGTGAGGTGGTCGCGGGGTTTGAGCGTGGAGACGGCACCGGCGAAGACGTGGACGGGTTTGCCGAGGGCGAGAGCGCGGGCGGCGACGGCGCCGGGACCTTTGCCGGTGAGCGAAGTGTCGTCGAAACTGCCTTCGCCGGTGATCACCAGATCGGCGGCGGCGAGTTTCCGTTCGAGGTCGAGCCATGCGGAGACGAGATCGAACCCTGGGAGGAGTTTCGCATCGGCGGCCGCCATGAGGCCGAAGGAAATGCCGCCGGCGGCACCGGCGCCGGGGAGATCCATGAGAGAGCCGGGGCGGCCGGTATGCGCGCAGAGGAGGTGGGCGAGGCGCGCGCATTCGTGATCGAGGCGGGCGAGGTCGGCGGGGCGCAGGCCTTTTTGGGGGCCGAAAGTGGCGGCGGCTCCGCGGGGACCGAGGAGGGGATTGTTGACGTCGCAGGCGATGCGGATCGGTGGGAGCGGGCCGTTAGGAAAGGAGTCGGAGGAGACGGGGCGGGAAGGGATGGAGGCGGGGCTTGGGGTCTGGGGCCGGGGGAGGGAAAGGCAGCCGGTGAGGTGGGCGACGCGGGGCCAGTGCGCGGGGATGGGAGGGGAGACGGGCGTATCGTCGGCGGAGTGAAAGGTGAGGCCGAGGGCGGTGAGGGCGCCGAGACCGAGATCGTTGGTCGCGCTGCCGCCGACACCGAGGAGAATGGCGGTGACGCCGGGGCGGGCGGCGGCGAGACGGATGAGTTCACCGGTGCCGACGGTGGTGGTGTGCCACAGGTCGCGTTGGTCGGGAGGGAGGAGGGCGAGGCCGGAGGCGGTGGCCATCTCCACGACGGCGACGGTCGGGGGAATGTCCCATGACCCGTGACCCATGTCCAATGACAGGAGGGTGCGGGCGGGGCTGGGGATGTTGGCGAGGGGGACGAAGCCGATCGAGGCGGGCGTGGGGGTGCCCCGGGGGCCGGTGACGGTGTGCGTTTCGACGATGCCGCCGGCGGCGCGCGTGAGGATTTCGCAAAAGCCGTCACCGCCGTCGGCGAGCGGACACAGGTCGAGTGTCCAATCGGGGTGACGTTCGCGTAGGGCGGCGGCGGTGAGTTCGCACGCGTGCGGCGCGGTGAGCGAATCTTTGAATTTGTCGAAGGCGATGAGGACGTGCATGGGGGGCGGAGCAAAGAGATTGCCGCGTCGCCGGGGGCTTCGGGCAATGACAAAACGAGGGACGGCTTGCTGGCGCTCGCCGCTACGGGGGCGGGGGACTGGGTGTGGGACGGCTTGCTGGCGCTCGCCGCTACGGGGCGGGGTGGGTTAGCAAGGTGGACCGGAGTCCGCCTGAATCTTAGAAGCCTCCGGTGACGCCGGCGGTGTAGGTGAAGCCGAGGTTGTTCGCGATGGCGAAGCGGCTCCAGTCGGGGGCGCCGTCGACGACGCGGTAGCGCGTCTTTTGGGCGTTGGTGACGTTGCGGCCGGAGACGAAGAGACGGGCCCAGCGGGTGACGCTGTATTCGACGCTGAAATCGACGGTCGTGTAGGGCGGGAAAAAGCTGTCGCCGCGGATGGCGGGATTGGTCGCAGACGCGGCGATGTCGAGTCGCTGGCGATAGACGCGGCCGTTGCGGATGACGCCGACGGTCGCGCCGAGCTTGCCGCGGTTGTAACGCACGGAACTCTTGAACTGGTTTTCGTAGTAGTTCTGGAAATCGCTGCCGATGTTGCCGGCGGCATAGTTGAAACGTGCGAGGTGGTTGTGGTTGAAGCTGGCGGTGAGACTCAGGCCCTTGGCGAAGGCGGGGAGCCAGTGGTCGAGCGGCTGGCGGATGGAGAGCTCCTCGCCGTTCACCTGGCCGATGCCCTGGTTGATCCACGTGGTGCTCTGGAAATTGAGGAACGACGGTTCGAGATCGAGGGCGGCGAGTTTTTCGGGCGTATCCAGAAGTATGAGCTGCTGCACCTGGACGTTTTTGATGTCTTTGACGAAACCACCGAGGCTGATGACGCCGCCCTGCGCGGTGTAGTATTCGCAGTGCACCTCGTAGTTGTTGGCAGTCCATGGGCGGAGCGCGGGGTTGGGACGGTTGGCGGTGCCGACGGCGAGACCGGCGTAGGTGCCGGTGGTGACGGGATTGTAGTCGAGACTCGTGCTCGGGATGATCGCGCGACCGAAACGATTTTTGGCCTGTGTCTTGGCCCAGCCGATACGGAAGAGGAGGTTTTCGCGGATGCTATAGTTGAGCTGGAGGCTCGGGAAGTAGCCCTCGTTTTGGCCGGTGCCGCGCGCGCCCTTGCGCACGTAGCGGGCTTGGTTGCCGGCGAGACTTTGATCGACGAGGCCGCGGCTCGTCACGTAGCGCGCGCCGCGGTCGAGGCTGCCGCGGGCGACGGCTGCGGCGCGTTCGTAGCGCACGCCGCCGGAGTAGGTGAGGCGGTTGCGGAAAAGTGCGCCGCTGAACTCAAGCCATGGGGCGGAGGTGCGCTCGTTGACCTCGTAGGGCTCGGTGGTCGAGAAGCGGTAGGACTCGGCGTCGCGGTATTGAAACCAATCGGGATGCGCTTGGTAGAGCGCGTAGAGGCGCCGCATGCTCGTGCGCGTGACGGCGGGGAAATCGTAGGTGGTGTCGCGTTCGGGGAGGACATTGACGGCGGCGATCTGCGCAGCGTGGTCGTCGGCGGTGGCGGCGAGGTGGTCGGGGCCGACGAAGGTCCAGAGGTTGGAATCGTAGCGCTGCACGTTGCGAAAAAGTTCGTCGAAGTCGTAGCCGAGGCGGACGGAGAACGGGTTCTGGGCGATTGAAAACGTGCGTTTGGCGCGGAGGCGGAGGGCGGCGATGGACTCCTCGGTTTTGCCGGTGCGGGAGACGGCGCCGCCGATCGTCATGTTGGCGGGGTCCTGCCAATTGATCTCCGGGCCGCTGCTCGCAGCGGTGGTGCCCACAGCGGGGGTGAAGGCGAGGGACTTGATGGTGCGGGCGTTGAACTGGGGCCCGTTGTCGAGGGAGTTGAGGGTGATGAGTCGGCGGGAAGCGGTGCCGGTGCCGAGGCCCGTCAGCGGGAGCGTGGAGCCGGCGAGCGTGTTGCTGCCGAAGAAGCCGTCGTCGGTGTCGCGGAAGGTGTGGCGCGAGCGGGAGAATGAGCCGGCGGCGTTGAGCTGCCAGTCCCCGCGGCGCCATTCAGAATCGAGGGCGTTCGTGAACGTATCTTGTTTTCCATTACGCCACGCTTCGCGCAGGTCGTAACGGATGGAGCCGGTGCCGAGATTGCCGTAGACGGAGTGCTCGTCGTTCGTGCCGGGGGCGCCCAGCGGGGCGTCGAGGACGGCGGCGGTCACGGCGGTACTCTGCGCACCCGTGTTCCAAGTGAAACGAATGTCATCGCCCGCGCGCTCCTGGTAACGGCCGCCGCTGATGGAGTAGGCCACCTTGAGCTCGCGCGTCGGCTTCCAGTCGAATTTCGCGGACGCGCTGTCGGTGACGTCCTGTTTCGGATTGTCGTGCAGCCCCTCGGTGGTCGGGAGCGGATTGGCGGCGCTGACGGTGGTGAGCGGTTTGCCGGCGGCGAGGCGGGCGCGGGCGGCGGCGGCCTGATCGGCGGTGCCGAAATTCACGGTGGGAAAGGACCAGTGCACGCGGGCGAGGACGTCGTTGTGGTTAAACGTGAGCGCGTAACCGAAAGTCTTGGACACGGGATCGGTCCAAGTGACCTTGAGATTGGGGCGCCAGCCGGGGACGCGGGTGTCGCGGATGCCGGAGCGGGCGCCGAGGGCGAAGGATTCGTGGTCGGTCGTGAAGAGGGCGTTGTAAGTGAAGCGGGCGCGGCTCGCTTCGAAGGCGGAGCGGCGGATCATGTTTACGGAGCCGCCGATCGCGTTGGCGCTGTCTTCCGGTGTGCGGAGGAGGCGGACCTCGACGCGCGAGATGTCGGCCGAGGAGGAGCCCATCATCTCGAAATTGCGGTCGCGGTTGCCGGTGCCGAGCGTGGAGGTGGAGGCGGAGGCGGTGGGCAGGCCGTCGAAGCGGATCTCGGTGTTGACGGCGTCGAAACCGCGCACGCTGACGCCGACGATGTCATTAGCAAAATACTCCACGCTGACGCCGGGGAGCCACTTCATGAGTTCGCCGGGATTGGAATCGGGGAGCGTGCCGAACTGATCGGCGGAGATGACGCTCTTCTGGCTGAGACCGACGCGTTGTTCATTGACGGCGATGGCGGCGGCATCGGTTTCTTTCTTCGATTGCACGGTGAACGCGTCCATTTTGACGGTGGAGTTGGTTTCGCCGTAGCGGGCCTGACTGGCGAGGGTGATGTCGCGTTGCGCGGTTTGGCCGGCGGTGATGGTGAGGGGGACTTCCTGATCGTCGAACCCGGCGAAGCGCACGCGGAGGGTGGCGGCGCCGGCGGGCACGCCGGCGAGGCGGAAGGTGCCGCTCTCATCGGTGAGGGCGACGAACTCGGTGCCCTTGAGGGAGACGCGGGCGTTGTTGAGGTAATCGCCGGAGACGGCGTTTTTCACGCGGCTCTCGATCGTGCCGGTGGCGGGGGCGGGAGTTTGCGCGTGGGTGCCGAGTGTGAGGACGAGCGCGAGGCACGCGGTGAAAGTAAGGCGGAGGAAGGGACGGAGAGTAGGCATGGGAAGAAAGGCGGAGACGAACGTTCAGCCGCGCGTAACGGGTGCGACGATGAAAATCGCCGCGTTTGCCAGGCGGGCGAACGCTCGGCCACGTTACTCCCCGCCGACGTAGGCGAAACGCGGCACGCGCCGGCCGTCGGCGAGGGTGACGCTTTCGATGAACATCGCTTGCGGCCGGATCCAGAAACCATGGTCGCCGTAGAGCATTTGATAGACGACGAGGACTTCCTGCGTCTCCGAATGGCGGGCGAGATGGTGCACGCGATATTGGTTGCCCTTGTAGTGGCGGTAGCGGCCGGGGCGCGGCTCGGCGGGGAGGGGTGGGAGGGGGACGGACATGTTCAGGTGGCTTCGGGTGGGCCGACGTGGGTGATTCTCAGCTTGGGAAAATAGTGCCGATAGAAGCCGCGATCGCGCGTGATGAGTTCATCGGCGTGATAAAAGGCGTGGGCGGCGACGAGGAAGTCGGCGACAACGCGATGCCGCGGTTTGGAAGACAGTTTGCGGTATTCGAGGAAGATGCGGCCGGCGAGGTGCAGGTCGCGCCAGCCGAAAGGCGCAAGGCGGATTTGCATGCGCTTGAGCGTCGCTTCAGTGTCCTCGGCGGTGGCGAAATAGAGGGAGGTTTCGGCGGCGACGACCGGGCAGATGATGAGGGCACCGCGGGAGAGCGCCGTATTGAGGGCCTCGACGGCGTGGGGCGTGTGCTCGGAGGACTGCCCGAGGACGTCGATGAGGATGTTGGAATCGAGGGCGATGGCCATGGCTTAACGGGTGGTGCGGCGTTTTTTGGCGGCGGGTGTGGCCTCAAAGGAGCCCTGATCCTCGGCGACGCGGAGGGCCTCGCGGGCGGCGTCGCCAGTAGGAAAGGGGGCGTGGTCAGCCTGCAGCGCGACGAATTGGTCGAAGAAACCCGGAGTGGGTTTTTTGCGGAGGACGATGCTCCCCCTGGTGCCGAGCTCGACCTCGAGGACCGTGCCGGCGTCAATGCCGAGCGCGTGGCGGATCTCTTGCGGCAAGGTGAGCTGGCCTTTGGAGGTGACGGTGGTTTCCATGGCCTTACCGTGAAGTAAGGAGTAAGGATAAGGCAAGCGGACAATAGCCGAAGATCGCCCGCAAGCGGCCTCCTACCCCCGATGGGGAGGGCGGGTCGCGGACCGCGACCTCGTTTCGCGTTACTTCGGTTCCACGCGAAGAATACCCTTCATCAACGCGGAGTGGCCGGGGAAACTGCAGAGGTAGTCGTAATCGCCGGGGGCGGTCGGGGCGTTGAAGAAGATGGTGTCGCTCGTCTCGGGCAGCACGAGGGCGCTGTGGAAGAGCACGTCGGCGGTATCGGGGACGTAGTTTTTGGCGGCACCGTCGACGCCGAGGGCCAGCGCGGCGTTGCCGACGGATTCGCCTTTGCCGGGGGCGCAGAGGACGACGTTGTGGAGCATGTCGTCGGTGTTGCGGAACACGAGGCGGATGCGGGCGCCGGCTTTTACCGTGAGCAGTGCTTGATCAAATTTCAGGCCGGGTTGCGTACCGAGGACGATGGTCATGTCGCCGTCGTTACCCCATTCGGCAGGAGCTTTTGTCGGGTGTTTCTTCGTATTGGCACTCGCCATGGCGGGGATCGGGGCAACGCAGAGTTCGACCTCTTTGACCTCGAGAGGGATGATCCGGTTGCCGTCGGGGAAACGGTTGAGTGTGTAGTAAGCGATGGGGTGGAGGAGCGGCTCATTGCCCTGCGCGGAGCGGAGGCCGGCCGCTTTGATTTCGTGAATGTAGCCCTCGCGTAGGCAAATGTTGGCGAGGCGTACGCTGAGGCCATCGGGGGCGACGACGACTTTGCGGACGGGGCAACCGGCACGATCCGAGGGAGCGCTGCCGTATTCCCGATGCCAGAGATAGGTAAAACCGGATACGCTGTAGCTCTCGGGTTTTTCGGCGATGGCGCGATCGACGGGCGTGGTGAACGTGAGGACGAAGCCGTCGGGTTGAGCTTTGATTTCCTTGATTTCAAACGGCGTCTCGCCGGTCCAGACGAGGCGCTCGATGCCGTGTTTCTTCGGGCCGAGGGCGCCCCAGCCGCGCTCGGTCTCGCCGGTGAAGAACGAGCCATCTTCGCTCTGGGCGAGGCGGATGATGCCGCAGTCGAAGCCGCTGCGGAAGGCGTAGGCGGCGCCCTGCCACACGCCCTTAATCTTCTCGAGACTGACGCGGGCGATTTTGCTCTGGCCCTGGTCGGCGACGAAGAGCTGGCCGGCGAACGGACCGAATTTTCCCCCACTGAGATCTTCGAGTACGCCGGAGTTAGAGATACCGAGGACGGTGTGTGGCAACCAGACAGCGGGCGATTTTACGCCGGGAAGTTTCTTGGCCACTTCAGCCATCGGCTTGCCGAAACTGGTGATGTCGTCGGGGCGGAGTGACACGGGCGAACCGGGCTGTTTGCTCCAGACGAGGCCGGCGGGGTGACCGAGAAAATCGCCGCGCTCGATGTGCGTGAGTTTACCGGAGCCGACCCATTCGCCCTGATTGTCGGAGGCGAACCAGTCGCCGCCGGAAGTGACGGTGAAGCCGGCGGGCGAGCGCAGGCCGGCGGCGATGGGCGTCATCTGGCCGTCGGGCGTGATCTCCATCATCCAACCGCGCCACGGCACGGGGGCTTGAGTGGCGCCGCCGAAGGCGACGTTTAAGGTGACGCGGAGATGGCCGTTCGGTGCGAGGACGGGGCCGAAGGCGTATTCGTGGTAGCTGCCGGAGATCGGAATCTTGGCGACGGTTTCGAAGACATCGGCGCGGCCGTCGCCGTCGGTATCTTCGAGGCGGGTGAGCTCGGCGCGTTGGGCGACGTAGTAGCCTTTGCGCGGGGCGGGTGCGGCGATGATGCCGAGCGGCTCATGGAGGCCCGAGGCGAAGAGCGAGAAGGTCAGTTTAGGTTCGGCCGCGAAGGCGCCGTCGATGAAATACACTTCGCCGCGACGCGTGGTGACGAGGAGACGTTGGCCGGGGAGCGGAAGGATACCGCTGGTCTCGAGGACGATGTCGGCGGGAACTTCGAGCGGGATGCGTTTCCAGTATTTGTTTTCGCGGGCGACGAGTTCGTCGCTGGGTTTGGCGAAACGTTCGGCGGACGACGGGTTGTTCGGTTGGGCGAACGCGAGCGGCGCGAATGCGGTGACGACGCTGCACGCTGCGATGGTCGGAAGAGTGGAGAAAAAGCGTTTCATGGCGGCGGCGTTACCAGACGAGCGAGTAGGCGAGGGGGGCTTCGAGCGTGGATTTTGAGAGGCGAACGAAAAGGAGCTGTTGGTCGCCGACCTTGCGGAGGGACGGTTGATGCGCGGAGTCGGCGGGCCAATCGAGGTAGTACTCGCGATCGCCGACGACCCAGCCGCCACTGGGTTGGGCGGTAATGACAGCGGCTTCGGCGAGGAGCACTTGGGTTTCCCACGAGGCGAGGGAGCCCTTGAAATCGAGGCGGCGAGTGAGTGCTTTGCCGTCAGCGCTTGGCGCGAGACGGTCGCGGATGGAGACGTCGGAAATTTTCGAGAGGAACACGGGCTGGCCGTTCGCCTCGAGGGTGTAGCCTTGGGACGAGTGCAGGGCGTCGGCGGAATCGGGCCAACCGGCTGCGCGGGGATAATCGATCAAGGCGACGGTGGGCTTGGCAGTGAGCGTGAGGGTGGGGCCGGTGGGTTTCGCGAGCTGGGGTTCGCCGCGGCCTTCCCACATTTCGGCGGTGTCGATCCACGTGCCGCGCCACGCGCGCAGGAGTGCGCCGGTTTCGAGATCGTAGGCGTAGTGGACGCCCTGCGGTGTGCCCACGCTGGTGGCGTAGAGGCGTTTTTTCGGCTCGAACGGTACGAACCCGCGTTGCATGCGGACGCGGTCGGCGGAGGGTTCGAGGGCGAGTTTTTTCTGGGCGTTGGTGAAACGGCGTCCACCGGCGGGTGAGGATTCGGCGCCGCCGAGTGAATGCGGGGCGAGGCCGGGGCCCTCGGCGATGATCTCGAGCGCAGGGCGATTATTGCCCGTATGAAGAAAGTCGAGACGCACAGAGTGCGTGCCGGCGGCGAGGGTGATCGTACCGGCCTGACCGCCGCGTTCGAGCGGGGTGATGACGGGACGGTTAGCGATGAGCAGGCGCACGGGCGACGAGGTCTCCGGGGTGAACGCATATTCGCCGGCGCGGGTGAGGTTCAGGGAGCCGGTGAGGACGAGGGCGAACTTGCCGGTCTTTTCGACGGCGGCCTGCGAGAAACGGTCGGGCACGCCGGTGGCCGTGGGTTGGCGGGAATCGTAGTCGCCGATTTTTGCGAAGGCGGACGAGTGGAGCTGATAGCCGAGCTTCTCGACTGCGAGGTGCGCGTCGGCGTCGAAGCGTTTGTAGGCGAGGTTGCGGATCGCGACGGCACCGTGGTCACCCTGAAACATGAGTGGACCGAGCGGGGCTTCGGGACCGTTTTCGAAGAGTGCGCTGCGGGTGGCGCCGGTGACCTCGACGTTTTCGTGAATGAGAAAACCGTTGAGGGTAACTTTGGTGAAGCGGGCGTTTTTCGTTTTCTTGCCGGTGGGGTCGAAGCGCGGGGCTTGAAATACGATGTGCAGCGTTTGCCAGAGACCCGGGGCGCGGCTGGCGTTGGCGCGGGGCGCGGTGCCCTCGTAGCCTTCCTTGCCGGCGCCGCGGGCGGCGTCCCAGCGTTGATAAATGCCGCCGCAGTCGGCGGGGGTCGGAGTTTTTTTCCCCCAGCTGTCGAAGAGCTGGACCTCGTAGCGGCTTTGCAGATACACGCCGGAGTTCGAGCCGGGGGCCATGAGGAATTCGAAAGCGAGCTCGATGTCGCCGTGTTCCCACGCGGTGAAGAGATGGCCGCGTGTTTCCTTGGTCTTACCGGGATTGCACACGAGGACGCCGGAGCCGGGGGTGGCGGTGAGCGTTTTGTCGCGACGCGGGTCGCCGGCGAGACCGGCGGCGAGCTGCCAGTTGGCGGTGACGGGTTTGAAGGCCGTGAGCGAATCGAGGGCGACGCGTTCAGGCGCGAGGAGCGACTGGGCGGGGGCGGTGAGGGCAGTCAGGAGGGCGGCGACCAAAGCGACACGCGCCAACACGCGGAGAGGGGGAGACAAGTGAGGCATAGCGGAAAGTGGGGCGGTCAAAGTCGGCGAGTGGCGGGCGAGGGGGCAAACTGAAATTTCTGTGATCGGCGATTGTCACGCGAAGCTTCCCCCGTTGTTTTTCCGTGCTCCCGTTTTCCTCGCGTCCCCGGTTTCTCATTATGCTCCGAATCGTTTTAACTGTCTTCGCCACCTGTGCACTGCTGGCTTTGGCGCGTGCGGGTGAGGCCGCCGCCGCTCCGCGTATGGTTGCCGATGTGAGCTACCTCGCGCCGGACCGCGCGGAGAAACTCGATCTCTA
>CAMCHO010000178.1 GCA_945874455.1 Opitutus sp. GAS368 | reverse complement strand
GCGACGATGTAGCCCGCCTTCTGGAGTTCCTCGGTGTAAGTCGCAAACTTCGCGGGGAGCGTGCTATGAATGTTCCCGGCCTCCTCCAGTCGCCAGATCGGTTGACCCGTCAGGATGGCGCTCCGGGAAGGGCCGCAAGTCGGAGCGTTACAAAATGAATGAACAAACCGGAGCCCCTCCGCTGCGATCCGGTCAAAGGCCGGAGTCTTCACGATCGGATCGCCATTGGCCCCCGTGTATGCCCATGACTGATCATCCGAAATACAAAAGAGGATGTTCGGTCTCTGGCCCAACGCCGATCTCGGCAGGGCGAGGACAGCGGCGGCGAGCAAAGTGACGAGAAGGAGAGATAAGCGCACTGGGATGAGGGCAACTTGGGTTTGAGCCTATGGATTGGAGCTTGGCCTATTCGCCTGGGAGAGACCGAGCACGCAAGCGGCGTTCCTGCCGGATGAATCCGCCGCCCCGCGTTCAAAAGTCTCGCTTGACCTTCAAGAGATAGGTGCGGAGCAACACGTTGCCGTATGGGCTGTAGTAAAATGGAGTATATTCGGCGTTGGCTTCGAAGGGAGGCAGCTTGTTGAAGACGTTGTCGAGACCTACCCCCGGAACGGTGAGGAGCAGGTCCGCTGCGCTCACCGGAACCTGTTCGGACAGCATCCGGGAATTGATCGTCGAGATTGACGCGGTTGCGTCCTGCACCGAGGTGGCCGTGAAGACGCCGGTGACCACGATTTCGTCGAGCGTGAGTGCCCTCTGGCCCGTTGGCTGATCGCCCGGCGCCGCCGGTTTCGTGGCGTTGGCTATTTGTGCTTCGGCGAATGTTGACGCGACGAGCCAGGCGCCGAGGGCGGCAAGAAGGGTGCGGGGGGATTTCATGTTTGGGCTCTTCGGTGTGGGTTTGGGTTGCCGATTCAAAACAGGTCCGACCTCTCCTTTTTCCGCCGCGGATTCGGCGGTGCGCCGCAGGAGCGCCGGCATGGGGGCGAAAAACGGTGGGGCGGAGATTTGCCGACCCAGGGTCAGAACGTGAACGTGCTCGTGAGCGTATAGGTGCGGGGCTCGCTGAGGCGGTAGATGGCCGTGGCGCCGCGGTGGGTGCCGTCGCGGGCGTCGACGGTGCGCATCGGGAACACGGTGTAGGCGTCGAAGAGGTTGCGGACGTTGAGCTGGATACGCCAATCGAGGCGGTTGCGGAGGAGCTTGCGTTGGTAAGTGATCCACGCGCCGAAGAGTTCGTTGGTGGGCGCGTAGTAGGGCTGGTTTGGATTCAAAATGTTATTGGCGGTCTCGGCGAAGCCGTCGATGGTCTTGCCGCGGGCGTTCATGCTGCCGCCGACCGAGACGCCGGCGAGGCGCGAGCGAGGGGCGAACGAGTAAGTCTGGATCATGTTCACTGACCACGACGGTGCATAAATGTCTTCGGGGAGGCTTTGAATCGCAGTGAAGTTCGCGAGCGTGGTCTCGATCGCGGCGACGCGCGTGGCGACGGGGACGTCGTTGGCCGTGGGAGCCGCCATCCACTCAGCGTTCGCCTTGATGATGGGCAAATACTCGGCGAGGTATCGGCGGATACTGAGGCCGCGCGCGCTGGTCGTGCCGGTGCTGCGCTTGCTGCCGTTGACGGTAAGGCGCCACTGCGGGGTGGGGTTGGCCGTGGCGGAGAACTCCCAGCCCTTGGAACTCGTGGTGGCGCTGTCGGACCAGGTGGTGTTGGTCGAGGCATAGGGGGTCAGAGTGTATTTCTGATCGCCGGTGAAGTTGGCGATGCCGGTCCAGACGGTGTCGAGGATTCTGAAGTCGCCGGCGGGCGTGCTCGCGACGGAGTCGATCTTATCTTGGGCGGCGTTGGTGTAGTAGGTCAGGTCGAAGAAGAGACGGCGGTCGAGCAGCGTGAGCTTGAGGCCGTAGTCACTGCCCTTGCCCTGCGGATTCGGGAGGAGTTCGCCGAAGACGTTGCGAGTGGAATCGTTCGCCTGAAAATTATTCGAGGTGTTGTAGGTGAAGCCGAGCCAATGCGTGGCGTGAAACACGGCGCCGTGAGTGGAGGTGGCGCCGCCGCGCTCGCGGAGGCTGTTGGGGAGAAAAGTGCGGACATTGTAGCCGCGCGGATCGGGGAAGATGCCGCGCGCGTCGCGCAGGGCGAGGAAGTCGTTCGGCACGGCGCGCCACGCACGTTGGTTGTCGCGGCGGATGCCGTTGGTGAGGATGATGCGGTTGTTGAGAAACGTGCTCTGCAGGGCGAAGGCGCGCGTGGTGACAGTGGAGTCGCTCATGTTGGGCCCCTGCTGATTGATGTAGGCGGGGGTGACGCCGGAGGCGTTGGGCGGAGGGAGCGGAGTGTTGGCGTAGATGACGGGGTAGCGGTCGAACTGGCCGCCGGTATTGCCGACTTTGCCGTTGGCCGGTTCGTAGTAGTAGCGGAAAAACATTTGGTTGGCGCCATTGATGATCTGGCCGGCGGCGCCGACGGTGGAGAGCGGCGTGGTGTTGTAGACACCGTCATTGGTGCTGTTGCCCTTGTTGTTCACCTCTTCGACGAAGACGGCCGCGCGGTGTCGGCCGAGGTAGCGGAGCCACTTGGACGGCTGGCGCGAGAGGTCGAGTTCGTAGGAGGCCATGGCGCGTTTGCTGAGGCTCGTGCCCGGCGCGATGATCAACGTGGACTGCGATTCGGTGTAGAGTTTGCCGACGTTGGGATTGGGCGCGCCGGTGGGGAGCTGTTGATTGACGTCGACGTAGAGCGTGTCGCGACCGCCTTCGAAACCGTTGACGGCGAAAACATCGCTGAAGACGCGGTTCACGGCGGCTTCGACGAAGAGGTCCTTCGTCAGCTGTTGCTCGACAAAAAAGGAGTAAATTTTGTAGTCGGTTTTGCGGAAGGAAACGGAGCCGTGGGAGTTGGCGAAGACGGGGTAAAGGGCGGGATTGAGGAGCGAGCGCTTGGCGCTCGAGGCGGGGTAACCGTTCGCGTAGTCGGCGATGATGCTCTGGCCGGCGTTGACCCAGCGCATCGACGGAATCTGGACGCCGGCGGTGGAGAACTCGGTGGAGACGACACCGGGCAACGTGTAGTTGGAAATGCCGGAGCCGGCGGGTTTGGGGCCGGTGTTGGTGAAGGTCGGGAGGAGTTGCCCGCCGGCGGCGAGCCACGGTGAAACGGCGTCGTAAACGGGCCACGGGCGCGTGGCGGGCATGGTGAGATTGCCCTGCTCGTAGTTGGCGCGAATCGCCGTTTTCTTAAATGGTGTGAAGCGCGCCGTGACAAAGTGCCGGCGCTGGAGACTTTCGCTGGGGATGCGGAAGCCGCGGGTGCGGTCGTAGAGTCCGGTGTAGCGGAGGGCGAGGAGGTCTCTCTTGATGACCTGATTGTGGTCGATGGTGGTGCGGAAACTTTCCCGGTCGTCGGTTTTTACCTCGACGGTGGTCTCGGTGCGATTCTTCGCGCGTTTCGTCGAAGAAACGAAGGCACCGGCGGGATTGCCAAGGCCAAACAGGATGGCGTTGGGGCCGCGGGTGAAGGTGAAGGCCTCGGAATTGAAGCGGTCGGCGGGGATGCCGTTGCTGAAAAAATCCTGACCGACGACGTTCGTGGAGCCGCCGCGGGTGACATAGAGCGTGGCGTTGTTGATGAAGGCGTTTCCGTTGCCAGAGGCATCGGTGAGGCTGTTGACGAACGGATCGGTGTTGGGTGCGAAGGCGAGGAGGTCGTTGATGCTGTTGGCGCCGAGGTCATTCATCATTTGCTCGGTGAAGATCGTCATCGCGGAGCCGATGTCCTTGAGGTCCGTCTTGAGGCGGGTGCCACTCAGCGTCTGCGTGGCGAGGTAGCCCTTGTCGGCCGTGGCATCGACTTGGAAAGGCGAGAGCACGATGGCCTCGTCCGTTTGAGAAACGGCAGGCGTTTGGGCGTCGGCGGCGGAGCCGAGGGCGAGTAGGCCGGCAAAGAGGGCTAGTTTGCTTTTGGGTTTCACGGGTTGGTTCGATTGGCTGGTGGGTTTCGGGGCGGGCGGGGAAGGGAGGGGCGGGGTGCGCTTGATCATGAGCGCGCCGGTGCGGGCGTCTTCGGCGACGGTCAGGGCCGTTTTGGCGACCAAACGTTCGAGCGCCTCGCGCGGGTGGTATTGGCCCTTGAGTTCCGGGGTGCGGATGCCCCTCACTTGATCGACAACGAAAACGAGGGCGGCGCCGGATTGCCGCGAAAAGGCATCCAGCGAAGTGCTCGCTTCGCCGGCGGGAATCGCAAAGGCGCGGGGCTCGTGCGATTCGCGGGCGGCGGAGGCCGCGGCCGCGACGGGCGTGGCGGCACGGGCAAGCGGCGCGTTGCCCGCGACGAGGACGGTGAGAAGGCAGGAGTAGTAAACAGGGCGTGGCAGGTGCATGGGGTCGGCGGCAACAGCGCGCCGGCGCACCGAGTTTACCGGAGTAAACTGGCGCCGGGCAAGGGGTCGGAGGGTTGGGTCGGCCGGGGTGGACACGGGGAGGTTTGATAGAGTGTCGCCGCCGGCGTCGGATTCCGTTACGCGAACCATGAAATTTTTTTCACTGGGAACGGCGGCGCGCTCTTGCCCCCGGCGGGCGTGCCGGCTTCTGATGCGGGGCGCTTCCGCCCCCCAGATGCCACCCCAAGACACCGAGACCGCCGTCTGGTTTGCCAAGGAAGTGCAGCCCTATGAAGACTTGTTGCGCAGCTACCTGCTGGGCGTGGCCCGTCCGGGTGACATCGACGATCTGGTGCAGGAAAGCTACGCGCGTTTGCTGCGCCTGAGGGCTCAGGGCCGGGTGCGGTCACCGCGCGGGTTGCTCTTCACCATGGCGCGCAACGCGGCGCACGATCTGTTTCGGCGCCGGGGCACGGCCCGGTTGATGGCCGTAACGGAAAGCGAGCTCCACGGCGTCTTGGATGAAAGCCCCGGCACCGCCGAGGTGGTGAGCCGTTGGCAGGAAATCGAACTGCTGGCGGACGCCATCGAGGCGCTCCCGGAGCGTTGCCGCGCCGTGTTTCTCCTCCGCCAATTCGAAAATCTCCCCCAACGCGAAATCGCCGCGCGGCTTGGCATTGCCGAGCACACGGTGGAGTCGCAGCTCACGAAGGCGCTGCGGCGGTGCGAGGAATTTTTCGCGGCGCGCGGCGCGTTGCCCGAGGTGCGCTGACCCATGTTGCCGCCGGAAAAAAATTCTCCGAACGACCGCGATCATGACGACGCGATGCTCGACACCGCCGCCCGCTGGGTCGTGCGGCAGGACCGCACGCTTTCGGCGGCGGAAGTGGCGGAGCTGGCGGCATGGCTCGACGCCGATCCGCGTCATGGCGACGCGCTCGACCGGGCGCGCGGGTCATGGAAAAAGTGTCGCGAGATCGGTGCGGCGGTGCGGCGGATGCCGGAGCCGGCGACGGAGTCTGGCGGTGTTTGGCTTTGGGTCATGACGAGCGGGCTCGCGGCGGCGGCGGTCCTGCTGCTGTGGTCCGGGATCGGACCGGGGCCGGAGAGCGCCGCGCCGGAGAACGACGGCCGACCGGCGGCAATCGCGGCGGCTCCGGTGGGAATGCGGACGTTGCCCGACGGCAGCGTCGCGCGGCTCAAGGGCGGAGCGGAGCTCGCGGTGTCGTTTACGGCGACGGAACGGCGGGTGGCCGTGGTGCGCGGGGAAGTTTTTTTCGAGGTCACGAAGGACGCGGCGCGGCCGTTTATTGCGGCGGCGGGTAATGTGACGGTGCGGGCCGTGGGCACGGCGTTTGCCGTGCGGTTCGACGCGCGGGCGATCGACGTGCTCGTGACCGAGGGTACGGTGCGGGTGACGCCGCCGAACGCGGAGCCAGCCGACGAGGCGGCACCGGGCGGCGCCGTGGGCTCGGCGCTCGTGGAGGCGGGGCACCGGGCGACGGTGGAGATTTTGGCCGACGCGAGGTTGTCGCCGGTGACGGTGAGCGCGGTGTCGGCGGCGGAGATCGCCCGCTCGCTCGCCTGGCAGGCGCCAATGGTCGACTTGGCGGGCGCAACGGTGCGCGAACTGGCGGCCGGCTTCGCGCAGCGCACGGGCCGTCGGATTGAAGTGGCTGACCGGGCGTTGGCGGCGGTGCGGATCGGCGGGCGATTGCCGGATGATGACGTCGAAGGCTTCGTCCGAGCGCTCGAGGAAGTCTATGGTGTTCTCGTCGAGCGGCGGCCGGACGGCGTGATCGTGCTGCGGAACGGCAGGTGAGGGCGGCGCAGCCGCTGGTTGGGTCCCCCGGGGGCGATGCTTTGGCCGCCGGAATTTCAGAGCGGTCGAATTTCGGCTGCCGGAAATTGGACCGGGCTTACTTTTTCGCGGCTGGCGGTGAGGATGAGCGGACCCGAAGCGCCGCCGTCAGGACGCGCGGCAACGGGGTGCGATTTCGCGTGAAGGGCGCGAGCGAGCGGCTGACGGAAAAGCGGGCGATGTTCACCGCTTGACCCCAAACCCCAAAGCCAGACCCCGTCCGGCTGCAGCTTCTCGTGGCTCAAACCCCGGCCGACTAAAGCTCCCTTGTGAGTTCATGCCTGGAAAGAGCGCGTTCCCGAATTGCGGGAGCGGGCGCATAAGAGCGCGGGTGACGGAAAACGGGGGACGTGTTCACCGCTTCACCCCAAACCCCAAAGCCAGACCCCGTTCGGCTGGTCCCAGACCCCGTTCGGCTGGTCCCGCACTCCGCGGCAATTTATGGATGCTCCGAAAGCATAGTCCTTGGCCGAGACGAGCGTCGCATCAGTGGATCCGCATGGACAGGAGTGCGAGCGGACGGAGGGTGCGAAGGTGAAATTCAAAACGTGGTGGCGGGACAGGCAGGCGAGCCTTGCTGGGCGGTGGCGTGCGCTGCGTAAGCGCGGGTGAGCGGCTGAAAGAAAACTCGGAGGGAACTCATCGCTCGCACCCCAAACCCCAAAGCCTGGCCCCGTCCGGCTCCCCCCGTGTTCCGGCCGGCCCGCGCGGCAGGCCCCAACCAACTCGGGCCGGTGAACACGAGACGCAGCCGGTTGGCTGCGCTAAGTTCGATAGTCTGATCGCGCGTGCTGAGTCAGCCATTGCGCTAATGCAAGAACGCCGCACCGCCCTGATCTCCGCCGCCGTGACCGGCAAGATCGACGTCCGCCACTGGCATCCGCCCGTTGTTTCCAAATTGGAAACAACTCCCTTCGCCACCGCCTGAACTCTTCCCAAAATGGAAACAGTTTATCTAAAAGGCTAATCTTGCCATTCTGGCCAAAATAAAGAAATTCAAGCCATGTCTACCACCGCTCCCGCTCCGCACGCCTTTCGTTTCTCCTCCGTCGCCGACTTGTCCGAAGTCACCGCCAGCGTCCTCAAAAACAAATTCAGCGAAGTCGCCCGCCTCGCCTCCAGCGGCCCTCTCGCCGTCTCCCGCCACAATCGCCGCGAGTTCGTCATCCTCACCGCCGGGCAATACGAAGAACTCCAGCAGAGCCGCCGCGCCCCGCTCGAAAGCCTCACCGCCGAGTTCGACCAGATGGTCGCCAAGATGAATACGCCCAAGGCCAAGCGAGCCACCGCATCCCTCTTTTCCGCCAGCCCCAAAGCCCTGGGCAAAGCCGCCGTGAACGCCCGCCGCGCGGCCACCCATGTCTAAAAAGACCGCGTCCGCCCCCTGCGGAACTATCACCGTCCTCGCGGGTGTGAACGGTGCCGGTAAAAGCAGCGTCGCCGGTGCCTACATCCGCGCGGCGGGCGGCGACTATTACAACCCCGACGAGTTCACCCGCTCGCTCCTCCGCTCGAACCCGGGCCTCGATCCGGCGGAGGCCAACTCCCTTGCCTGGACACGCGGCAAGGAACTGTTGGAGCACGCCATCGCCAAAGGCGGCGATTTCGTTTTCGAGACGACTCTCGGAGCCAATACCATTCCCCGGCTGCTG
This sequence comes from Opitutus sp. GAS368, assembly GCA_945874455.1. Lineage (GTDB taxonomy): Bacteria > Verrucomicrobiota > Verrucomicrobiia > Opitutales > Opitutaceae > GAS368. Next base: position 2,290 of record CAMCHO010000178.1, on the reverse strand, counting down.
GCCCGCGCGGCGGAGGATGGCATAGCCGTCAAAATCTACTTTGTCGGACTGGCTTCGGTGGCGCACCACCTGCGCCGGGTCGCCACACGGGTCGCGGACGGCGGTCACGATATCCCCGAAGCCAAGATTCGCGAACGGTGGGAGAACAGCCGCCTCAATCTGATCCGCCTGCTGCCGCGCCTCGCCGAGTTGATGGTGTGGGACAACTCCGCCGACGCGGACTTCGCCACGGGCGCGCCTGCGCCGGTTTTGCTCCTGCACCTACGAAAGGGGGAAATCCTCGCCCCGAAAAACCTCTCCTCAACCCCCACCTGGGCCAAGCCCATCGTCGCCGCTGCACTCAAGCTTCAGTCTTCCCTCTGACCGAACCATCCCCAATGAGCGACCCCACCAAAGAACTGGTTTTCCAACTCGAAGTCATCGAGCAGATGGCTGCGGGCGGATGGAAGCGAGGAAGGGCGGAACACTACGACCGCGCCCTCGCGCTCTACCCGAGGACGTCGTCGGCTTCGTGAAGGACACCCAGCCCGAGCAGCGGGAAAATTTCTGCACGCTCTACCCGTCCGCTCCCGAGCAAAAGTTTCTCGAGCGCGTCGCCGAACAGCTCAACAAGGCCGATCCACTCGCGGCCAACCAGACGATGCGCACCTTCGGCACGCTCGGCGTGCTGCGCCACGAACTGCGCGACCGCGGCACGCGTTTCTTCCTCTGCCAGTTTAAACCCGAGCACGATCTGAACCCCGACTCCCTCGCCCGCTACGCGAAGAACCGCCTGCGCGTCGTGCCCAAGTTGGTCTACAGCCCGTGGGCGACCGAGGCCGAACTCACCGCCACCGGGCTGAAGGCCAAGGCGTGGCGCATCGAGCTCGTGCTTTTCGTCAACGGCATCCCGGTGGCCACGCTGGAACTCAAGTCGGAGTTCAAGCAAGCGGCCGACCGCGCGATCAAACACTACAAGACCACCCGCCTACCGGTGGACCCAGTCACGAAAAAGCCCGAGCCGCTCCTCACCTTCAAACGCGGCGCGCTCGTCCACTTCGCGGTCAGCCAATACGAGGTCGCCATGACCACCCACCTCGCCGGCGAGTCCACTGTCTTTCTCCCTTTCAATCGCGGCACCAAGGACGGCGGCGCGGGCAACAAGGTGCCGGCAGACGTGCACCGCTACGCGACCGACTACCTCTGGAACGAGGTGCTGTTGCCCGACAACCTGCTCAATATCCTCGCACGCTACGTGCATCTCGAAATTAAGGAGAAGGAGGATTGGGACGGTCGGAAATATAAGCAGGAGGCGATGATCTTCCCTCGCTATCACCAGTGGGACGTCGTCCGCCAGCTAGTCGAAACCGCCCGCGCCGAAGGTCCCGCCCAGGAATACCTCATCCAGCACAGCGCCGGCTCCGGCAAATCTAACTCCATCGCCTGGGTCGCCCACCAGCTCTCCGCGCTCTACACCGCGAAGGGCACAAAGCAGTTTCACTCCGTCATCGTCGTCATCGATCGCACCGTCCTCGACGACCAGCTTCAGGAAACGATCTACCAGTTCGAGCACACCGATGGCGTTGGCGGCGCAGACCGACGTCATCATCACGGGTGAGAAGGACCTCCTGACGCTCAAGACCCACGGCGGCGTTCGTATCCGCACTCCGCGGCAGTTTATGGACGCTCCGACAGCATAGTCCCTGGGCGAGGCGAGCGTGGCATCGGTATGTCCGAGGCACAGGGGCGCGAACGGCAGGACGGTGCGGAAGCGGGATTCGGAATGTCGCGGTGGGCCAGGCTGACAAACCCTGCCGGTCGGTGGCGCGTGGGGCGTGTGCACAGACAAGCAGGCTGAAGGAAAAACGGGATGTGTTCACCGCTTGACCCCAAACCCCAAAGCGAGACCCCGTCCGGCTGCACCCAGACCCCGTGTGGCTGCACGTCGGTCGATCAGCGAAGACGGGTGGGCAGCAGAAAGGAGCGGAAGCGGGATTCGGAACGTCGCGGTGGGACCGATCGGCACGACAGACTGACCGCACGCCTGTAATGCTTCGTTCAAGCGGACGCCCAAGCGCTTCCTGGTCGAACAGCCGGAAAACTTGAATTGTCATCGCGCGCTACCGGACCATGGTAATCACATGAAGACAACGGCTCTAACGGTTCAATTACCGGAAGATGATGTGCAATTCTTGGATGCCTACGCCAAGAAGCACGCGGTCAGCATTGCGGATTTGTTCGCGGGCTACGCGCGGCGGTTGCAGCGCGCACCGCTTGCGCCTCATCCGGAGAATTTGAAGTTCACGGGAGC
>CAMCHO010000177.1 GCA_945874455.1 Opitutus sp. GAS368 | reverse complement strand
GAGACGTGGACGGTGCCCTCGGTCACGAGGACCTCCAGGTTAGGACCGGCGAGCTTCACGTTGAACGCGGTGCCGACGGCCCGCACCTCCACGCCGCCCGCCCGCACGACGAAGGGGCGCGCGGGATTCTTCGCGACGGCGAACTGCGCTTCGCCTTGCACGAGCAGCACGCGGCGCTCGGCGGCGGTGAACTGCACGACGACGTGCGCGCCGCGGTTCAGGTCGAGGACGGAGCCGTCGGACAGGGTCTCCTGCCGATAGGTAGTCGCCTCAAACGCGAGCGTCGCGTGGTTCGGCGCGCGGTTTGCGGAGGACCACACGAGCAGCAGCGCGACAGCCGCGGCGGCGAGCAGGGCTGGCGCGGCCCAGCGCCAAGGAGACGGGCGGCGGTGGCGGGCGAGGAGATCCGGATTCGGCACGGTGCCGTGCTCGGGGCGCCACTGCGCGAGGGCGTTGAAGTCGCCCCACAGGCGGCGGTGGCGCTCGAAGGATGCGCGGTGCGCGGCGCTCGCGGTGAGCCACGAGAGAAATTCATCCTGCTGCGCCGGCGTCAGGCCGCGGTCGTGGCGCACGAGCCACTCGGCCGCAGCGGACTCGATCGCGTCGTTCAACGGAAACTGGGGGTCGGGCGTGTTCATGGCCAGCGTCCCTCGCGTTCGCGACGGCATTGCAGCATGAAGGCCATGCATTTTTTCACGCCGATGGTGAGCTGCGCGGATATAGTGTTCTCCGAGACGCCGAGCTGCGCGGAGATCTCGGCCTGCGACAATCCATAGACTTTCCGCAGGGTGAAAATCTGGCGGCAACGATCGGGCAGCGACTGGATGGCTTCGGTCAAGAGGGCGAGTTCCTGGTTATGGGCGATGAGGTCAGGGATGTGACCTACCTCATCCAAGACGGCCCACTCCTCGTTTTCCGCTAAGGATTCCGTCGGCAAGGCCTCGCGATGGCGGAAACGGTCGAGGGCGAGGTTGCGCGCAACGGCGAAAAGAAACGCCTTGGGTGAAGTGACTTCGCCGCGCTCACGGGCCCGCAGGAGGCGCAAATAGGATTCCTGCACCAGGTCATCGAGATCGTCCTCAGTCCGGAAGCGGCTCCGCAACCACGCGCGCAAGACCGGCTCGTGCGGTTGCACGTGCGTGGCGAACCACTGGCCAAGTTCGGAATCGGGCGGGGGCATCGACAGAGAAAGCTGCCGCGGGAGATCTCTCTTTGCTCGCGAACAGTCGAGCGGATTATTGGAATCGACCTTTCATCTCACCGCGACGGACGAAAAAATAAACACGATAAATCTCAACGTGACGTCTCGGTGGTGCAGGCCGGCGGCAGCGCATTCACGCTCGTCCACATCGCGAGTTTCAAAGACGACGGCGACCCCACGTGCCACCGCTCCAGCGTCGCGATCTCGCAAGGAAACCTCTTCGTCCGTACGGGCACGAGGTTATTGGCTCTGGGGAAGTGACGCGGGACGCGCCATGTCCGAAACCACGGTTGCCGTTTTTCGATTCTTCCGTGTTGGATTTCATCCGCAGACGGCCTCGCCGATGGTGAGGAAAGGAAGTGCGGGGAGGGCCTGCGAAACTGCCAGCAGGCGAGCCCCATCACCCGGCGGACGCGGGTATGCGCGAGCGCAACCGCGCGCGCAGTTTTTCTTGGCTTGGGTTGACTGGGCGGCGCGAACCGTCCGGTGCCACCCTCCGGGAAAGCGCGGCCCGCAGTGGGCGGGTGCGCATCCACTCTTGCCAGGTCCAGACGGGCGGCAGCTCAGTTTTTTTTGCGGAGTTCACGTTGCACTTGAAGTTTCAGCCGGCGAACCGCTGGGGCAATGCCATACTCTTTGCCCGCCGCCAAACGTTCGATGCGGCGCCAGTCGGCGCGCACCCCGCCCGCGAGGCACACGGCCGCGAGTTGTTTCGCCGCCGAAAGTGCTGAGGCGTCAGGCGGTTCGCACACGAACGCCATGAACACACGCTCCACCAGCAACTCCTCCACCGGCATGAACCGCACCTCACCATACGGTCCGAGCAGGGTCTGGAGCGGTGCTGTGCCGACGGTCTCAATCTCGCCTAGCAAGTCTATCGTCACTTCCCCGAGCGCATCGAGCAGCCACTGGCGGCGGGTGCCGACCGAACGCGCGCCGACCCCGTTCGGCTCGCGCGGGAGTCGAAACCACGTTGTCGGCCGCGGTGCGTACGAGGGGGAGGCATTGTTCGGCGTCCGCGCCCGGGTCCTCCACCCGCCACGCTGCCCCGCTACGAACGGCGACGGTGCGAGCACCGAAACGGCGGTACGGCTGACTTTCACCGCGACGCAACCGGTGGAGGCGATTCTGTTCGATCTGCAAGCAGCGCACCGGCGCGCTCGCTACTTCCTCCACATTCCCATTCAATTTTTCTTCCAACCAAAATATTATGAACGATCCCGTCATCGCCCAGAAGTCCCCCTGCCCCGTCAACGTCGAAGCCGGCAAAACCTACGCGTGGTGCTCCTGCGGCCTGAGCAAGAACCAGCCGTTCTGCGACGGTTCGCACAAAGGCACCGGTTTCTCACCGACAATGTATACCGCGGAGAAAACCGGCACGGTTTACTTCTGCGGCTGCAAACATTCGAAGACCGGCGCCACGTGCGACGGCTCGCACAAGGCGCTGTAACGCCTCATCGCGAACGGGAGCGGAGGATGTTCGCCAGCGAGACCATTAGCGTTCTCGCGTGGCGCCGCGGGGCAACGGCCCGAGCGCAGTGCGGGTGCGCTCGAGGGCTGCGCGCATTTTCGCAAGGGAATCGGCGTGCGCGGGTGCGGAGGCGAGATTGGTGAATTGGCGCGGATCGGTTGCGAGGTCGTAGAGTTCCTCGCCGCCGTCGCCCCAACGGTTGTAGCGCCACGTCGCATCCCGAATGGAACGACCACCGTTGCCCGCGACGGAATAGGCAAACTCGCGGAAACCCGCGGCGGCCGCCACTGGTTCGCTCAGTAGCGGGCGGAGGCTGCGGCCGGGGAGATTTTTTGGCGCCTGATCGGCCAGGCCCGCGAGGTCGGCGAGCGTGGGATAGAGATCGACGTGCTCGACGAGCGCGTCGCAGCGCGTGCCGGCGGATGCCGCGAAGCCCGGCGCGGAAATCAGCAGCGGCACGCGCAGGCTTTCCTCGAAGAGCGTCGTCTTCTGCCAGAGTCCGTGCTCACCGAGGTGGAAGCCGTGATCCGAGGTGAAGACGACGATCGTGTTGTCGCGCAGGCGCAGTCGGTCGAGTTCGGTCAGCAGGCGACCGACTTGCTCATCCATGAATTCGACGGCGGCGTAGTAGGCGGCGATGGCTTCGCGCTGCTGCGCTTCGCTCATGCCATAGCGCACGTCGTTGCGCATCGCGGCCGCGGGCGGCGGCACGTCGTCGAGATCGCCCGGCGGCACGTGGGGCAGCGTGATCTTTTCCGGCGGGTAGTGGGCGTGCAGCCGCTGCGGGGCGACCAGCGGGACGTGCGGTCGCACGAGGCCGACCGCGAGGAAGAACGCATCGTCGGTTCGCAGCAACCGGCGGTCGTCGCGGCCGCGACCGCGGGCACGCGCCTGCAAGATCGCAATGGCCTGAGTGGCCGCGAGGACGTCGGCCTGCGTAGATTCCTCGCCGTCGGGCACGACGACGCGCGTGAAACTGGTGCCGGGCTCGGGCCGCTTCGGCGAGAGTAACGTGACGACGCCCAAGCTCGTAGCTTCCGGCGCCATGACATTGAACGTGCGGTCCCACGAGTCGGGTTCGTCGCCAGCGGGATCACCGGACTCGATGCTGCCGGGTATGCCCATGTGGTAAATCTTGGATACGCGCAACGAGACGTAGCCGTTGCGCCGCAGCAGACCGCCGACACTCGGGTGCGAGGCGAGCGCGGGGTTGAGCACCCGATAGCTGCCCGTCGTGTAGTTGTTACCCAGCATGCCGAGCTGCTCGGGATACAGGCCGCTCATGAACGAGGCGCGCGACGGGCCACAAACGGGAAACTGGCAGTAGGCGCGGGTGAATTGCACGCTTTGCGCCGCGAGGCGGTCGAGGTTCGGCGTGCGGACGGCGGTGTTACCGTAGCTGCCGAGACACGCGGCGAGATCGTCGCTAACGATCAGGAGGATGTTGGGACGAGCAGGCGCAGGTGCAGCCGACGCGACGGTGGCGGGCAGGGAGAACGCGAGTAGCCCGAGCGAAAGAAGGCGGGTAATTTTCATGGGAGAAATGGGGCCGTCAGCGGGCGGGCGGGCGCACGGACTCGACTTTCGACACTGTGCTGCATAACGCGGGTCCACACATCGGCGGACCCGACGTCACATTGACAACCTTGAAACCGGTGGCTGGGTGCACTTCCGCCGCCACTGCAGGACGAAGCAGTGCCAGCGGCGGCATTAGGGCGATGAACAAACCACCGGGCACTTACACTCGTTCGTCGGCTACGCGGCCTCAGTGCGACCAGTTGACGCCAAACGTCCACAGCGAGCCATACTTGGTGGTCTGGAAAAACCGGGCGTTGCGCGGCGTGCTTGGGCCGTAGATTTCCGTGGTCGCCCCCTGGTCGGTGACGTTGCGCAGATTGGCATAAACCGAGAGGTTCTTGCGCAGGCTGTATTCGCCGATCACGTCGACGAACGTGGAGGGCGGCTGCCAGTTAAACGTGCCGGGTTCGATACTGGCGCCCGCCGCTACGGCATTCAGCCGCGTGCGGCCGCGATGATTCGCATTCACCCGGAGGTTATATTTTTCGCGGGTGAAGCTGAGGCCAGCACTGCCGCTGCGCGGGATGTAGCCCGCGAAGTTTCCGCCAGTATCGCCCACCGCGCGCTGGGAAGTGCCGTTGGCGAACACCTCGAAACCCCGGGCCCAATGAGGGAGAAAGGTGAGACTCTGGCGGTAATTGAAACTCACGCCCTCGAAGCGTACCGTGCCCGGAATATTGTATTGGGTGGACACTCCGTAGCGGCCGTAGGCGTTCGGATCGAGACCGTACGAGGCGAGGAATTCGGGGGTGGCGGCTTGCACGGTGCTGCCAAAGAAATTTCGCACGTCGCGACGAAACGCCGCCACCGACACCACACCGACGCCCTGAAAGTAATGCTCGAGACGCAGCACCAGCGATTGGGCGGACCATGGATTGATCGCGACATTATTAACGACGATCCGATTCGTCGCGCTGTCGCCGGCGCTGGTATCCGGCAGGGTCAGGCCGCCGGCATATTGGTTATAGTCTGGCCGGCCGATGGACTCGTAGGCGGCCAAACGGCCGATCAGATTTTCACGAATGGCGTAGCTCGCGTTGACGCTCGGGAAGAGCTTGTCGTAGGTCTTTTCGATCGTGGACCCGCGTTCGATCCCGTTGGCGCTTCGCTTGGGATCCGTCAGCGGTCCCTGGGCATGAACCGTGGTTTTTTCACCGCGCACGCCGGCGACAATCTTCAGGCGTTGATCGAGGAAGTCGAAATCCGAGCGCAGGTAAGGGGCCACCACTTGCTCGCGGGCAAACTTCGAAGTCGCCGCGCGGTTGCGCGCGATCGTGTTGGCGTTGGTCGTGAAGGTGGTCGGTTGCGCCTTGTAGTGCTCCCACACCTTGCGGTCGCTGGGCGCCTCGGAGGCGGAAAAGCCGTAGGGCATCACGCGCTGCGAAAACACCGGATCGAAAAACGGCGCGAGTGAATCGTCACCAGTAACCGGAGACGTGCTGGCGACGCGGTCCGCGCCGACGTAGGTGTAGGTCGCGGAGTCGTCGGTGATGTCGCGCACGCCCTCCTGGAGATTGAATCCGGCCTTCAACGTCACTGGGATTTTCGTCGAGAGCTTCCGACTCACACTGCCGTAGGCGGTCTTCTGGGTGTCGTGGGTGGCGTTCTGCTGACTCGTCGCCGAGGTGAGCGCATAGTTGGCGATGAGGTAGGGATTCACGTCGGCCCCGGTCGCATTCTTCACCGTGATCGCGCTAGGACGTAGGTAAGTGACATCGTCAAACGACACGGTCAGTCCGCTGCGAATCGCATTCACTGCGCGGAAATATCCCTTGTTGGTATCATGGTTGTCGTCCGTCGCCGAGGAGTAGCCCACACCGAGGTCGGCCTTCCACTCGGGCCCCTGGTGTTTCCACACGATGCTCGGCATATACGTGCGATTGAAACGATTTCGCTCGTTGTGAATCATCGAGACGTTGCCCGCCCCCGAGTTCCCGCGGACAGAGGTCGACGAGAGGCCGGCAGCCTGCACCCCGCCGGGGTTGAACGTCAGCGAGTGCAACGCGAACTGCACATCGAAGGAGGAATACAGAAACCCCACGGAGACGCGGTCGTTGTCCGACAACTTCAAGTCCACCGATCCGGCGAGGGATTTACGCGCCGTGATCTTGGGCTGATCCTCCACCCGGTAGGCCGACAAATAGGGCTGCGAAAACGCCGTGGCCGGGAAGGCGGTACCGGCGGTGGCGACGCCCGTGCCGCGCCAGGTCGCCTGCACGCGATCCTGAGCGGAATAGCTCGTGGAGTCGCCGGCCGAAATCGAGAACCCGAACTTTTTATTGACGGGTGCCGAGTAGGAAAAATCGAAACCCGGATACACGTTGCGCGTCGGGCTCGGCTTGGCCCCCGGAGCCCTGCTGAAGCTCTTCGCGTTATCGCGCATGCTGAAATAGACGTTGGACTGGAACAACGGTTTGGCGCGCTCGAAGGAACTGCGGGTCACCATGTTCACCGTGCCCGCGAGCGCGGAGGCCGGAGACTCGGGCGTGGGCGTGTTGAGAACCTCGATACGCGAGAGGTTGTTGATCGAAACCATGTCTGCCATGACCGTGCGGTTGGTTTTACCACCGTCGGCCGAAGCGAGATTAAAGCTGTCAATCGTGACCGGCACATAGTCAGACGGCACACCGTCGATCGAGATGCCCCGGGCATTGCCGCCCGTGTAACTGACCGTGATTCCGGGCAGGAATTTCAGGAACTCGGCGGTGTTGCCCTCGGCCACATTGCCAAACTGTTCCGTCGACACGACCTGCTTGATGTTGGGCGCGAACCGCTGCTCGTTAATGGCCAGAGCCGAGGCGTCCATCTCACGCGAGGTGGAGACCTGAAATTGGGCCAGCTGCACGACGTCGCCGCTCTTGGGTGGCACGCCCAACGCGATCATCAGTGCGGTGGCCTTGCCCGCCGAAATTTCGGCAGAGCGCACGTCGCGCGGCAGGCCCGTGTAGAACGTCTGCACCTTCACCGCGCCCGTCGGCACTTGGGTCAGGCGGAAATTACCCTCGGCGTCGGTGAGCGTCGCGAGTCCGGTGCCTTCGATTGAAACGCGGGCCCCCTCGACATACTGGGCATTGCGCTCGTTGAGCACGCGGCCCTGGAGAGTGCCGGTGTTTTCCGGGTTGGCCGGCCCTTGGGCTTGGGTCGAGGATACGGCGAGGGCGAGCCATGCGGTTAGGAAGGCGAACAGAGTGCGAGATTTGAACGACATGATCTGGGTCTTGGGCTTGGGTTTCAGGTGCGAAGGTAACGAACGAGAGCGGCGGTGGCGGAAACGGTCGAGGGCGAGAGGGCGGGCGCCGGCCAAGCGCAACGCCTGGGGCGCTGCGCGTGCGCCACGTTCACGGTCCCGCAGCAGACCCAAAGAGGACTCCTGCACCGGACCATCGCTAGCGTCCTCGGTCCGGACGCGGCTATGCAGCCACGCGCGCGACACCGGCACGTGCGGTTGCACGTGGGTGGCGAACCACTGGCCAAGTTCGGAATCGGGCGGGGGCATCGGATAAAAGGACAGCCGGTGGAGATCACTGTTTGCTCGCGAACAGTCGAGCGCATTGTTGGAGACGAGTCGCACCCGATCGCCGCGGGCCAAAAAGTTTACGTGATGAATTCCAACGCCAACATCTCCGTGATCTCGGCCGGTGGCAGCGCGTGCGCACCCACAACGTCAGCCATCCCGCCCACGCGCGCTACAAACAGATGCTGGACACGGTTGTCGGCGTCTCGTGCGGCTGTGCCCACGTCTTTGGCGCCGACGACCAAGGCCTCGCGCGCATCACCACGAATGCCGTGACCGACACCCCCAGGTTTGCCCGGCCTGCTCGGATTGCAACGCGGCGGCTTTCAAATCCTCACATTCTGACGTACCCTCGCGCCATGACTTCATCTCGTCCTGTTTTCTACACCAAGCTCGGTTGCCCGTGGTGCACCGAGACCCGTGAGGTCCTCGACCGTCGCGGCATCGCCTACGAAGAAAAGATCGTGACCAATAACGCGGCCGCAGCCGCCGAGATGCAGCGCCTCTCCGGCCAGACCAAGGCACCCGTCTTGGACTGGTCCGGTGAAATTCTGGCCGACTTCGGTGCCGCCGAACTCGAACCGTTTCTCGCCCAACGCGGGAAATAGTCCGCCAAATCCGCCGCGCCCGCAGCACGATGTTGTCTTGGGCCGCTGCAAAACCAGCCCGTCGCGCCCCTCTCCTTCTGCATGTTCAGCGCCCAATCATCGTCGGTGAATTTCGCCCTCACCGCGGCCGAATGGACGACCGCGTGGGGCTGAGCTTCGGGAAGTTATTGGCCTGACGGTGGCGGAATCGCTCGGGCAGCGATCAGGATGGGAGGAGCCGAAGCGACGTCCTCAGGATGCGCGGCAAAGGGGAAGTGATTTCGGGTGGAGTGCGCAGGGGACCGGCTGAAGGAAAACGGGGGGACGCGTCCAGCGCTTGATCCCAAACCCCAAAGCCAAATCCCGTGCGGCGGATCTTACGCCGCCTCACTGAATTTAGGCCCGGTCACGTCGACATTGTCCCGCAGCAAAACTGACTGCGAGGCCGGAGTCCGGAAGCGCTGAGCCGCCCCGAGCCTTGTGAACACTGCATTGGAATTTTGCGTGCAATCCGGTGAGCCATCGGTGGCGCAACGGCCCGATATCTCCCACCCCCGCCGCCGCGCCAGATCGCCAAGGACATTTGTCTAACGAGGAGTCACCGACGAACCCGGTGGGAAGGCCTATTCGCCCTAGCTAACTAACAAAACACGGCCGGACCCCTTCGGCTTGGCACCCTTTGGCTTGGCCTTTTTTGCCTCCCGAGTATCGTCTTGCCCACGTGGCAGACGCGTCATACGTTGGCCGAGTGATGGAAACCCTCTCTGTGAAACTCCCCGAATCGCTGGCCAAGTGGCTGATCGATGAAGCGAACAGCACCCGGCGCTCCCGCTCGGACCTCGTGCGCGAGGCTTTGGAGCTGCGGCGCCAGGGAAATGGGCGAACGCCGAAGAAACGCATCACGATGGCCGATGCGATGGCTGATTTGCGCGGCACGGTCTCAGGCCCAACTGACCTTTCGACCAATCCAAAATACTTCGCTGACTTCGGCAAATGAGAGAGGTCGTCCTCCTCGATACGGGACCGCTGGTCGCCTGGCTGTGTGCCACCGATCAATGGCATGAATGGTCGGCGGACCAATTTGGGAGGCTGGAGCCAGCGTTCATTACGTGTGAGGCGGTGCTCACGGAAGCGTGTTTCCTTTATGGGCGAGCGGGCGGCGATCCGGCGAAAATTGTCGGTAAAGTGCGTCAAGGCTTGCTGGACGCGACGTTCACGCTCGCTTCCGAAGCCGCCGGCATCGAGCTGCTCCTGCAGCGCTACGCCGACACGCCCATGTCGCTCGCCGATGCCTGTCTGGTGCGGCTCTCCGAGGTGCACAAGGACTGCCGCGTGCTGACGCTGGACAAACACTTCAAGCACTACCGGCGCTACGGCCGGTCCGTGATCCCGCTCATCAATCCGTGGTGATGGGGCGGTCGTCGTTCCGAACATTTCAACGAGTGTTCCGGTGCTCGTTGCTAGCCTCGGAGCGATTCTCTGGTGGTCGCGGTGCCGGGCCTTCGTCGTTTTCAGAGCTCGTTTGGGAAGTTCGGCTGGATTGCCGGGCCCGGCAATTTGCCGAGGCGGGTGGCGACGAGTTCAAGGCTGGGCACGACAGAGAGCTTCTTCTCCGGCGCATGGTTCGCGGCGACAACGTCGGCGGTGAGAACATCAGCCCAGAACGAGCTTTTTTTCGGCCGCGAGTGGAAGCGGTTGGCCAAAGCGCGACGCGCGACCAAGCGGTGCGAGGAATACACGGGGCGCGTTCATCGCTTGACCCCAAACCCCCAAAGCCAGACCCCGTTTGGCTGGTCCCGTTTGGCTGGTCCCGGCGAAACAGCCTCGCCGCTAACGCGCGTGAGCGGGACAAGCCTTGACCAACCGCACGCGGCCTCTTGATAGTCCGACTTGCAGAGTTGCCAAAAAGACCACGATGCGAATCATCTCGAAACCGCGACTCACGCTCTACGCTCAGCAACATCCCACCGCCAAGAGTGCACTCGAACACTGGCA
>CAMCHO010000176.1 GCA_945874455.1 Opitutus sp. GAS368 | reverse complement strand
GGAGATGTCCTCGGCCCACACGGCGTGGTTCTCCAGGCAAGATAGTCGTCCGCCGCGTCGATCGCGGGATCGCCGAGGACGGGGCTCGGCATCTGATCCGGGTTGAACATCCGGTTGTAGGGAATCGGCGGCGCAATGGGCGGGTGCGGAGTGATGAAGGAAACGAAGCCAAACTGCGGCCGCGGGTCCGCGCGGCCCAGTTCCTCGACAGCGCGCGTCGCGAGCCAGGACTCGACGGAGAACGCGGCCGGCACGGCGCGCGTCTGCGGCGCGTAATACATGTCGGTGCGCTCGCCGTGAACCTGCTCGAGGTGCGCAAACGCGGGCGCGCGGGCGAGCAGCCAGCGGACGTAGTCGTCCCCAAGAAACTCCTCCTCCGAGGGCCACAGCTCCTCGCTGCGCTCGTGCACCTCGAAGCCGAGCGGCTCGAGGCGGGGCTCGGTGTGGAACTTGCCGAGGCCCCACGTGCGGTAGCCGCGCGCGGCGAGGGTTTCGGCGAGATATGGGCCGCAGCGTTGACTCACGCTGTTGCCCGGCACCCAGTTGCTCAACCAACTTGTCTTCGACGGCTCGCAGCCCGTCATGATCGAGTAGCGCGCGGGCACGCAGACCGGGCAGGTCGAGTAGGCGTTGGTGCACGCGGCGCCGCGCCGCACGAGCCGATCGAGGTTCGGCGTGCGGGCAGGGGCGGCGCCGAGCGCAGCAATGGTGTCGAACCGCTGCTGGTCGGTCATCACGAACAGGATGTTGGGCGGCGAGGAGCGGGTGGAGGCACTCACGGGAGGAAACGGGCGCAGGAAGAAGTATTCAGAAGCGCGTCTCGGCGGAGAACTGGAGCGTCGAGGGCTGCACGAAATAGCCGCGGCGATCGCGGTAGTCCGCGTTGGTGACGTTGTGCCAGTTCAAGCGGAATCCGGCTTCGCGGCCCAGCACTTTGGTCCGGTAGCTCGCGAAAAGATCGACGCGCACCGGATCGCTTTCCTCGCGGATGAAGCGGTGGATGTAGGTGGGAAACTGCTGAATCGGGCCCTTGCGCCAGGTGTAGCCGCCGCCGAACGAAAGGCCGCGCAGCGGCGAATTCCGCTCGAAGGCGTAGCTGGCCCAGAGTCGCACGTCGTGCTCGGGGACGCCTTCCTTCGGCAGCCCGATGATGTCGGCCACGCCGTCGCGGTTTTCGTCGGGACTGTTGCCGTCGGTGGTGATGACGTTCTTGCTCACGTAGGCATCGGTGTAGGCGTAGGCGGCCATGATCGAGAGGTTCGGCGCCGGCGTGTAGACGAGGTCGACCTCGAGGCCCTTGGAGATTTCTTCGCCGCTGGGGACGTTATTGTTCTGCGTGAACACACCGCCGAGGAACTGCACGATGTTCTCGCGCGTGATGCGGTAGAGCGCGGCCGTGCCGGAGAGTTTGCTGCCCGCGGGGTTGAACTTGAGGCCGATCTCGCGGCCGGAGCCCTTCTCGGGATCGAGGAAACCGAGGGCGGCGTTCACCGTGCTGGCGGGGCCGTTGGGGCGGTAGGAATTCGAGGAGAGCGCGTAGAGGTTGTAGCCCCTGGCAAATTCCCAGATGGCGCCGAACTGGGGTGAAGTCGCGGTCTTGCCCTGCGAGCGGATGTCGATGTGGTGGCCGCCGGCGAGGAGGCTGAGCTGGCCGTCGAAGAACGTCGCGTAGTCCGTCAGGTAGGCGCTGCGCACGTCCACGGGATCAGGATTCGTCGCGCTGGCGACGCCGGTGATGATCGTGGCAAACGGATCGTTGAGGCTGAACACCGAGCGCGGCGCACCGGGAAACGTGACGGCTTTCGGGCCGGCGTTGTCGGAGACGACGGTGGCGACGTTGGCAAAGACGCGGCTGTCGAAATAGGCGTAGCCATAGTTCGTGTCGCGGTTGTCGCGAAAGCCGGCGGAGATCTTGTGCTCGGATTTTCCGAGTTTGAGCGTGTGGAGAAGCTTGAACGAGAGGCCGCGGTGGTCCGTCTTGCGCGGCTCGACGACCATGCGGGCGGGCCCGACGATGTATTCGCCCTGCGCGTTGGCGCCGATGCGGCCCTGGCCGATGTTGAAGTAGTGGACGGCGTCGATCTCGGAGTTCACGAACGAGGCGAGCAGCGTGGTGTCCGGGCCGACGTGCTGGACGAGCCGACGTGCTGGACGAGCCGCAGGCTGTAGCCCTTGTCCTCGTGGTCCCAGTCGTCGTGCGGCGTCACGAACGTGAAGTCGCGCAGGATCGGCACGAAGCCGCGCGCGAAGACGCTGCCGCCCTCGCCCGTGTTGCGGAACGGAGTCTGGATGCGGTTGATCCTGCCGTCCTCCTTCGACCAGTTGACGCGGCCCTCGAGCACGGTGTCCTTGCCGTATTCGACGCGCGCGGTGCCCGCCGCGAGCGTGCGGTCGCGGAACTCGTTCGCGCGCGGAAAGCCCTCGCGCGAGCGCGACAGGATCACGCGTCCCGCGCCGTGCCAGTCGCCGGAGCGGCCGAAGGCCTGGTTGTGATCGATCATGCCGTGGTAGGAGCCGTATTCGGCGAACATGGCCTCGACGACGGACTCGGTCTTGAAGTGCGCCTGCTTCTGCACGACGTTGACCAGGCCCGACGGGTCGGCCGTGCCGTAGATGATCGCGCCGGGGCCCTTGAGGACCTCGACGCGTTCGAGGATCGCGCGATCCGTGGAGTTGTTGAACGGCTCGCCGTCGCGGAGCAGGTTGGCGGTGGAGAAGCCGCGGATCGCGTAGGTTTCATCCTTGCTGGTGCGACCCGTGTTGGTGACACCGCTGACGTAGCGCAACGCGTCCTCAACCTTGACGCCGCCGCTGTCCGCGAGGAACTGCGGCGTGAGCACAACGAGCGGAATCGGGACCTTCTCGATCGGCAGCGTGAAGCCGAGGCCGCTGGCGCTGGATTGCGAGCGATAGCCCTCCAGTGAGTCGGATTTGACGGTGAAGGGATCGAGGACGATCGCTTTTTCAGACGAGGCGGGAGCCGCCGGGGTGGCGGCGTGGGCAGCGGCGAGCAGCGCCGATCCGAGGGCAGTGAGCAGGAGCAGACGAGGTGTGTGTGGGGTGTTTTTCATTGGCTGGCGGGTGGAGCGGGTGAAGGGGACGTTGCGGCGTCAGGTTTGTTCAGAAGCGCCCGGCGACGCCGAGCGTGACGGCGAGGCCGTAGTAGCTCTGGCTGGAGACGCGGTCGCGGGAGCCGCGATAGGAAATGACCGGCGCGTTGATGAGATTATCGATGTCGCACGTGAGCGTGAAGCGCGGGTTGACCTGGTAGGCGAAGCCGAGGTTTTCGACGGTGCGCGCGACGGTGTAGGTATTGCGCTGCGGGGCGGCGGCGTTGAAGGCGGTGATGCGCTCGCCGGAGTAATTGACGAGGTAGCGCACACTGAAACCGCGGTAGCGCCAGGTGAGGCTGGCGTTGCCCGAGTGCGGCGTGAAGCCGGGCACCTGCCCGGTGCGGCGCACGGTGGCGCCGCCAAAATCGCCGCGCGTGTCGAGATAGGTGTAGTTTACCATGCCGCTGAGGCCGCGGAGCGCGCCGGGCAGGAAGGTGAACTGCTGGAGCCAGACGAATTCCCAGCCTTGCACGATGGCGTAGCCGGCGTTGCCACTCGTGCGCGTGAGAAAGCCCGCGTAGTCGCCGTTGTAGCCGTTGTCCGTGCCGGTGGCGACGGTCGGGCCCTCGATGCCGGTGACGATGTAGTCCGCGATCGTCTTGTGGAACCAGGCGACGGAGAGGTTGCCGACGGGTTCGAAATACCAGTCGAGATCGAGGTCCCAGTTTTCCGAGAGCTGCGGGCGGAGGCTCGGGTTGTTGATCGTGAGGATGCTGTTGCCCTCGGCATCGGTGGTCGCGGTCTCATTGGGGAGCAGGTTCGCCATCGACGGCTTGCCGTAGCTGTTGGACCAACTCACGCGCGCCTTCAAGTTGCGCAGGATGTCGTGGGTGAGGTGGACGCTGGGAAACGCCTTGGAGAAACCGCCGCGCAGTTCGCGCTGCGTGCCGGCGTAGTCCTGGCGCGCGGCGCCGACGGGATCGCTGAGGCGCAGGGCGTTGCTGCTGGCAACGCGGGCGCGCACGTAGCCGCGGCTCTCGGTCTTGGTGTCCTCGACGCGGACGCCGGCGAGGAAACCGGTGCGTCCAAGAAAACCGGATTCGGAGAATTTGCCCTGCGACTGCACGTAGCCGGACGTGACCGCCTCGGCGACGGCGCGGTCGGCGATGTAGATGTTCGACGTGTGGTAGTAGGCGTCCTCACTCCAGAGCGACGGCGTGATGGGCTGGCGGTCGCGGATGAAATCGGACGACTCCCAGAACGGGAGCCGGCGGCCGGTCTCGACGGTGTCGGACATGACGATGTTGGCGTTCGCGGGCAGCGCCGTGGCGCCGGTGTAGTTCCAGCGGCGGGAGATGCTGCTCTCGTCCACCCACTGGTGCCGGTAGTGAAAGCCGGCCTTGGCGAAGATCGGTGCGAGCAGCGGGAGGCGGTAGCGGGCGTTGCCGCGAGTCTCGACGATGACGTGGTCGTTGCTGTTGTTGCCGTTGGTCATCGGGCCGTTGGGCCGGTAGTTGGCGGGGTTGGTGAAATCATTCGCGGCCGTGACGTTCGTCTGCGTGAAGCGCGGGCGGATGTCGGACTGCGTGCGGTCGAGGATCCAGCCGACGTTCGAGATGCGGTTGGTGAGCACGGCGCCGTCGTTGCCCTGGCCGATGTTGATATGCGTCTGGTTGTAGATGCCGGACCAATCCACCGACCAGCGATCCCACTCGTGCTCGGCGCCAAACGAGCCGCGGCGCTGGCGATTGAAGAAGAAATTCGGGCCGGTCGCGGTGACTTCGATGACGGAGGCGGGCCCGGCGCTGACCTCGGTGACGACGTCAGTGAAACCGGGGCGGATGCCGGCGGCGTTGGGCGCGGTGACGACGGCCTGGGTGGTGAAGGCGCGGGTGTCGTACTGGCGGCGGAAAACCTCCGAGTGATCGACGGCGGTGATCGAGGCGCTGAACCTGGTCGTGGGCGAGAAGCGGTAGTCGACCTTGAGCAGGCCGTTCCATTGGCGGCGATGGTTGTAGGTGTCCTGCGTGCGGTAGTCCCAGAGGTAGGCGGGGCTCGCGGCGGTGTTCTGGTGATCGCGGACGGTGTTGAACCAGCCGCGGGCCTGCTCGCTTTGCGCAAGGCTGAGCGTGAGGCCGAGGTTGCGGTCGCCGCCCAGCACACCGAAAATCTCCTGGTAGCCGAGATTGAGCAGCTGGTGTGCGCGGTTGTCGTGGCGCATGGGGATCTGCTTGGTCGAGGGAGGGACGAAGCGCGACGATACGTTGTAGGTCACGCGGCGCTTTTCCCGCATACTGAGCGCGGAGCGGGTCTTGAAATTGATCGTGCCGCCGAGGGAGTCTGCGCCGCTTTCGGGCGTGTGGCCCTTGATGAGCTCGACGGCCTCAAAGAGCGTGCCGGACATCGTATTGAGCGCGGCGCCGCGGTTGAGCGCGCCCTGGCTGGTGATCTGGCCGCCGTCCAGCGTGAACGTGTTGAGCCCCACGCCGCGGATCGAACCGACGTTCAAGCCGCCGCCGGCATCGGATGTGGAGACCACTCCGGGCAGGCGCACGACGACCTCGCCGATGGTGTAGTTGGGCAGATTGCCGAACGAATCGGTGGCGGTTACGTTCTTGAGATTGGGGGCGTTGCGCTGCGCGGTGATCGCGGCTGCATCGCCCTCGCGCTCGCCGGTGACTTTGAACGCATCGAGCTTGTAGATCGCCGCGGTGAGATCGAAATCGCGCTGGGTCGGCTGGCCGGCGACGACGGTGACCGACGCGCGGCCGGAATCGAGACCGAGGTAAGAAGCGACGACCTCGTGCGTGCCGGCGGGCACGTCGCTTAAGACGTAGCGGCCGGTGGCGTCGGTGAGCGTCGAACGGCCCAGCGCGGGAAGCTCGACGGTGGCGCCGGCGAGGGCGTCGTGGAGGGCTGCGTTCGTGACGGTGCCGGACAGCGAGGTAGCGGCGGCGGCATGCGCGACGGTGGGGAGCAAGCCCAGGCTTGCGACAACGAGCAGGCTGCGGAGGAGCGGAGTCTTCATGAGGAAGGGGGTAGAGGGCGCGGCTATTTCTTGCTGAAAGGAAACCGGATTTTCAGGGGAATCGGATCCGAGAAGAGGTTGCAGAACCTTACGCCACTACTGCGCCGCGTCGGCTTGCACGGCCAGCCTGCATTAATCAGACAGTTTGTGTTTCAGCGGACGTCATAGCGATTACCACGTTGCTGGTGTTCGCAACCGTAGTGGTGGGCTATGGAATCGTAGTCTCGGACGTGAGCCTTCCGCCGGAGACTGCATCTCGCTGCATTTTTCTGCACAGGGATCATCCCGCCAACTGCGGCGAATCTCAGGCCGATACCTCCAGCCGTTTGATCCGGACTTCAGTGACGTAGGCGGGAGTCTCCCGTTCTGTCGAGTACTGGTCGTCCGTGCTGCTCTGCCTGATGACGGTGCAAGTGGCCTCGCGCACGCTGTCGTAGATCTCCTCCAGTCGGCCTCCTTTCACCAGCACCTCGTAGTGGGAGAATGTCAGTTGCAGCAGGCGGGCGTCGGAGGCCATCTCCACCTCGAGCAGCAGGGTGTACGGGAGAGCCCGGCGCTCATACCTCGTCTCCAGCGACAGGAAGATCTGAGGCGAACGGCCTTTGGCGTAGCAGCTATTGCGGTCCACACTCATAGGCGGATTCGCACCGACTCCGTCTGCTGGACGCGGACGGACCGATGTCTTGAAGTGCTCTCTGCCGGGCCGGGATCCCGACTCAAGCGTTCGCGCACCAGGGCAAAATACCGTAGCGACAGGCGGAGCGGCTGGAGCCACCGCGGCAGCCCGCGGGGCAACAGCGGATCGCGCAACTGGGCGAACTCCAACGCCGACATTCTCGCTTCGCGGCGAAGGCCCGCTCCAGTAAGAAACTCCTCGCGATCGGGCACGAAGATTCGGATGCCCAAGCGTCCGCGGGTGGCGGACACGTACAAGCCTTCCTGTGACGCCGCGCCGGCGATGAAGACGTGATCAACGGTGAGGCCCTGCGCGGCGTGCGAGGTGGTGGCATACCCCAACACCGCTTGTCGGCCCTGCAGCGTCGAACCATCCGTGAGTACGAGCCTCCCGTCGGCATTGACCGACTGCACGACCACCGTGGTGCCGTTGGCCAGTCGCTGGCGTTTCCCATCGACCGCCATGGTCTGACCAACTTCCCGCAGCCGGATCCGGTCGCCCGCCGCCACCGCCAGCGGCCGCTCTTCGCACACGACCCACGCGCGCCCGGACTGCCGCGGCGAAACCGAGAACTCCTCTTGGCCCCGCGCCACGATGAGCCGGCGCCCGTCCCGCCGCACGACGCGCAATTCGTCGTTCTTCTGAAAATGCTTGGTCGCCGTGTGGGCGACGAGTACGTCGCCGGGTCGGTAATGTCGCGCCTCCCGTTGCTGCGCCCGGGTCAGGTCTCTGTTGCGCAACGCGACGAACGTTTGGTCGGTCCCGCTGATCTCACCCGTCTTCCGCAGCATGGCACGAGCGCAGGCGTTCAACGCGTCGATTTCATGCCAGGTCGGAGCGATCATCAGCGCCGTCTGGGGTTGCGCTTGTACTACGCTTTGGCCGACGGTCGTCTTGCCCCGAATCGTGGCGTGCCAGAGTTCCACCATGCGCGTGCGCCGGGCGACGGGATCGGCGATTTCCACGACGGCTCCCATGGCGTCGAGTTTCTTCAAGGCCGAGGTGAATTGCCCCGCCGCGAGGTCCTGGGCGGCGGCGAGATAGACGGGATTGGCGGCCTGCCGGCGAATGGTGCGGAGTTCCGCCATGGCGACGCGGGCTTCCTTTTCCAGAATCCGTGCGCCGTCGCCAGCCACGACGCTCTTGTGTTGCGCGGAATCGCCGACCAGCAACAACCGGGCACCACGTTTGTCGGCGATTTTCAAAAGAGAGTTGAGTTGGCCGGCGGAAAGCAGCCCGTATTCGTCCACCACGAGGAGTTTGGCGGTGATTGATTGCTGCAGGGCATCATCGACGAGTAATCGCTGCACCGTCGTGGCGTTTGCGAGCGCTTGAGCGGCGGCGGTACGGCCAGCGCGGAGCTGCTCGGCGCCGTCTTGCTGGAGCAGGCTCACGGCTTGGGTGCTCGGGGCGAAACAGGCGACTTCCAGGTGGACGACTGCCATGCCCTCGATGGCGTAGGCCAGGGCCGTGGTTTTGCCGCTGCCAGCGCGGCCGCGAAACACGGTGACCGTATCCCGTGAATTGAGAATCTTCTCCACGGCGACGCGCTGTTCCGGAGCGAGCCGATCGCGGACCTCGCTGCGCAAGAACCCCAACTCCCCGTAGGTGGCGACCCCGGCGTTGACGCGTGCAACCAAATCCCGTTCCGCATCGAGCGCCGCCTGGGTGCTGACGTTCCCGTGGGCGTGCAATAGGCCGCATTGCTCGCGGCCGACCGCGGTCTTTATGTCGGCCAGCGGGTGGTCGCCATATGACTCCCGCATTACCTCGGCCGTGAACTCGGGCAGCGGCACCACGGTTCGACGCTCGAAGACATGCGCGGCGGTGCGGGCGATGACGGCTTCGAGCGGTTCGCGGGCGGGAGGCTCCTTGGGCGGATCCCGTCGGAGCGAACGCAACTGCTGGAGTTCCTCCGCGCTCATTTGCTCTTCCTGGCGCCGACGTACTTCGTCGGAGCTTAATTCGTATTGTTTCTTCGGTCGGTGCTCGCGGACGAGGAGCGCGATTTCATCGTGGGAGAGCTCGCGGCCGAGTTCCGCTTCGCGGGCGGCGATGGCGCGGTCGCGCTCCTCCGCGCGCTTCGAGAAACGCGCGAGCAACTCCACCGGAACTTCCGCCAACTCGAAGCCGTGCTCCCGGCGTTCGATGGCGTAACCCAACTGGCGGACTTCGCGGGCCAACGCATGGCGGTAAACCTCCGTGAGGTAGCCGGACTGATCGAAGATTGGGCGGGACTCCAAGGCATAGAGCGGCGCGTTTTTGGTCCCGCCCGTGGTGACGTTGAAGATGAACGCATGGGAGTGCAGGTGCGGATCGATGGCTCGGCTTTCGCCGTGGCGAAATACGGCTCCAGCCAGTTGGCCAGTGGGGACGTGACGCTTGTTGATCCCCTGGCCGGTTTGCCGGCAGGCCAGCGACTCCAACTCCGCCAAGGCTTCGGTTACGGCCCGTTCGTGTGCGGCGATCAGCCGTTCGTCACCGCCGAGGAACGCTTGGATCGAAACCGACTTTGGCGCATTGAACGTCGCGTCGTATCCAGCCCGACGGTTCGTCTTCATTCGCGGAGTGAGCTTCTCCGCCGTGACCGCATGGTGATTGCTCGCCACGCGTCCAAAGGCCTCGTCAGAAATCACCTCGCCTTCGATCAGACCGACTTTCTCGCAGAGCCGCCCGAAACAACGGCCCTCCACCTTCATCCCCTCCGAGTAATAGTCCGCCTGCCGAAGGTACTCACCCAAGGCATGACTGAAGATCTTGCAGGTTCGAAGCGTCAGCATGAGGCACCTGCTTTCAGGCCATGTAACACTGACCAGCCGACGACCCGTGAGCACGATGCAGTATCTGAATCCACTTTGTCACGACAGCGCCGCACGAAACGCAGTCCCAAAATATCCTCCGGCTGCAAATCCCAGCAATCTGTCCAAAGTAGCCACTGTTGATGCCGGGAATTATCCCATGAAATCCACAAAAAACCATGGGGTAGGACACCAACGTCCAGCTATTCGCTGGGACCATTTCAGCTGTGACCTGAGGTGCTTACATGACCAGAAGATGAGCGGCACCAGCCGCATCGCCTACCTATAAGTCCGTGGACACGCCACCCCTAGCGTTCGCTAGGAATCCGTCGCTAGTCCGCCACTACATCGCTACTAAACCACCACTTCGCCACTACTCGACCACCACTCAATTTGATCGTGAACGTCGGCGTTGACCCGAATGACCGCTGAGCGCGTGCAGAAAAGCGCGGCAGACCACGAAAAAACCACCTTACACAGCCGCCTGAAAGCAGGCGCGCTGGGAGCGCCCGCGCGGAGCGCACATTCAGTTGCGCCAATGTTCGCTCAGGCTGTCCCGTTCGGCGGCAAGGAGCCGTGCATGCGGATCAAGCTTGGCGAGGAGCAGATGTAGGCGCGTGTCCAGCGCACGTCGGATGGTCGGTGTCCCGAGATAGCCCGGTGCGCGTTGCTCGAACCACGCGACCGTAGACCGTGCTTTTCTGTCCGCGTAATCCGCGAGGCGCCGGTAGTGCGTCCCACCATGCCAGCCCCAGTCAGAGGCCGCCATCTCGCTCCAGCGAGCGATTTGCGCCGCCAAGGTTGTCTTCTTGG
>CAMCHO010000175.1 GCA_945874455.1 Opitutus sp. GAS368 | reverse complement strand
GACAGGGGTGAGGCCGGAGAGGCCGACGTTGCCGAAGGAGAGATTCGCCGAACCGATCCCGCGCACGCGGTTCGCGCCGCGGGGGTTGTTCTGGACGTTATCGGCCACACTCCCGGCATTGTTGACGGCGAAGTCCGTGTAATCACCCGATCCCTCAGTGCCGACCGTGTAGAGGAAGATATCGTTGATATCGAGCATCGCGAAATCGGCCATCTGCTCCTTCGTCATGACCGTGATGGCCGCGCCGATATCTTCGAGTTTCGAATTGAGACGCGTGCCGGACATCGTGTTACCCGAGAAATAGCCCTTCACGTCGGCCGTGACTTCAAAGGGGCTGAGCTGCACGGGGACGTCGCCGGATGTCCCCGTCTTGGCCGCAGGTGCGAGTGACTGGGCGTGGACAATCGTTGCCGCAAGCAACGTGATGATCGTGAAGCGAAGGGGAATGGTAGTCATGGGCGATAGACGAAATAGTGGCGTGCTTTGTGTAAGGTGATGGGTGCGGGCGTCGCTGGCCGACGCCCGCAGGGGACTCGCTAACGGGCCTCGGCCAGCGCCGCCCGTACGCTCAGGCGATCTGCGGAACCTCAAAATTCTTCCGATACTCGCGGGTGAGCTGAGGATTCAGCGCGCTGTCGGCAAAACGCTCTGTCTTCGGATCGAAGGCGAGTGAACGGCCCGCGCGAAACGCGATGTTGCCGAGGTGACAGTGCACGCACGATTGGTGCGCTTCGAGCGGTGACATCGGGAGATCGGCCGGTTTGCGCGATCGCACCGCCGCGAAGAAACGCTGCCACTTATCGCCCTTGGGAGGCTTCGGCGCGTTCTCCGGAATCGCGATGGCTTCGCGTTCGCCACCCTTGTTTTCCTTGTAGGAGAAAAAACCTTTTCCGCGCACATAAAAGCCCTTCGTACCGAAGAAACTATTACCGCAATTGCCGCCCATCGCTTCCTCAAATGAACCGAGGTTGCGCACTTGAAACGTCATGATCGAACCGTCCGCGTAGGAGAACGTCGTCGCCTGCGTGTTCGGGGCCTGCCCGTCGTCGTCCAAACCGAAACGTCCACCCGCGCTGTGCACGCTGGTCGGCAGGCCGCGGTTGTGGCCCCAGCAGGCGATGTCCATCTCGTGCACCCCTTGGTTGCCGATCTCCCCGTTGCCGTATTCCCAGAAATAGTGCCAATCGTAGTGGACGAAGAGGCCGGGCTTTTTCCGGTCTTTGTTCACTAGGAACGCACGCTCTTTCGCCGGCCCCTGCCAGAGCGACCAATCGAGATTCTCCGGCACCGGACCGGACTGGCCGTGGCCGATCGAGGCGCGGTTGCCGTTTTTGTAAACGTAGCCACGCGACTCGACGATTTTCCCGATGAGCCCGTCGTGCATCAATTTCATGTCGCGGATCAACGTACCATTCGAGCGGCTTTGCGTACCGTGCTGCACGATCCGGCCAAACGTCGCCGCCGCCGCGACGACCTGCCGGCCCTCGTAGATATTGTGTGAGATCGGCTTTTCCACGTAGACGTCCTTGCCCGCCTGACACGCCCAGACAGCCGCCAGCGAATGCCAATGGTTCGGCGTCGCGATCGTGACGGCATCAATGTCTTTATCCTGCATCGCATCGCGCATGTCCTTGTAGAGCTTCGGCTCCTTGCCCTGCGCGGCTTTCACCAACGCGGCCCCCTTCGCGCGGACGTTGGCGTCGACATCGCAGAGCGCCACGTATTCCGCCTCACCCTTCATCGCGAGGATGTCCTTGATGTGGCTGCCGCCCTGCCCGTTGAAACCGATCGTGCAAACCCGGATACGGTTGTTCGCACCGATGACCGTGCCCTGCGCTTTCATGCCGCCAACGATAACCGCTGCTGCGGTCGTGCCGAGAAACTGTCTGCGTGTGTAGTTCATGATGATTTATTTATTTTAGGTAGGGCGGCCGCTCGTCGACGCGCCGTCATAAAAATGACGTGCGGCGCGAAGCGGCCCGGCGGCGAGCGCCGGACTTCCGATTGGGGGTTTAGGGTTCTGAGGTTGAAACGAGTGAGTTGAGGTAACGTTCGAGATGCGTGTAGCCGCCGGGCGTCGTGGAGCGGGGTCCGTCGGCGGGGTCCCGGGGGTTCAAGCCGTGCGCCTGCTCCCAAACATCCGGCACACCGTCGTGATCAGTGTCAACCGGCGCGGGCAACGACCGCAGCTCCGGCCAACCGCCGACATCTTTCTGCGAGTCGATAATCCCCTTGCCGCCGCCCTTGTAGCTCGCGCCAAACGTTGCCGTGCCCGTGCGGATCTCCTCCACGACGCGCCGATCCACCGCATCGCGCACGCGCGACGCCCCTGCCTGCGCGAGCACGAGGCCGTAGGCCACCTCAGCCGATTGGGTCGTCACTGGCGCGACCACAAACGGGCGATCCACGCGCAAGGTTTTCTCCGTGGCCTCGCCGTCGGGCGCGAAGTTAATCCCACCGTTCCAATTGTCGGCGCTGATCGCCGGAAAGCCCGCGACAAAATTTCCCGCCGCAAACATTTTTCCGCGCGGATCCTTCTGTAGAAAAATCCGTCCGCGTACTTTGTCGTCCGTGGCCGGGCCAGACTGGTAGTAATTATTGATCCAATTCCGCGGCCAGAGTTCACCGCCGTAGGCACTGTTGAAGCCCCAGTTGTAAATCACGTTGTTGCGGTAATCCATCAGGCCCGAGTCGACGTTACCTAACGCGCGCGGATTCCGACTTGAGTGGTGCGCGAGGATATTATGATGCCACGAACCGCCCGGCCCGCCCCACAAACCGCCGTAGCCGTGGTTACCTTTCTTGTGAATCGAATGATAAAGACTCTCGCTGACGAGGCACCATTGCACCGTGAGATTGGCGGCCTTGTTGATGGAAAAAGTCTCGTCCACGCCCCAACTCGCCGAACAGTGATCGACCACGATCTGGTTCCCCGCCCCCCCGAAAGCGTCCTGCTCCTTCCCTTTTTCATCGCCCGGACGGAACCGTAGATAACGCATGATCACCTGCGAGGTGTCGAAGTTGACCTGATAATTCTTGATGCAGATACCGTCTCCCGGTGCCGTCTGCCCCGCGATGGTAAGATACGGCTCACGAATCTTCAGCTCGGACTCGAGCGCGATCGTGCCCGAGACCCGAAACACGACGGTGCGTGGGCCCTTCGCGCTCACTGCCGCCCGAAAACTTCCCGGACCGGCGTCGTGGAGACTCGTGACCTCGATTACTTTACCGCCCCGACCTCCCACCGTGTATTTCCCAAAGCCCTCGGCACCCGGAAACGCGGGCGCATGGCTGGGCCGCAGATTGCGCAGCGTGACCGACCGTGCCTTAGCGTCATAGCTCACATCGCCGAGCCAGCCATCCGGTAAAATCACGCGGTCGAACTGCCCCTCAAGTGACTCGACGCCCGGACCGATGAAAGAAAATACCGACGCTTCGTGCGGCTGAATGCGCCCCGTGAAACGCACCTCCAAGGCCCCCGCCAAATGCACCCGCCCGTCCGTCACCGGACGCAGCACTTCATGGTCGTTCACCTCCATGACGGTAACCGCCGCCGTCTCAGCGGCCGACATCTCCCGATTCTCCCAGAAAGCCGCCACCACCAGCGCAACCAATCCGCGCGCCCACCCCGGCAACCCGATTTTCGGTAAGAAAAAGGATGGCGCGATGGTCATGAGAGCAACGAGTGAAACTCGCGCCGCAGCGCAGAGGCGTTAAGCACCCCTCAGCATAGCAGGAAACATTTGCTCGCACATGAGACCAAGGTCCCAAAGCACGTCGCCCGATCCTTTACCCGCACTCATCGCAACCGCACCATCAACTGGTTCCGCCCATTCACGCCGAGCTTCTTAAAGATCGAAGTCAGCTGCCCCTTCACGGTTTTAACACTCTTCCGGAGTCGCCGCGCGATCTCCTCATTGTCGAGTCCGGCGCTCACCTGTCGGGCGATCTCGCGCTCGGCCACCGTGAGCTGCCCGAGCAGGGAATGCGCCGGCAATTGGTCGAGCGCCGGCATGGCCGCGTGATTCTCGAGATAGACAATAAATCCGGGATACGCGGTCCGCACGTGCTCCTCCACGTGCAACCGGATCGTCGCCGTGAACCCGACCTGCGTGGGCTGACTGACCTTGGTGGCTCCGCCCGGGTGTCGCTTGCCCATCGATTGGTGCTCAAGCCACTCGGCCTTCAACGCCGCGCACGCCTGCACAATCTCCGCCGGCGGCGCAAACACCGCTCGCGGCTGATACGCCCGCGCCTTCGCCGGACCAAAATTCCACAGCGCACACTGTTCAAGCCCCGCTTGATTCACATAGAGCGACTTCATTTCCCAGTTCAGAAAGAGCAGCGCAAACGGCAGGTGATGGTTAAATGCCTCGAGCCACCGGCGTCGCGCGCGTTCCTCTTCGGAGGCGAGCAGCCGATGGAGGACCGTCTCGATATGCGGATACACCGCTTCGAGCAAAGCGACTTCCTTCGCCGTAAAGTCACCCTGCTTTGCCGTGCGCCGAATCGCAATCTGCGATCCCACGCGGTCACCCCGCCAATAGAGCGCGACGGCGAGATGATGCCACCCGAAGGGTTCGAGAAATTCTTTAAAAAACGCCGAGCGCCGCAGCTCGCTCTGGTCCGGAACCACATCCGACAGCCGGTAGATTTTGATCTTCTTCGGCTGCGCGAGGACGAAGCGCGGGGTCATGTCCACTTGCCGCCGGTTTTGAAACCACTTCGTCGGCCGCTGGGCGTTGGGCGTCGCGAGGATTTCCGTTGCCTGCCAGGAGGTCTCGAAGTCGAGGAAGTTGAGATAGACGATCAGCGCGTCATAGGGACTCGTCGCGCCCAGCAAGGCCTGCAACGCCGTCCAAAATTGCGGAATGTCGTTAGCCGCGTGCAACCGTAACAATCGCGAGTCGATCCCCGCCGAGCCGTGGAGCAGCCCCCCTTGGCGCTCGCGCTTCCCCTTCGACGACTCCGGTCTCTGACCGCGCGGCACGCCCGTGAGCGAGGTATGAAAGGAGTTCTTCATGAGGGGCACTCGTTGTCGGCCAATTCAATCCACCGCGCAACTCCACAGCTTCACCTCACCCACCGGCGGTCAGATATCCCGATTGACTGTTTCCAGAGTGGTCACGCGTCCGACGGCCCGGTGACACTCGTGTCGACCTGCGTTTTGCGGAACGGCGGTTTCCCCACCGCCGCTCCGTCAGAGGCAAGCCGGGCGCTTGCAAAGAGCCCATCCATCCTCAGTCGCCCCCTGAGCCGGCGATCAGGAGCTGCGGCCAACCATCTGCGCTTGGCTCCGCCGCCACGCCGCACCGACCGGTGCGCGGCCCATCCGGCTCGATGACGCTTCACTCATGCATTGCACACGCGCTTCGTAGCGGAAAAATACCTACGGCGGAGCGAGCGGGGTGACGCCGTAAACCCACCTTCGCCCGCCGCCGCGCCGGGTTCACAGCCGGGCGCTGGTCACGCGGGGACGATGCAGCACGGAAGCAGTGCGGCGTCGGTCATGCCGTGGATGATTTTCTTGTCGGGCGGACAGAATGTCGCGAGCGCACCCGACAATTGAGCGCGACCGCCGATCACGAAATAATAAGGGCAGAGTCGGAGGCGTCCGGCCTTGATGGCGGCTGGGACCGGCGCTGAACCTACCGCCGCCCGCGGATCGAAGAGCGGATGCTCAAGGCGTCGCGGCTTCTTGTAGACTTGCAGCACATGAAGATTCGTCGGCGCGAGTGCGATGGCGTGGGCGACACCCGCCTGCCACTCTTCCCGCGAGCAATCACTGCCCAGCACGACACTGCGCGCGCCCCAGGCGGTCTCATGGTAGCCGCTGATCTTGATGATGAGATCGCGTTCCTTTTGCGACGCACCCACGAGGTCGCGCCAATCGTTGAGCGGACGCCCGCCGACACGCGGTCCGTCGAGCACCGCGCCCGGCGGCAACGGCGCCGGATCAATCACCCACGAAGGCGGGATCAGCGCCCGCAGCAGTTTCAGCGCGGGACCGCTCAGCGCCTCCGCCCAATAGTCCTGCAACCGGGGATGGTGGAACAGCGCGAGGGTGAGCTTCTCCTCTTGGAAGGGCCGCATCGGTGGCGCAATGGCGACCTCGCCGGCCCGCCAAGATTCGAAAATAAATTTCTCGGTACGGATGTTCGCGAGGTCGAAGAGTTCGAAGAACCGATAGAGAATATCGATTTTCTCCGGGTTCCCGTCTGAGTCGTAGAACAGCGAGTTCTCGAGCGGAAAAATGTCCTCGGGCCGCAGGCAAAAAACCCGCTTACCCAGCAGCTGCAACTGGTGCGCCAGCCACTCCATCTCTGGCCGATAGGTCCCGGCTTCGTCGCTCACAATAAGGGCGATCAATGGATTGGGTACACCGGGCCGCAGTCCGGTCAGCGAGGCGTAAAAATTCCGGATCATCACATCGCCGGTGCCGAGGATCGCAGCTGTCCCGCTCCCGTTGGAATAGAGGCGGTTTAGAAACGCCGTCAGCCCAATGCCACCGGGGACAGAATCCAATTCGGTCAGCACGAAGCCTTCGTCCGTGAGCAACAGATCCGGTCGCAACACCGTCGGAAATACCCCTCGATTGTGTGGGTCGCGCGCGTGCTCGACCAGAGCCGCCGGCTTACCTCGATCCAGATAGTCGGCGACCCACGGTGCGAGGAGCGGCTTGTTGCGCAGGAGATTTTTTCCGGCCACCGAACGCAGGTAGAGCGTCTCTAGGGCGTGGTGAAATTCGAGGCACGCCGCACCGATCGCTTCGAGCTCGGCGACTTGCACCGGCGTGAGCGGCCACGCATCGGGCGAAAGCTGCCACGTCTTGTCCTCGAACAACGGTTTCCCGGCCAACGTGGAGCGGATGTGTTCGTAGGTCAGAGGCATACCGGGAGGGAGCATGACGAGGGCCGAGGTTCTAAACCCCAACGACGGAAATAAAACGAAACCTCCGCAATGCCATCCAAGTCGCTCGGGGGCTTCCTAGAACATAAGGCATAGGTCATTGCGGTGCTCCAGCCGCTTACTCTTCCATCTGGATATCCTTGTTCCGGTGGCGCGGACAGCCTGCGCGCAGCCACGCATTCACAAAGCGGTCGAGATCACCGTCGAGCACACCCTGCGTATCGCTTGTGCTGATGCCAGTGCGCAGGTCCTTCACCATCTGGTAAGGCTGAAGCACGTAGCTGCGAATCTGCGCGCCGAAGCCGATCTCACCTTTTTCTCCGTAGAAACGGTCCATCTCCGCACGCTGCTCATCCTGCCGTCGTTCGTAAATACGGGCTTTCAGGACGACCATCGCGGTGGCCTTATTCTTGATCTGCGAACGCTCGTTTTGGCAGACGACCACGATGCCCGTCGGAGCGTGCGTCAAACGAACCGCGGAGTCGGTGGTATTGACGCCTTGACCGCCCTTGCCCGAGGAACGGTAAACGTCAACTCGGAGGTCGTCTTCTTTGATCTCAATATCGATGTCCTCAGTGATCTCGGCGACGACGTCGATCGCGCAAAACGACGTATGCCGACGCTTGTTCGAATCGAACGGACTGATGCGGACGAGCCGATGCACGCCGCGCTCAGCCTTGGCGTAACCATAGGCATTTTCGCCTTTGATGAGAATCGTAGCCTTACTGATGCCGGCGGTGTCGCCCGGCTGCACATCCATGAGTTCGACGGAGAAATTCCGCCGCTCTGCCCAGCGCGAATACATCCGGAAGAGAATATCGGCCCAGTCGTTCGACTCCGTGCCGCCCGCTCCGGCCTGAATCGAGAAAATGGCGTTGTTGCGGTCGAACTGCCCGGTGAGGAAGGACGCGATCTCCAGTTCGTCCAACGCCGTGGACAGCCCCGCGAGCGTGTCCTTGAGTTCGAGGTCGTAGGCCTCCTGCGCGGCAATGTCTTCGCCCGCCATTAGCTCCAGCATGACCCCGATATCGTCGATTTTCTTTTGATAGGCGACGACCGGAAGCACGGACTTCTTCAAGCCGTTGAGCTTGCCGATGTGTTTCTGGGCCCGCTCATTGCTGGTCCAAAAATCGGGAGCGCCCATCTGGGCGTCCATGGCCTCTATTTCACGTAACTTTTGATCGCAGTCAAAGAAACCTCCAGAGATGCCCCGAGCGCTTCTTGATGGATTCGATTTGGTTTAGATTTTCGGTGGAGACCATAATGACGAGCGGTGATGGCTGCAAAGTGCGACCGAAGTCGCAAGGGGAAAATCAGCACGGCGCAAAACAGATTGATCGCGTGGCTCTGCCGTCCGCGGGTTTGGCTCGACGGTCATTTCTTGAGGTCCTTTCAAAAAAACATTTTCGAACCCTGAGGAAAGCAATAAGCCGAATTCCGGAACTGCCGTGATCAACCCCGTAGGGAGACAACCTATCGCATTTAACCGGCGGGACGCCCTTGCTTCCAGCCCGTGCGATCCTCCCCAAGGCGGATGAGATCCACGGAGGTTTTTTGCCGCTCGATCTCTCAAAATCTCGCAAAATTCCGATGCGCGTTGGTCGCGATCGAGGGATGCGATCGCACTCATAACCGCAAGTTGCTGGAGCACGTCGTTCGCGCAAGGAACATTCGCGCAAGGAACCCTTCGCGCAACGGCCGAGGGCAGCCACGCCCGCCGCGATGAGGGTTGCTGCACTGTTCGGAGCGCCGCTTGCCGTGTAGTTCCCTGGCGCGTGCGCTCTCGCGTATCGGTTCAGCGGACACACTGTGAACAACGCCACCCGAGGGCCTCGCATGCCGGAAAAATCTACCGTTTAGCGTCGCAGCCGCTGCCTTCCTCCCGCTGAAGACGCCGGCGCGGGCCCCCTATTTGGATTTGGCAGAAGCACCGGCGCCACCCTGCCGTTTCACCAGCTGCGTGCGCAGATAGGTGTCGGGCACGGCATTCTTCCACGCCGCAAGCCAGATCGCGCCCAGCATTTGCCCTCCTTGGAGCAACTGTCCCTCGATGAATGCGCGCCCTTCAGGGACGATGGCCTCATCGCGGCCGTGGCTGAGCTTGCCCGCTTTCTCGAGTTGATAGAGCGGCTCGACGAGTTGGTGTTGCGCCAGCAGATAATCCATGACGGCAACAAACATCGGATCGCGGCCATCTTCCCGCGAAGCGACCGAAATTACCGCTGCAGGTTTCACGCGCGGCGCGAGACCGGCGAACGTAATCCCTGCCTTCGCCACAAAACCGCCGTCGATCCACGAATGAATCCCGGACCACTTGGTGTAGCCCTTGGGATTATCGCCGACCCAACCATTGTAATGATTCGTCGTGTGCAAGGGCTGCGCGCAGTCGCCCACATAATGCCCCATGACACCCATCACGTAGAGAATATTGGCCTGCGCATTGGCGACCTCCTCGGGCGTGCCGAGCTCTGCCATCACTTTCAGATAACTGAAACCCGAGCGCAGCCGCCCAAAGTATTCGGTAATCGCCCAGGGCGCGAAACCCGGCCACTCGCGCGTGTGGTCAGAATTTTTTGCGACGTCGATCGCGGGAAACTTGTCCGCATTCGCGGCTCGGCCCGCCGCGAACTGAACGACGAACTCAAAGCGAAACGAGGTGAGCGTCGCCAGATCGAGCCCCGCATCCGTGAGCTGCTCGAGGTCGCAGAAATGATCCGTCCAACTTCCCCCCGAATGCTTCATCGTGAGATCGGGCGTATTGCGCCAGCGATCAGGTTCTCCGCTGAGAAACATCACCCGCTCCATCGCCCCCGCCTCACGCACAAACGCCGGGAAATCCGCCGGCAACGATTTCAGCGCGAGCTGGTTCACCGTCCGGTGCCCGTGATAGTCCCACGCGTGGAGCACTGCAGAAGCAAACAAGGGTAATACGAAGGCGAAGTAGGAGCGTGGTTTCATGGAGAGTTTGACGGCGCCGCTCGCGGGAGGGTTGCGGGAAGAACCGGAGATTTTGCCCGCACCGACTCCAGCGTGGCCGCGTAGGAACGAATACCCGCGGCCATGGCGTCGGCGATTTGTTGCCGATACGCGGGCGTCGCTGCCCGCCGCGCCTCGGCTTCATTCGACAAGAACAGCGACTCGAGGAGCACGCCCGGACACGTGAGCCCGCGCAGCACCGCCATGTGCTTCGTCTTGTGACCGCGATCCACCGTTTTCAGCCCGGCGATCGTCTCACGGTGGAGCGCGTGAGCGAGGACCGAGGTCCACGCGTCGTGCCGATTAACAGGCGACGAATCGCGCTCAGTATCGTCCGCCTGGCCAATGCCCCAGGAAGTGTCGGAGCGCTGACCAGGACGGGTAAATACGTACACTTCGGTGCCACCCACGCGCGTATTGGGAAAAAGTGAATTGAAGTGGATACTGACAAACAAGTCGGCGCCCGCCGAATTCGCAATGATCGCCCGCTGCTGCAAATCCGCCTCCTTCTTTGGCGCGAGTTGGCGGTCGTCTCGCCGAGTCAACACCACGCTGTACCCCTCGGTCTTGAGCAACTTCTCCAGCCGCAAGGCCACGTCCAGCGCGAG
>CAMCHO010000174.1 GCA_945874455.1 Opitutus sp. GAS368 | reverse complement strand
ATGGTCTATAACCCCGTGCCCAAGGGCCGCACCCCGCTTGCGGTCGCCGTCTCGCGCGATGGTCGGGATTGGAAAGATGTCGTCACCCTCGAAGATCAGCCCGGTGAGTATTCTTATCCTGCGGTCGTGCAGACGAGCGACGGGCTCGTGCACATTACGTACACGTGGAAGCGCCAGCGCATCCGCCACGCTGTCATCGATCCGGCGAAGTTGTAACGTTCCGTGCGCGATGCCTTCGGGTGAAGCCAATCTCGGGCGTTGG
Source organism: Opitutus sp. GAS368 (assembly GCA_945874455.1). Taxonomy (GTDB): domain Bacteria; phylum Verrucomicrobiota; class Verrucomicrobiia; order Opitutales; family Opitutaceae; genus GAS368. Next base: position 10,302 of record CAMCHO010000174.1, on the reverse strand, counting down.
TTCGCGGAGGAAGTGCAGCCGCACGAGGCGGACCTGCGCGTCTATCTGCGCCGGGCTTTTCCAAGTCTACTGGACATCGACGATCTGGTACAGGAGACCTACGCGCGAGTGTTTCGCGCCAAAACGGAGGGAAAGATCGCGGAGGCGCGGCCGTATCTTTTTTCCACGGCGCGCAATGCGGCCTGCGATCTGTTTCGTCGCGGTAGAATTATTTCGGTAACCGGACTAGCTGACATTGACCGTCTGCCCGTGGTAGAGGATGGGCCCGGTGTCGCCGAGTCCATTGATCATGCGCACGAACTTGCGATTCTCCATCAAGCGATCGGGGCTCTCCCCGAGCGTTGCCGGCAGGTGCTTACGCTCTGCAAGGTCTATGGGCTGCCGCATCGCGAGGTGGCGCGGCGGCTCGGCATTTCCGAGCACACGGTCAACGCCCAGGTCGCGCTTGGCGTACTCCGTTGTCGGAATTTTCTCCGCGCGCGAGGACTGATGGCGGAGCGCGCTTCATGAGTCCGTTGCCCTTCGCCGCCGCCGATGCCGCCCGCATCGAACTGGAAGCCGCCGAATGGATCGCGCGGCGGTATGCCGGGCTTTCGCCCGAGGAGCAGCATGAGTTTCAGCGTTGGCGCGCGGTCGACCCGCGACACCACGCGACCTTCACCGAATTGGAGGAAACGTGGCGCGCTCTGGACCGGGTGCGCGCGCCAGGCGAGAAACGCGTTGGTAGCGATCCCGATATCCTCGCGCCCCGGCGCCCACTTTGGGCGCGGCGTTTCGCGCCGGCGTTCGCCGCAGCCGCGGCGGTCGTGCTGGCGGGCGCCGTCTGGTGGCGCACGGCTTCACCGGACCACGCGTCGTATGCGAGTGCCGTTGCAACGGCGGTGGGAGAGTTTCAACAGATCGAACTGCCAGATGGTTCAACCTTGCGGGTGAACACGGATACGCGGCTTGAGATTGCCTATTCGGCCTCGGAACGGCGCGTGCGGCTCACGCTGGGCGAAGCGTTCTTCACCGTGGCGAAAAGTCACGCCCGTCCGTTTTTCGTGGAGGCAAACGGTGTCGCGGTCCGCGCCGTGGGCACGGCCTTCAACGTCCGGCTCCATGCCCAGACGGTCGAGGTGCTCGTGACCGAGGGCCGCGTGCGCGTGGCTGATAGCGCGCGCGGCGAGAGTCTGATTGTGGCGCGGTCCGCGGAGCGCTCCGCCGGCGAACCGCCGTTGCTGGTGGCCGGTGAACGCGCCGTCGTGGCGGCGCCCTCGACGGCCGGTGAGGCTCGATCTCCGGTGGTGGCCGACCGGGTGGCCGCGCCCGATTTGGCGCGGGTTCTGGCCTGGCAGGAGCGCCGGCTCGAGTTTGTCGCGGCTCCGCTCGCGGAAGTCGTCGCGGAATTCAACCGCTACAATCGGATGCAACTCATCGTCGAAGGTGCCGGATTGGCGGCCGAGCGTTTTGGCGGAAGTTTCCGCGCTGACCAGCCGGACACCTTGGTGAGGTTGCTGGAGACGCGCTTCGGACTTCGGGCTGAACGGCGCGGAAACGAGACGATCCTGCGGGCCGGAGTGCCGGGCACGCCGTGAGCGCGAACGCGCTGAAGAATACGGTAATTTAATCTAGTGAGTGCGGAGTGTTGGCCCGTGGTAAGGGGTGCGGATCCGCTTCTCGGCCGCCCCTCATGAACACCTGCACCACCAGTCTCCTTCGTTTTTTGCTTTTGCTTAACTTAGCGCTCGTTGCCGCGGTCATCGCCGCGGGGTCGGCGGGCCCCGTTGATGCGCCGAAGCGATCCTTCGAGATTCCCGCTGGCGAGGCGCTGACGACGCTCAAGCAGTTCGCCGCCCAGTCGGGGGCGCAATTGCTCTATTCGGCGGTCGAGGTGGAGGGCGTGCGGACCAGCGCAACCAAGGGGCAGTTCTCGCCGCGAGAGGCGTTGGACCATCTGCTGCACGGCACCTCCTTGGTGGCCGAACTGGATGAACGCACTGGCGCGTTGACGGTTCGCGTGGGCTCCCGTTCCGCGCCGTCTCCGGTCGATCACTCGGTGCTGCCGGCTGGATCCTTCGGCATTCTTGGTGGGCAGATCAGCAGTGCTGCCACCCGAAATACATTGGAAGGTGTCGTCGTTGAGCTGCCGGGATTGCGGCGACAAGTGCTCACCGACCGCAACGGACGCTTCGAATTTTCTTCTGTGCCGTCCGGCAATATCGAGGTCGCGATTTCACATCTGGGGCTGGCGACGGTCCGACGAATTATGACGATTGTCGGTGGTAGGCGGGTCACGCTCGACGTCGCTTTGCAGGCTGAGGATGCGATTAGGTTAGAGAAATTTGTCGTCGCCACCGAACGCGAGGGCAACGCGGCCGCGATTACGAGGCAGCGCACCGCCGACAACGTGAAGAGCGTCGTGGCGATGGATGCTCTGGGGATCTTGAGCAACGACAATGCGGGCGAATTGTTGGTGCAACTCGCGGGGATCAGTGGTGAGCCGGACGACGTGGGCAATGTGTTTAACGTTCGCATCCGCGGCATTTCTTCGGAGCAGAATTCGGTGACGGTCGATGGAAACAAGATGGCCAGCTCCGGTGGCATGGCGCGCAATTTTCGACTTGGGGCGATCAGCGGCGCATTGTTTGATGAAGTAGAGGTGACCAAGGCTTCTACTCCGGAAATGGATGCTGATTCCTTGGGCGGCGGCGTGAATTTCAAGACCCGTAGCGCCCTGGCGTCCCGCGACCGGCGACGTGGAACGTATCGGCTCGGCGTGCGCTGGTTGCCGCCCTTCACGGACCAGACGATCTATCGGCAGAATCACCGCACGGCGCCGCTTTTCAATTTTAGCTACACCCAGATTTTCGATGTCGGCAGAGGTGAGCGCAACTTGGGTGTAACGCTGACTGCGAGCGGGAGTCAGAACAATCGGGGTGCGAAGGTGACGCAGCAGGAGCGCCTCGATAGCACGGTTGGACCGAGCTTCGTCCGCACCTTCGTCGCTAACGACGTCTACAATGCCGGCCGACAGGAGAGCTATGGCGTGCGGTTTGACTACAAAATCTCCGATCGCAGCAGCGTCTATTTTACCACGAAAGTGAGCGATGCGTCGCAACGGACGCTGGCCGAGCTGAAAACCACCGCGTCAGTAAACACTCCCCGCGTGCTCACTTTCGACGCGGCCGGACAACCGACCGGCACCGGACAGATTTACCCGGACTTCACGGATTCCGTTACACGCGTCCGCGCGCAGGCGACAAATTTTTTAGAAATTAATACCTTCACCCGGGCATTTTTCGATCTTCAGCGACTGTTCAACGCGGGCGGCCAGTATCAGACGGGATGGCTCAAACTCGACTACGACGGAGGCATCACGAGTAGCAGCGTGATTCAATTCGACGGTCCTTACCCGAAGAAAGATTACCCCGGTGGAGGACTGTTCACGATGCGGGTGACCAACATCGGGTGGCGCTATGATGAGACGGCGTCAGTGACCGATCCGGTTTTTGTTCAGACCGAGGGGGCGAGTATTTTCGATCCGCGCAGTTACGGGACGGGAGTGCTCACACGACGGGACAACAAACGATTCACTCGGATCGCGACGGGGTCGGGCTCAGCGACGCTCAACTTGCCATGGGAGTTCCTGACTCAGCTCAAGGTCGGTGGTCGCTACCGCGTAAACCACATCGAGATCACGGGCGGCAACCGCACCTTCAACTACGCTGGGCCCGACGGAATCCGCGGCGGCGCCGGGGCGGCCGACGATCTGCCGGGGTTGATTGATCCGAGTGCCTCGCTGAACAATTCCTATTGGCAATCACGCGGACGGATTCCTTTTCCAACCGTGGGCGCATTGGCCGTGGACATGCGCGACAATCCTCGGCGCTGGGTAGAGGACCACTATGCGAGTGAGGCGCAAAAATACATCGGTACGAGTAGCCTCGATGAAACGCTCAGGGCAGCTTTCGGCCAGTCGCGGGTGCAATGGGGAAAACTGCGCATTCTCTCCGGGGTCCGCCTGGAGCAAGTCGACGTGGACGCGTTTGCCTTCATCAAAGGCGTGAAGAAACCTGCGACCCCGATCACCGACCAGCGCGAGTTGGCTCGCTTCGATTACAACAATCCGCGCACGGGATCCGGTTCGACGCGTTCGTTTTTTCCAAGTGCCCATTTGACCTATCAATTGACCAAAGGCCTCCAGGCTCGGGCCAGCTGGTCGAACGGTATCGGGCGCCCACCGACGGCCAATTTGTTGCCGGTTGAAACCGTCAACGAGGCCGCCGAGGCCCTCACGATCAATAATCAGGCCATCAGGCCGCAGTTCACCAAAAACTACGACGCGACCTTGGAATACTACTTCGAGCCTGTCGGCATGGTCTCGGTCGGCTACTTTCAGAAAAACATCCGCGACTACATTGTGAGCAATGTTCTCGGGCTCGTGCCGAGCGGCGCGGACAACGGCTACAACGGGGACTACGCGGGCTACACGCTGCGCAGCCAGACCAATGCCGGCGGGGCGCGTATCGACGGCTGGGAGTTTTCTTACCAGCAACAGCTCACGTTTCTACCGGGGCTCCTGCGCGGGCTGGGCGTCTTTGCGAACTATACGAGGCTCCGCACCGAGGGAAACTTCGGCGGGGCTTCGGTGCGGCGGACCGGGCAGGTGGCAGGCTTTGTGCCGCAGTCCGGCAACGCGGGCTTCACCTACAAATACCGCCGGGTGGGCGTCCGGGTGTCGGCCAACTACACGGGCGAAAATCTCACCGACTTTTCGACGACGGAGGCGTTGTTGCGGTATCGTGCGGCGCGGACCCTGGTCAACGTGGGGACGACGTTGACCCTTCGCCCGGGCACCGAGTTCTTCTTCAACATCGAAAATCTCTTCGATGAGCCGCAACAGTGGTATCGCTACAAGCCGAGTCGTCGGCAGGGCACCAACTTTAACGGTGTCGGCGTCTTTTTCGGTGTCGACGGGCGGTTTTGAAATCTAATTTTAAGTTCGCGTCCCCTGTTCTCTGGCTCTCAGAGGTAGTGATGCCTGTGCCCCGCTGGTTTTCGTTGTTCCGTTTGCTGATGTGGGCGGCACTACTCGCAGCCAACGTATGGGCCGAACGGTCGTCGCCGCCCAACGTCATTTTGATCCTCGCCGACGACCTCGCCCTCGGCGACCTCGCGGCTCTTAACGGGGGCCGCACGCGCACTCCTCACCTAGATCAGCTAATGGCGGCGGGTGTTTGGTTCGACCGTGCCACGTCCGCTTCGGCCGTCTGCGCCCCGGCGCGTGCCGCGCTGCTCACCGGCCGCTACCCGCAGCGCACCGGCGTCGTGTCGCTCACCATGCGCACGGAGCCCGAGCTTACCCGCCTGCACCGCGACGAGACCACGCTCGCCGACCTATTTGCCGCCCGCGGCTATCGTACCGGGCTTGTCGGCAAATGGCACGTGGGCCTCGGCGACGAGTGGCACCCGCGCCGCCGCGGTTTCGCCGAGACCGCCTGCTTCGTCGGCGACGAGAACATTAAGAGCTACGACCATTTCTCCCTCGAGATTGACGGTGCGCTCCGGCGCTTCGAAGGACGCTACCTCACCGACGAGCTTTCCACTCTCGCGATCGATTTCGTGCGCCGCCACCGCGCCGCGCCGTTTTTTCTGCACCTCGCGCACTACGCCCCGCATCGGCCGCTCGGCGCGCCCGCCGACCTCGTCAAAACCTACACTGAACGCGGCTTTCCCGAAAACACGGCCACCGTCTACGCCATGGTCGAGATCCTCGACCGCGGCATCGGGGCACTGCTCGCCACGCTCGAAGAGCTCGGCCTGCGCGAGCGCACCCTCGTGATTTTCGCCAGCGACAACGGCCCCGATCCGCTCGCCGGCCCGCGTTTCAACCACGACCGTCGCGGCGCGAAATACGATGTCTTTGAGGGCGGCATCCGCGTGCCGCTCGTCCTCTCGTGGCCTGGGACCCTCGCTCCCGGTCGCAGCGATTTCCCCGCGCACTTCACCGATTTGCTGCCTACGCTTGCCGACATTTGCGGCCTTGGCCGCCCCGCGCTGCCGCTCGACGGGGTGAGTTTTGCCGCGCACCTTCGCGGCGCGCCCGCGTCGCCCGCCCCGCTGCGATTTTGGCAGTGGAATCGCGCCGTGCCCAACTACACCCACAATCTCGCCGTGCGCGACGGCGACTGGAAGTTCGTCCGACCTCCCGTCACGCGCAACAAGCCCACCGGCGACTCCACCGTGTCGCCCGCGCTCTACCACCTTCCGAGCGATCCGGGCGAATCCACGGACGTCGCGGCGCACCATCCCGATCGGGTTGCCCGCCTTCAGGCCGCCGCTGACGCTTTGACCGTGGCGGTCGAAGCCGACCGCACGCGCCGGCAAAAATAACCTCGGTCCTCTCCCTCTCCGTGTTCCGTTTCCCCCTCCTCGCGCTCCTTGGACTGGCCGTCGTTTTTGGGTCCGCCGCTGCTGCCGCCGCGCGGCCCAACGTGCTCTTGATCGCCGCCGACGATCTCCGGGCCGACCTCGGGAGTTACGGCCATCCCGAGGTGAAGACGCCGCATCTCGATGCGCTCGCTCGCCGTGGCGTCGTCTTTGAGCGCGCCTACTGCCAGCAGGCGGTCTGCAATCCCTCGCGCGCCTCCGTTCTGACCGGCCGTCGGCCCGACACGCTGCGGGTGTGGAACCTCCAGACGCATTTCCGGGAAACGCTGCCGGACGTCGTCACCTTGCCGCAGGCCTTCAAGCAGGCCGGTTATACGAGTGTCGGCCTCGGGAAACTGTTTCACAACCAAAGCGGCTCGCGGCGTCCGCCGTTTCCCTTTTCCGATCCACCGTCGTGGTCGCGTGAGCCGCGTTACGCCGAAGGCGCACATTGGCAGGATTGGGTGGTTCCAGGCGACGCCGCCGGTCCGCAGACCAAGGGCGGTCCCGTGCAGTGTCTCGACGTGTCCGATGAGGCTTACTTCGACGGCCAGATCGCCGCTGCGGCCGTCGCCGTGCTCCGCGAATTTGCGACGTCCCGTGAGTCGTTCTTTCTCGGCGTGGGTTTCTGGAAACCGCATCTGCCGTTCAACGCGCCCAAACGCTACTGGGATCTTTACGACCGCGCGAAACTCGCGCCGCCCGAACCGGCCGCCGCGCCGGTCGGGGCGCCCGCGCTCGCCGCCCACGACTGGCAGGAGCTCCGCGGCTATGGCGGCGTGCCAAAGAGCGGCCCGCTCAGGCCCGCCCAGACGGCCGAACTCCGCCACGGTTATCTCGCGGCGATCAGTTTTCTGGATGCGCAGGTCGGCCGCGTCCTCGCCGAGCTCGAGCGCAGCGGTCTCGCCGCCAACACCATCGTCGTCTTCTGGAGCGACCACGGTTTTCACCTCGGCGAACACGACCTCTGGGCCAAGACCTCCAACTACGAGCTCGATGCTCGGGTGCCCCTGATCGTGGCCGCGCCCGGCGTCGCCCGCGCCGGCGGTCGTACCGCTGGCCTGACCGAGCTCATCGACGTCTATCCGACGCTCACGGCGCTCGCCGGGCTCGCAGCCGACCCCGCCCTCGAAGGCCGCAGCCTCGTGCCGCAGCTGCGCGATCCGGCCGGGCCCGGCAAGCCGTTCGCGCTATCGCAACATCCTCGTCCCGCCTACGGCGCACCGACGCACATGGGCTATGCGCTTCGCGACGACCGTTTCCGGTACGTCGAATGGCGTGAACTCGCGACCGGTGCGGTGGCGGCCCGCGAACTTTACGACCATCGCACCGATCCGCGCGAAACGGTGAATGGCGCCGCCGACCCGGTGCATCGCGAGGCCATGGAAAAACTCGCCGCGCAACTCCGCACCGTGGCTCCCGCCGCCCGCCGATGAACGCGGCTGGCCTTCGCCTTCTCCGGCAGCTGCCCGGCCTGATCATCGCCTGGCTCGGACTCGCGGCGTGGTCGCTCTCCGCCGCCACGGGCGCGGCACGGCCGAACATCGTCTTTATCCTCGCCGACGACCTTGGCTGGCGCGCCCTGCGCTGCACCGGCAACGAGATCCACGACACGCCGCATCTCGACCGCCTCGCAAGCGACGGCATGCGTTTGACGCAGGGTTACGCCGCAGCGCCGATCTGCTCTGCTTCGCGCGCCGCACTGCTCACCGGCCGTTCGCCGGTGCGGCTCGGTTTTGAGTTTGTCACGAAATTGCCGACGGCCAAACGCCCGGCCGGCCATGCTCTCGTCGGCCCGCCGTATCCGCTCAACCTGCCGCTGGCCGAAGTGACGCTCGGCGAAGTCCTCGCTCCCGCCGGCTACGCGACGGGCTATTTCGGCAAGTGGCACGTGAGCGAGCACACCGGCGGCTACCTCGGCTGGTCGGCCACGCACGGCCCGCTGCAACAAGGCTACGCCGAGGGCGACTCGGATTTTGGCAATCACACCTACGTCTACCGTGAGCGTCCTGCTTTGAAGACCGAGCTGCTGGCCGCGGGCGATTACGGACGGGACACACTCACCGAAAAAGCGATCGCGTTCCTGCGCACGCGACGCGATCGCCCGTTTTTTCTGCACGTGGCGCACTACTTCGTGCACGATCCGATCCACAGTCGCGCGGCGTGGCTCATCGAAAAATACCGCGCCCGCGATCCCACTGGTACTGATCCGCGCCGCCTCGAATATGCCGCGATGGTCGAAACCCTCGACCACTACGTCGGCCAACTGCTCCGCACTCTCGACGAACTCGGGCTGCGGGAAAACACGCTCGTAGTTTTCACTTCGGACAACGGCGGCCATCCCGAATACGCAGCGAACGGTCCGCTCCGCGGCGGCAAGTGGAACCTCTATGAAGCTGGCTTGCGCGTTCCGTGGCTGGTGCGCTGGCCCTCCCATGTCCGAGCGGGTGCGACGAGCGACGCGCCCTTCATCGGCACCGACCTTTTGCCCACGCTCGCGGCCGCGGTCGACGCGCCACTGCCGACCGGCGTCGCGCTCGACGGTCGCAACGTCCTTCCGCTCTGGCGTGGCGCGGTGCCGACTGCCGCCGAACGGGAGCGACCGCTCGTCTGGCACTTTCCTTACTATCATCCGGAAACTGGCTATGCCGACGCTTTGCCGAACATTGGCGTCTCCGATTTCGCCGTGAGCCAAACTCGCCCGCAATCCGCGCTGCGTGTTGGTGACTGGAAGCTCGTTCATTTCTACGGAGGCGACCGTGACGAACTTTACCACCTCGCAGCCGATCCCGGTGAACAGCGTGATCTCGCCGCCCGGGAACCGCGCGGTGCGAAGGTGCTAAGGAACCGACTCGACTCGGAGCTCCACGCGATGAACGCGCGTTTCCCGGTGGCCGCGGCGAGATTGCCCTGAGTCTATTCCACTGTGTTTTTCACGCGCCTTACTACGATGGTCCACACCATGAAGACACTTGGAATGATCGGCCTGACGTCCCTCGCGTTGGCGCAGGAACGCCAGCTCACGTACGCGCCGCACGGCCATGTGTTGACGAATGTGAACGTGTGGTCGCCCGACAGTCGCTGGATCGTCTATGATGTCCGCACTGTCGATAGCGTGTTCGACGGCACGCGAATCGAGCAGGTCGAGGTGGCTACGGGAAAAGTGCAGACGCTCTACGAAACGAAGAACGGCACCGCGTGCGGTGTCGTCACGTATCATCCGCGGGAACCGAAAATCGTGTTCATTCACGGCCCGGAGCATCCGACGCCCGAGTGGAGCTACGGGATGACTCGGCGGCGCGGCGCAGTCGTCGACGTGCGCCGGCCCGGCGCAGCGCGGTCGCTCGACGCGATGAACTACGCGCCACCGTTCACTCCGGGCGCGCTGCGTGGAGGATCGCACGTGCACGTGTTCAGTCCCGACGGCGCGTGGGTGAGCAATACCTATGAAGACGAGGTGCTCGCTCGCCTCGGAGCGGCGACGGGCGAGGGGGGCGATCGCGATTTCAATCAGCGCAACATCGCCGTTTCCGTGCCCGCGCCAGCCGCGAACGGCGTGCGCGTCGGGCGCAGCCACCCGCGCAATCACGACGGCGACTTTTTCTCCGTGATCGTCACGCGGACGGTGAACCGGCCGAAGCCTGGATCGGATGAGATCAGCCGCGCGTTTGAAGAAGGTTGGGTCGGTGGTGTCTCGGCCGAGGGTCGTCGCTCGCTCGCGTTTTTGGGTAACGTGACCGCGCGCGATGGAGGCGAGCACGCGGAGGTGTTTATCGTCGAACTTCCGGAAGATCTCACGCGGGTGGGCGAAGCTCCGATCGAGGGAACGGCGACGCGGCGGCCCGCGCCCCCGGCAGGCGTCGGGCAGCGGCGTCTCACGTTTACTGAAGA
>CAMCHO010000173.1 GCA_945874455.1 Opitutus sp. GAS368 | reverse complement strand
ATGCGCTGCCGCTCGTCGCGGGTAGGTTTTTTCATGGCCCACGACGAGCTCGAAGCTGCGGCCTGTGACTCAAATCAGGTCCACTTTTCCGGGGATGGGCACTGGAGTGAAGAGCCCCGGTCCGGGTCCGGGATTCTTCGGGAAGATGTCGAGCTTCGACCCTTCCATGAGCCACTGCCATTTGATCTCGCGTCCGGTGTAGGCCGCCATGCGCCCGCCGATAGCGGTCATGGTGCTGTAGGCGACTTGCTCGCCTTCATTGAGCGCCAAGCCTTGGCGAATGCTGTTAATGAGATCGGTGTGCTCGACGACGTAGGGGTTCGGATTCTCTCCCGCATACGTGAACGCTTTCGCGCCCTTGATCGTGCCCTTGTCGCAATCGGACATACCCTTCGTGCCGACGATGCGTTCGGCGATGCGGGTGGTCGATTTAGGCGTGTGGCGGCACATGCTGGTGACGCGCGCGCCGTTGGCATATTCCATCTCGACGGCGAAGTGATCCCAGATATTTCCGGGAAGACTGCCGCGATTCTGGCGCCCGCCCATGCCATAGAATTTTACCGGCGGCCCGCCGAAGGCCCAGTTGACTACGTCGAGATTGTGCAGGTGTTGCTCGACGATCTGGTCGCCGCAGAGCCAGTCCCAGTGATACCAATTCCAGCACTGCCACTCGAAGTCGCTCAGCTTGGCGAGGTCCGGATACTTCGGATCATTCTTCTCGCGGAACCAGATGCCGTCACCGTTCCAATAGCAATTGCCGGCCACGAGCTCGCCGATGTCGCCGCCCTGAATGCGCTTCATCGTCTCGAGGTAACTCGGCTGGTGCCGGCGCTGAGTGCCGGCGATCACGGTGAGTTTTTTTGCCTTCGCCAAACGCGCGCTCTCGATGACCGAGCGAACCCCCACGGGATCGACCGCCACCGGCTTCTCGATAAACACGTGTTTCCCGGCGGCGACCGCCGCCGCAAAATGCAGCGGGCGAAAACCGGGCGGTGTCGCCAAGATCACCATGTCGATCCCGGCCGCGAGGACTTTTTGGTAGGCATCGAAACCCGAGAACCCCTGCGCATTCGGGATCTTCAACTTCTTCTTCGCCGATTCGACCTGCCACGGGAACAGGTCGCCCAGCGCGACGATCTCGACGCCCGGCGCCGAATCGAGGCAGTTCTGCGCGGCACCGGGGCCGCGGCCACCGCAACCGACGACGCCGACGCGGATACGATCGGAACCGGCGACCGCACCATAGACCCGGGGCGCACTCAGCCCCGACAACACGGCGGCACCGGTGGTGACCGCGGACATTTTCATGAAATCACGACGCGAAACAGCGGGCACAGACGGAGCATTCATTGGGATTGGCTTTGGCGGTTAACTGAATCTGAGGGGAATGGGGCGGCGCAAGAGCCGCACCGCCTTGCAGAAAAACTGTTCAGACCGCACGAAGCGAGCTCAGTCTGAGCCTAGGTTGTCGCCTGCCGCGTGCTTTTTGCCGTCGCCGCCGCAGAGGCGATTCACTGGTCCGCGGGCTCGTGGCGCAGAACCTTCGCCTCGATAAAAAAGGGCCCCGCTGGCAGCACGCTCGCCAGAAACACAAGTGCCGTGCGCCGCCAAGGCCAGTCGCGTTCGGTCGCGACCTGCATCGCAGCCGCGAGATACAGCAAAAACAAAATCCCATGCGCCATTCCCACGACCCGCACGGCATCCGGCCAGCCCGCGAAATATTTCAAGGGCATGGCTATGACCAAGAGCACGAGAAAGGAGACACCCTCCCACAGACCAATGAAGCGGAGGCGCCCGAGCGGTGTCTTGAGTGATTTCATGGGGCGCAATTTCCGCGACGAAGACCCGCGCTGTCGAGGTTTTCGCAACGGACCGAGCGGGCCAGCCTACCTCCGTTCCGCCAGCATCTCGTCAATAAACTTCAAGATCTCCAGCCGCCCCTCCTTGGTCTTGGACGAGCTCGTAAATATCCGAGGAAACTCCGCCCGCCCCGCAAAGACGGTGTTCATAAAAAACGCCACGTTCGACTGCACCTTGGTGGCCGAGAGCTTGTCTGCCTTGGTAAAAATCAATGCGAAGGGCCGCACCGTGCCCTGCAGCCATGCGAGAAACTCCCGGTCGATTTTCTGCGGCTCCAACCGCGAGTCGATCAACACAAACACCAACCGCAGCTTCTCCCGCTGCTCGATATAGTCCGCCACGGCTTCATTGAACTCCGCCCGCTTGTCTTTGCTCACGTGGGCATAGCCGTAGCCGGGCAAATCCACGAGATTCCACGAGCCGTTGATCCGGAAAAAATTGATCAACTTGGTTTTTCCGGGCGTCACCGAAACCTTCGCCAGTGCATTGCGCTCCGTGAGCAAATTGATGATCGACGATTTGCCGACATTGGATCGGCCAATGAAAGCAAACTCTGGAAACGGTGAATTGGGACACTCTTTAATGTTCGGCGCACTGCGGTCGAATTCGGAGGATTTGATCTTCATCCGCCGATGCTGACGACCCCGCGACGTTTATCACCAAAAATCCTTCGCTCGCCTGCGCCTGATTCTACTCCTTACTCCCTCCCCCACTCCCACACCGCCCATCCGCAACCATGTCTCGTCTCAATTTCACGCTCGATAAAGAAGCCTCCGGTTCGAAAGCGCGCGCGGCCACCTACCAAACACTGCACGGCGAAGTGCAAACGCCCATCTTCATGCCCGTCGGCACTCAGGCCACGGTCAAAAGCCAAACGGTCGAGACCCTCAAGGCAACCGGCGCCAACATCGTCCTCGCCAACACCTATCACCTCCTCCTCCGTCCCGGCCCCGAGGTGTTTAAGAAATTTGGCGGTATCCATAATTTCATGAAGTGGGACCGGCCCGTGCTCACCGACTCCGGCGGCTTTCAAATCTTCTCCCTCCAATCTGAACGCGCGATGGAAGAGGAGGGCGCCCACTTCAAGAGCTACGTCGATGGCAAGACGCTCCTCCTCTCGCCGGAATCGAGCATCGCCATGCAGAAGGCCATCGGCAGCGACATCATGATGGTGCTCGATCAATGTATCCCTTCGACCGCCGGCCACCCGCAAGCCGAGGCCGCGATGTTGCTCACCCACCGCTGGGCCGAGCGCTCCCTCCGCGCCCGCGGTGATTCGAAACAAGCTCTCTTCGGCATCGTGCAAGGCGCCTGCCACCATGATCTCCGCCAAAAGAGCGCCGAGTTCCTGCGCACGCTCGGCTTCGACGGTCTCGCCATCGGCGGCCTCGCTGTCGGGGAGACCCACGCCGAGCGCTACGAGTTCACCGGCTTCGTCACCGATCACCTTCCAAAGGACGTTCCGCGCTATCTCATGGGCGTCGGTACACCCATCGATCTCCTCGAAGCCGTCCATCGCGGCGTGGATATGTTTGACTGTATCATTCCCACCCAACTCGCCCAACGCGGCGCGGTCTTCACCTCGCAGGGAAAACTCCAGCTGACGCGCTCCGTGCACAAATTTTCGGAACAGCCCATCGACGCCCACTGTGACTGCCACGCATGCCAAAACTACTCGCGCGGCTACCTCCACCATCTCACGAAAACCAGCGAGAACCTCGGCTGGCACCTCCTCGGTATCCACAATCTCGCGTTCTATCATCGCCTCATGCGCGCTATGCGCGCCCACATTTTGCGCGACGACTTCGCGGCGTTTTACACAAAGATGCGCGTGGAGCTCGTGCGCACCGACGAAGCCAACCCCAGCCAACCCACGAAGCAGACGCGTTTCCCCCGGCCACAAAGTCTCGGCGACTACGACATCGTCACCGGTCCGCAGGGGTTCTCGAGCATCCGCCAGCTCAGCTCGGGCGAGGTCATGCACTCGGTGAACCGTCCGAGTGACGAAGCGCAAAAGCTCTACGTCGACCAGTCCTGCCTCGCCTCCCGCTTGCTCGCCCGCAGCGCGACCGTCTCTCCAGCGGGCTCGCCCGAATACCCAGCGCGCACCGAGCGCGAACTCGTCCTCTGGGACGTCGGCCTCGGCGCCGCGTCCAACGCGATGGCAGCGATCGAGTGTTTCGAAAAAATGCTCGCCGAGCACGGCCCCGCCGCGCTGCGCCCGCTGCGCATCGTGAGCTTTGAGCGCGACCTCGATCCGCTCCGCCTCGCCCTCCGCGAGCCCGGAAAATTCCCGCACATCCGCCACGCCGCCCCGCACGCGCTGGTTAGCCACCGCCGGTGGCACGACGCCTCCGGCCTGCTCCACTGGGAACTGCACCACGGCGATTTCCTCGCCTTCCTCGAAACGTCCCCCGTGCCCGAGATTATTTTCTACGACCCGTTTTCATCCAAAACCGATTCGCCCCTCTGGACGCCCGCCGTCTTTGCGCGGCTCTTCACCCACTGCGCTCCAAAGTCCGTGGAACTCTATACCTACTCCGCGGCGACGTCCGTGCGCGTCACGTTGCTGAGCACCGGCTGGATCGTCGCCGAAGGCGCGGGCTCCGGCCCGAAGTCCACCACGACCGCCGCGTTCAACCGCGCCGAGAGCGCGAGCGCTCACCCCTCCGCCCTGCCGCTACTCGGCGCCGAGTGGCTCGCCCGCTGGCATCGGAGCAGTTCGAAATTTCCCGCCGGACTCCCCGAGTCCGAGCGCGCCGCGTTCGAGCACCGCATCGCAGCCCTCCCACAATTCTCCACTAAAACGGTCTGATGCAGTCGAAAGTAGCCGACGACGTGAGGAGGCAGAATGCCCGGTGAATCGCTTGCCCCGGCCTCGTTACCTCGGCTGCTACGGGATTCATCGGCTGACGAATGCACGCGTTCTGCTTAGAGCGCCCAGCTCCGCTCGTCCGGGCCGAGCTTCACCGACCCCTTGTAACCGCCCGGCACCGGCAAATACCGCAACGCCTGCGTCGCACCCGGCTTCGACGTGAAATAACCCAACAGGGTCAGTTCTTTCATCAGACGAAACGGGTGCACGTTCGATCCGCTCCCGAGCGCGCTTCCCTTCGTCGACGCCGCGCGTGCCTCGTAATCCGCCAGTACCTGCTCGCGCTGGGCGACGCCCAACTCCGCAAACTCCCTCGCAAACTGCGCCACGCTCACCGCCTGAATTTCCTTCAACCCGCGCCGCAACATCTCGGCCGCTCCCGCCGGGAAACACGCCGTCGCCTGCACGATGATGAAACGCCCGATCCCGACCGCGCTCGCTCCGGGCGACTCCGCCGTGGTTGGAATAATCGTATCGCCGATGAGCGTGAGCAATTGCTCCTCGTCCTCGCTCCAGCCCGCCGGCAGCGCCAACGCGGCCCACGTGCGCGCGGGGAGGCTCGCCCACAGCGCGGCCACGCCGGCCCACGTCGCGGAGTGCCGGATCGCGTCACGCCGATTCATCGCGCCCACGTGCGCAGCTCGCGTGCTTCGCGAGTTCATAAATTTCCCTTCTTCAGCTCAGCGACGGCGTAGTGCGCCGCCCGCGCCGCCAGCGCCATAAAGGTGAGCGACGGATTTTGTGTCCCCGTCGACGCCATACTCGCACCGTCGGTCACGAACACGTTCGCGCAGGCGTGCAATTGATTCCAGCGGTTGAGCAACGAGGCCTGCGGATCTTTGCCCATCCGAACTCCCCCCATCTCGTGAATATCGAGCCCGGGGTTTTGTTTGGAATCGTTCTTCCGGATGTTTTTAGCCCCGGCCGCCACGAGCATTTCTTCCCCGCGGGCGTGAAAATCTTTGAGCACTTTTTCGTCGTTGTCGTGGTAGCCGATCGCCGTGACCAACTGCGGTACGCCCCACGCGTCCTTCGCCTCGGCCGACAGGCGCACGTGGTTTTCTCTCCGCGGCACCGTCTCGCCCTGCATCATCATCGAAATGCCCCACGGACCCGGCCGCGTGATGCGCGCTTTGAACTCCGCGCCGACGCCCTTTGCGCCGTTGCCCTGCTGCCAACCGCTGCGGGACGCGCCGAAAAACACCATGTAGCCGCGTTGAAAATCTAGCGCGGCCTCCTGTTTCCGCACGTTGCGAAAATTCGGCATCATGAGCTGCGTCGGGCGTCGACCCGAATAATACGAGTCGGCAAACCCATCCATTGATGCGCTGATGCTCCCGCGGTAATTGTGAAACGCGACATACTTCCCGAGCAGCCCACTGTCGTTGCCGAGTCCCGCCGGAAACCGTTTCGATTTCGAATTCAACAAAATGAGATTCGTATTGAGGGACGCCGCATTGACGAAAATCACCCGCGCAAAAAATTCTGTCGCCTGCTTCGTCTGCGCATCCACGACGCGCACGCCGCGCGCCTTGCCCGTCGCCTCGTCGTGGAGAATCGACTCGACCACCGAGTGCGGCCGCAACGTGAGTTTCCCCGTGCGCGCGGCGGCCGGAAGCGTCGACGCGTTTGAACTGAAATACGCTCCAAACGGACACCCGCGATAGCAGAGGTTGCGCGCCTGACACTGACCACGGCCGGCCGCGTAGTGCTCCGGCTTGGGCACGGTGAGATGCGCGCAACGGCCCTGGATCACATGGCGTCCCGCGAACGCCGTCATGATTTTCCCCTGCGCGTGTTTCTCCACATCGTTCATCTCCCACGCGGGTAAAAATTCGCCGTCGGGCAGCGTCTCGAGGCCGTCGTAGTTACCACTGATGCCCGCGAATTTTTCCACGTGCGAATACCACGGGGCGAGATCGTCGTAGCCGATGGGCCAATCGGCGATGCCGTCACGCACCGCACCCTCGAAATCGAATTTACTCCACCGCTGCGTCTGCCGCGCCCAGATGAGCGACTTGCCGCCGACTTGGTAGCCGCGAATCCAGTCATACGGTTTTTCCTGCACGTAAGGATGCTCTTTATCCTTTACGAAAAAGTGCTCCGTCGCCGCGTCGAAGGCGTAGCATTTTTTGGCGATGGGATTCTCGCTGACGACCGTCTGCGGCAGTTTCCCGCGATGCGGAAAATCCCACGGGTTCTTCAACGCCGTCGGATAATCTTCGAGGTGCTTGACGTCGCGCCCGCGCTCGAGGACGAGCGTGCGCAGTCCCGCCTCGCACAACTCCTTCGCCGCCCAACCGCCGCTGATGCCGGAGCCAATGACAATAGCGTCGTAGGTATGCTCCTGCGCGCCGACGGTGGTGGGATGATTCGCCATCGGCCGAAAGCGAATCGCACAGCGGCGCGATTTCAAGAACGAGATGCACGTTGCCGCACAACATCCGCGCCCCAAAAAGCAAAAGGGCCGTGCGTACGCCGCACGGCCCCGCTGACTGAGTGAACCCAACGCTCGATCAGAAGTTGAAGGTCGCGCTGAGCGTCATCTTCCGCGGATTGATGTAATAGAAACTATTGTCCGCCTGGGCGATCGTAGAGCCGACGCCGCCGACGGTGTAGGTGCCGAAGCTCGTGATCACGAGGTCCTGCGTATTGAGTAGGTTCGAAACATTAAGCTGGAAGCGCGCCCGTACATTTTTGGCGAAACGGTAGTCGTAACTCGCGTGCATGGTCGCCTCAAAGGTGCTCGCGGCATAAAGGTAATCGAACGCCGCCTCGCGGATCTGCGTCGCGGTCGCCGTCGTGGTGTTGAACTTCAGCCGGGCATCCCGATTTCCGATCTTGCGGGCCCCGCGGTGATTGCCGCCACCACCGATGTTAAAGCCCTTCAACGGCCCGGCTGAGATCGTGTAAGTACCATAGAAATTGGTGCTATCGCGGAACGTGCTATTATTGGTCGCGCCCTTGGCAATACCCTCGAGAGCATTGTTGATCGTCAAGATGTCCGCGCGAATCTGCGTCGGGTTGATCACGGCGCCGGTCGGCGCAGTCAAGGCGCCGGCGGCAGTCCAGGTCGCGAGGTTCGCCGCCACATACGCCTGCTGTCCGGGGCGCTGCTGAATGATCGTGGCATCGGGACGGGCGTGGTTGGCCGTGAGGCGCAAATTAGGCAATGGATTCGCGACAATTTCCGCTTCCCAACCTTTGGCCTCGATGTCCTCGGTATCGCGATAGTTGAAATTGATTTTCGCATCCTCAGTCGCACCCAGATTGTTCCAGATCCGGCGAATTTCAGTGAGGTTGCCGCCGCCAATGATGCGATCGACTTGCGAGGATTCGTAGCGGGTGAGCACCGCGTAGAGTTTATTCTGCGCGAGCGACACCTTTACGCCAAGGTCCGAGCCTTTTCCCTTCGGTGGCGTGAAGGCACCGCCGTCGTATTTGTTTACTCCCGACGTCGGCAAACCAAAGTTTTCCGAGTAGTTGGCCTGCAGTCCGAGCCACGGGAGGACGTAGAGAACGCCTCCGAGATTCGAGCTGCTGACGCTGATCTTCTCGTTCTGCTCGTAACCAGGGCGGTTCGCTTTGATCGATGGGTCGAAGCCGCCATAGATCGAGTAGCCGGTGATCGGATCGTTGGTGTATTGCTGGATGATGCGGCGCTTCAACATGTCGCGGCGCATGCCGGCGAGGATGGAAAGACGGTCGCCAAAGAACGTGCTGTTGGAAACGACCTGCGCGTAGCCCAGGTCCTTGTGCTCCTTGCTCCCAAAGCCGATGTCGGCGTATTTGAACGTCGCGCCCGGGACGGAGGGTGGCTGGTTGCCGACGGCATACTTGAGGGGCTCATCCCAGTACACGCGGTAGCGGACGATATTGCGGGCATCATTGACGAGAGGAACCAGCGGGTTGTCCACCCGACGCATGCGGCGCTGCCACATTTCGAAACGCTCGGGACGGAACCCGCCGATCGCACTGAAACGTTGCTTAAGATCGAAGGCCTTCGCCCATTCAAACTTGTAGGTCGTGAGGAAACGCACGTCCTCGACCCGATTGTCCTGATACTGAATCTGCTGGTCGATATCGGCAAACCTCTGGCCGAACTTCGGGTTCGTCTGCCCGTTGGGCAACAGGCGATTGACGTCGACGCGGTAGTCCGTCGCGCGGCTCTCCGTATTTTTGGACTCGGCGTCGTGGTCCATGCGGAAATAAGCCAACTGGGCAAACCAATCGGCGCTGATGCGGTGGTCGAGCGAGAGCACGTGGGTGCCGAGTTGGCGGACTTGGTTTGAGTCGATCGGGCCCAGGTTGAACTCGCGGGAGGGCAGACGCGGCGCATTGGCGATGTCGCTGCGTCCTTCGGGTTTGATGGCGAAGCCCGTTCCGCGAGTGCGGTAGGAGGTGCGCCAGTCGAGCACACCGGCCCCGGGTGAAGTGAAGGAAAACACATTGTAAGCGTTCCCACCAAACAGCTCCAAGCCGAAGTTGTTCGGACCGGCGATCGTCCCGTTGGTGTCATTGGTGGTCTTGCCATCCCAATAGGAGGCATTGTCTGAATAGGTCGTCTGGTAGATCAGCGCACGGGTTTCGAGCGATTCGTGCTCGGCGCGAATCTGGGTATTGGGACCTACTTTGTAGGACGCCGCGATATGCACGCCCTCGCGGTTTTCGTAGACGCCGTCGCGCCAGCCTTTGTTGCGTTGCATGAGACCGTTCGCCCGGACGGCCAACGTGTCATTGCCCCACTGCGTATCGAGCGTGCTGCGCCAGCTGCCTTCGTTGTCGAATTGAAATCGCGCCTCGTGGCGCTTCTGACCGAAACGGGCCTGCTTGGTAAAATTCGTGGAGACGCCGCCGAGGGCCGCGTCGCCGAAGAGAAGGGAGTTGGGGCCACGGGCGAACTCAAAGCGCTCGGTATTGTAGCCGTCCGAGTTGGCGTAAAAGAGAAAGTAGTTGCGCGTGGGATAGTTTCCGCTGCCGCCGGTATTACGAAAGTTGAATGAAAACGTGCCAAAGGGCGACTCGTTCTGGCGCTCATTGCCGGGCATCACGCTGATCGCCCAATTCGAGGCCGCCTCGAGGTTGTTGATATTCAGATCGTCCATGAACTCGCGGGTCATCACCGAAATCGACGCCGGAGTGAGGCGCAGAGGCGTCTCCGCGCGGCCGCCCGCCAGCGAACTACCGGCGACGTAGCCCGTGTCCTTGCTGGTGCTCACCTCGAACGGATTGAGCAGAACGGTTTCAGTCGCGGCAGCCGGTTTAGCTGCGCTGGGCGCCGGCGCCGTTTGCGCACCGAGCTGAGAGGCCACACAGGCAATGGCGAAGACGAGGGCAAAACGGCGACAAGGTGCCGTCCAACGAGGAGACGAGGATATCATGGAATCGGGGTTGAGGGTGATGAACAAGGCGACGACCTTGCCCACCCTAGCGCAATTTAAGGAGGGGGGGAATGCAAGCCATGCTGCGGCGCGCCAAGCCCCACTCGGTCGCCACCCACCATTTGATGCGAATGATCGACCGGCCGTCCGTTCCCGCGTCTGGGGTGGGGCTTTGGCCTCAATTTCAAAAACCGCACCCAGCTCAAAATGGGCTAGCCACGGTGCGAAGAAATTGCCCTCTTACGTCGATTCCTGCCATCGGACCTCCGGTCAGGCCATTCCTCCAACGCAACCAACTCAATACCCGTCACAGCCATGAAAAAATCCACCCTTGGAATTATCGGTCTCAGTGCATCCCTCCTTAGCGCCGGCGTTTTGTTCGCTGAATCCGCAGCGAAAAAAGCCGCGCCGGCCCCCGCTGCGGCAGCCCCTGTCGCCGAAAAGCAACA
>CAMCHO010000172.1 GCA_945874455.1 Opitutus sp. GAS368 | reverse complement strand
CACTCCGGTTGCGCCGTGCGCCACCCATCGTTTGCGAGAGCTCGGCCAAATCCGCGTCGTTCCACGGCTCCTCACGAGTCGCCGAGGTCACCCGCACGCGCGCGACCGTCTCCGCTGTCACGACCCCGGCGGCATGACCCCACGAATTGCGGACAAACGTCAGCACATTCGCGATCGCCTCGTCGTCGAGCGCAGCCTTCAGGGTCGGCATCACCAGATTATCGCTGGCTTTACCGTGGAGCACGATGCTCGCAAGGATGCGCTCGTCCGCGAGCACCCAGCGCGAATACACCAGCGGCGGCGCGAGGCCCACGAGCCCTTGCCCTTCGGGTTGATGGCACGCCGCGCACAGCGCCGCGAATTGCGCTTTGCCCTTATCAAAACGCACTTGGTCCGCCGGGGCGAGCTTCACCTCCGCCACCGCCGCCATGCCGGACTTGCCCGGCCAACGTAACGAGGCGAGGAGCTTGGTCGCACGCTCGGACTCGGGACTGCCCCCTTGGGCCGCAAGCGCCACCAACGGTTTCGGTTCCGCCGAAAGCGTTGCCGGAACCGCTTTGCCATCAAACAGCCGCGGCATCGCCCGGTCCACTCCGTCGAGCACCGCCGTGCGGGCCCACGCGGGGGCCGTCGAATCAGCAGCGACCGCCAGCACGCGACCGAGGCGCGCGGTATCATTCGCCTTCAACGCACCGACCGTCGCAGCGATCACCGCATTCTTCACCGCCACGCCGCCGGCTTTCGCCTCGCGCACGATAGCCTCCACAAAGTCCGCCTCACGCCTCGCCAGCCCGCTCACCACCGCATCGACGAGATACGGCTGCTCGCCCGCCGCGATCAGCAGAGCCCGCAGCGCCGCATCCGCCGCGGGCGTCTTCGCCTCACCCAAGGATAACGCCAATTGCAGGCGCACCGCCGGTTCAGACCGCACTGCGAGCGATACCAACTTCGCCACAATCTCCGCGTCCAATGTCGGTTTGAGTAATTTCTCCGCCACGCGAATCGCCGCTACACACACCCGCGCATCTTGCGCCGCCAGCGCAGCCAGCACCGTCACTTTGTCGAGCCCACCCACGCCCTCCAACGTCCAGAGCGCGTGCACGCGCGCCAACGGCGTAGCCGCCGCCACGGCCATCTTTCTCAAACTCACCACCGCAGCCGGATCGCGTTTTTCAACGAGCAAACGCTGCGCCGTGTCGCGCACCCAGCCATTCGCATCGCCGAGTTTTTCCACCAACTGCGCCGTCGTCGCCGTCGCGAGACCGGACTTTAAATTGGCCTTGGGCGCTCCGTCAGGCACGATGCGCCAGATGCGGCCGAGACCGATGCCGTCGGCGAGTTTTCGCTCCTCGATCTGCTTGCGCAGGAAACTCGTGACATAGGTCTTGTGCTGCAAAATACCCCGATAGAGATCGACCACATAGAGCGCTCCGTCGGGCCCGTTGAACAAATTCACGGGGCGGAAACGCTCGTCCGTCGAGGTGAGAAACTCTGCGGCTTCGTAGGCGTTGGCTCCGGCGACTTCACCGTCCTTCTCGGTAAGTTTGATGCGCTTGATGAGATTACCCGCCGGCTCCGCAATAAAGGCGTCGCCGCGAAACTCCGCGGGAAACAACCCGCCACGATAAATCACCGGGCCACAGGCCGCCGTCACCGACATCAGTTTCCCTTCCTTATCGAGCGTGTTGTAGCCGCGATTGATGCCCGGCGTCACGCGGCCGGGAAACGTCGGGAGTCGCGCCGGCGTGACCTTCACGTTCGTGCCGGTCGCCGTGAACTCCGGATTGCGGCGCAAATACGCCGACGGGACGGCATCGATCCGCAGCGGGTCGCTGTTGCTGTTATAATAAATGCGGCCCACGTCGTCCTGCGTAATGCCCCATTGGCCGCGGGTGATCGTGCCGTCCCGCGTAAATTTCCCAGCGCCTTCATAACGAAAACGCGCCGTGAAGTTCGCCGAGTAAATCCAGTTGTCCAGCATCCACACCAGACCGTTGGCGTTATGCTCGGGATTCGTCGTGTTGGCGTAATCCTTCGCGATTTCCGTCTTCGTATCCGCCACGCCGTCGCCGTTCGTGTCGCGCATGAACCACAGGTGCGGTGGCTCCCCGATCAATACGCCATCGCCAATCAGCGACATCGCGCGGGGCATCACGAGGTCCTTCGCAAAAACGGTGCGCTTGTCCATCCGCCCGTCGCCATCCGTGTCCTCAAGCACCGCGATCACTCCGAGCGGCTGGTCTTCACCCTTCCCATCAACGTCGTTCATGTAACCGCGCATTTCGAGCACCCAGAGCTTTCCGTCCGGCGCGATCTGCATCGAGATCGGGTCGCCCACGAGCGGGTCTGCCGCGACGAGTTCAACGTGAAACCCCTTCGGGACCGTAAACGATTTCAGCGCCTGTTCCGGCGTCAAAATCGGCGCCGGCGGGATCACGATGTGCGCCGGTGGCGGAGCTTGCACTTCGCCGGCCTTGTCACCGCGCTGGGCGAACAGGGGCGTAGCGAGCATCAGGGCGATGGGGACGAGGCGGGCAGGGCAAAACGTCATGGGTAGGATTCGCCAAGACGTTCAGGCACGGGAAAAGGTGTCAACGCTCAGCTCACACCCACGGTCGCACGCCGGCCGCTTCAATACGGACCGCGAATGTGCGCCGTGACTTCGCGCGCGTAAAAATCCGCGAGCGTCGCGTGCAGCTCTGCGCCGAGCGGCGCCAGCGCCGACGCCCGCGCGTTCGCCACCGCCTGCTCCGCATTCCGCGCACCCGGGATGATCACGCTCACCGCATCGAAATCGAGACACCACCGCAGCGCCATCGCACTCATGCTCATTCCCGCCGGCACGAACGCCTTCAGCGCATCCGCCAGCTCCAAGCCTTTTTCAAACGGCAACCCGGCGAACGTCTCGCCCACATTGAACTGCTGTCCATCGCGGTTGAAATTCCGGTGATCGTTCGCCGGGAAACTCATCCCCTTCGTCATCTTGCCTCCCAGCAATCCGCTCGCCAGCGGCAGCCGCACCAGCAGCGCGACGTTTCGCTGCTTCGCCTCGGCGAAGAGCGTGTGAATCGGTTTCTGGCGAAAAATATTAAAAATGATCTGGAGCGCCGCGACACCTTCCTGCTGCACACAAAAATCCGCCTCTTCCATCGACTCCACACTCACCCCGAAATCGCGGATCTTCCCTTCGCGTTTCAGCTCGCGCAAATACTCGAAGACTTCGCCCTGCTTCAACACGTCGCAGGGCACACAGTGCAGCTGCGTGAGATCGAGCGCCTCCACGCCGAGCCGCCGCAACGACGCTTCCGTATGCAGCCGAATCCCCGCCCGCGAAAAATTATCCGGCCAGCCCGGCGGCGAAAACCGCCCGAGCTTCGTCGCCACATACGCGGCCCCGCGCGCGCTCGGCGTCTCCGCCAAAAATTTCCCGATCAGCGTCTCCGCCCGCCCCATCCCATACACGTCCGCCGTATCAAAGAGCGTCGTCCCCGCCTCCCACGCCGCCCGCAACGTCGCCAGCGCCGCCTCCTCGCTCACGTCGCCCCAGCCCGCGCCGAGCTGCCACGTGCCCAAGCCGACTTCACCGACGCTGCGTCCCGTGCGACCGAAAATCCGTGTATTCATAGAAAACCAGCGTGCGACCCCTCCCGCACGAGGCAAGCGGCCTCACGACTCCACCTCACGATGACACGCTCCCAGCCCGCCGCGCACCCCCGCGCGCATCGCGGGTTGACCGACCGCTTGCGGTCCGACGAACCGGCGGTTTCCCCACCGCCGCCCTGCGCACGCCAGCTCCTCAATCCCGCAATCAGCTGACTTGCCATCCCGCAATCAGACGCTTTCCTATCCAGCAATCAGACGCAGCCAAAACCTACAATCAGACGCAGCCAAAACCCGCAATCAGACGTAGCCTAATCCCGCCCATGGACGCTTCCTCCACCCTCTACCTCCGCCCGCTGCATACCCGCCTCACCGAGGCGTTGGCGGACACCCCCGTCGTCGCGCTCCTCGGCCCGCGGCAATGCGGCAAGAGCACCCTCGCGCAGCTCGGCAGCCCCGGCCGGAACTACGTCAGCTTCGACGACGAGACCCTCCTCCGCACCGCCCGCGACGACCCCGCAGGCTTCGTCGCCACGCTGCCGGACCCGGTGACGCTCGACGAGGTCCAGCGCGTCCCGGAGCTCTTCCGTGCGATCAAGCTCTCCGTTGACCGTGATCGCCGCCCCGGCCGTTTCCTCCTCACCGGCTCCGCCGATCTCCTCCTCCTGCCCCGCCTCAGCGAGTCCCTCGCCGGCCGCATCGAGATCCTCTCGCTTCACCCACTCACGGAGGCGGAGAAAAACCGCGCCCCGGGGGCCTTCCTCGCCACGCTGCTCGCCGGCGGCCTCAAGCGTGAGATCCGCGGCGAGTCGCGCCCCGCCTCGCCCACGCTGGCGGAGCGGCTAGTCGCCGGCGGCTACCCCGAGCCCCTCACGCGCGCGCCCGACCGCACGCGTCCCTGGCACCGCGCCTACCTGCGCACCCTCGTCGAGCGCGACGTGCAAGACATCGCCCGCGTCAAAGACGCCACCGTCGTCGCCCGCCTGCTTGAGCTGCTCGCCCTCCGCACCGCCGAGCTGCTCAACACCTCCAACCTGAGCCAAGCTCTCGGCCTCGATCGCCAGACCGTCGAAAACTACCTGGCCATTCTGGAGCGCCTCTTCCTCGTCCGCCGCCTCCACGCCTGGCACCGCAACGAGGCCAAGCGCCTCATCAAGACGCCCAAGATCCATCTGCTCGACAGCGGCCTCGCCGCCACGCTCGCCGGCTTGAACGCAGCCGATTGGAATACCCGCCGCGACCGCTTCGGTCACCTGCTGGAATCCTTCGTCGTGCAACAACTCGTCGCCCAAGCCAGCTGGACCGATTCCGACCTGCGCTTCTGGCACTATCGCGATAAAGATCAGGTCGAGGTCGACCTCGTCATCACGCGCGGACGCCACACGTGGGGCGTCGAGGTTAAAGCTTCCGCCACCGTCCACGAGTCCGACGGTGCCGGCCTGCGCCGCCTCGCCGACCAATGCGGAAAAGATTTCAAAGGCGGCGTGCTCTTCCACTCCGGCACGAGCACGCTCCCGCTCGCCGACCCGCGCTTCCTCGCCGTCCCCCTCGATAAACTCTGGACCCTGTAGCCGCACGCCACCACCACCCACAAAACACCCCACCATGACCCGCCCCCGCCCACCCGTCCTCACGCTCATCGGCGACACGCCGCTCCTGCCGCTGCACTTTCCGGAGACCGGTCGCACGCTCTACGCCAAGGCCGAGTTCCTCAATCCCAGCGGCTCCATCAAAGACCGCCTCGCCCTCGCCATCATCGAGGACGCCGAGGAGCGCGGCCTCCTCCGCCCCGACTCGATCATCCTCGAATGCACGAGCGGCAACACCGGCATCTCCCTCGCCATGGTCGGCGCGGCGAAAGGCTACCGCGTCAAAATTCTCATGAGCGAATCGGCCAGCGTCGAGCGTCGCCACCTCATCCGCCAACTCGGCGGCGAGGTGCAACTCTTCGCCGCCAACCGCGGCTACGCCACCGGCATCGAGCTCAGCCTCGAACTCGCCGCGCAGGACCCGCGCATCTTTCTCCCGCGCCAGTTCGAAAATCCCCTCAACGCGCTCGATCACGAACTCGCCACCGGCCCCGAAATCCTCGCGCAGCTCGGCGGCCCCGCCGACGCCTTTGTCGCCGGCTACGGCACCGGCGGCACGCTCACCGGTTGCGGCCGCGCCCTCAAAGCCGCGCGTGCCGCCACGCGTATCCTCGCGATGGAGCCCGCCGAGGCCGCCATGCTCTCCGGTGAAATGCCCTGCTGCCACCACATCGAAGGCGTCGCCGGCGGCTACGTTCCGCCTCTGCTCCGCGATGCAAAACTCGACGGTGTCATCAAAGTCTCCAGCGCCGACGCCCTCGCGATGACGCGCCGCTTGAGCCGCGAATTCGGTCTCCTCGTGGGAACGTCGAGCGGCGCCAATATCACCGCCGCCCTCCGCACCGCGTGCGACCTCCCGCCCACGGCCAAGGTGGTCACCATCCTCTGCGACCGCGCCGAACGCTACTACTCGACGAAACTCTTCGCGGAGCCTCCGACACCGTAGTTCGGTCAGTCCTCTTGCAGGTGGATGCGGATGCGTCCGGCTTCGACGATCCAGAGCTCCCCTTCCAGCGATTGCCGGCGAAGCGCCTCCGCCAACGTGGCGATGACGTGATCGAGATGTGCGCGCGTGGGCTTGCGCGGCAAGCGTAGGACAGCGACCCCCGCGTGGCGTTCGGGAGGATAGACCAACGGATTGGCGAAATCCATGTCCAGCGTCACCAGCGCACGCTGCTCCGCCGCGCAGCGGCGCAACAACTCCGCATCGGTGGCGCCTTCCAACTTTTGCACGGCGACCGTGCACACATCATGGCCGGCGGCGATGAGCACCTGCCGGCCGCGCTCGCCCAGATTCTCATCCAGCTTGAGTTTCACGCGCCAGCCGGCTCGAACGGAATTTCGACAAACCGTTCGCGCGCCATCTCCGAACCATAGGCGATACACGCCTGCACGTCCTCGCGCGAAATGCCGGGATAGTCCTCCAAAATGGTCTCCACCGATTCGCCCGCCGCGAGTAAATCAAGGATCAGCGAAACCCAAATCCGATGCCCGCGAATGCACGGCTGGCCGCTGCAACGGGCGGGGTCGATCCAGATGCGCTGGAGCAGTTCTTCGCGGGTCATGGCGACAAGGCTGCCCCAAAACAGGTCACCCGCAAGTCTGGGTTCGCGCCGGCCCCCTGACGAAATTTCCCACAGCAATGTCCCCAGACGCCGCCGAACGTGGCGGCTTTCACTGGCTCCGAAACTGGCGGAATCGTCGTGAAGAGGTGAGCGAACTCGGATTCGGTCAGCTAGGATTGTAGGCGACGAAACTATCGAATTCGGCGTGGACGCGGGCGAGGCCGCAGCTGAGGTCTTCGATTCCTTCATCAGCCCGGATTTACAACCGGGAAAGTAGTGTCCTCCACCTGCTGAAAAACTCCCGCGATCGCTCGCCGAAAAAATAGATAGGGTCGCGCCAATCCTCAGTCGGCCCCGACACGGCGCCCGCCGGAAGCTCACGCCCGCCGCAAGGGATTCTCTTCCGTGAAGAGATTTCGTTCCCGAAACGCCGCCGGCGAATCGCGGAGCAGCCACGCCCGCGCCCACGCATCCGGCAGCGCAAACCACGGCCGCTTGAGCCTGCGCCCCGGCTGGTCCGCCCACCGCGGCGCAGGCAGCCGCCACGTGTTAGCCAGATGCGCGGCCACCGCCGCGAGATAGGCGTCCTGCGCCGCCACACCCGTGCAGGCCGGCTCGCGGCGAATCGCCCCCGCCAGTTTCCGACGCGTGGCCCGCTGTTCCACGAGGAGATTCACGTGGTCGAGGAAATCTTCGAGGTTGTCGCCGATGTCCGCCCTCGTCTCGGCCCGCTCCACGGCCTCCGCCAACGACTGCGGTCGCCGCCAGGTATTTTCCAACTTCGTCTTCATTTTTTCGCGTTCGCCTCCGCGATCAGTTTCTCCACGAGCCATCGTTTCCCATTCTCCAACCGGCGGTCGCCGTAATAGTCGCCCACGATGGCGTCGACTTCCGTGATCGAACGCAGCCGCAGTTTCCGCAGGAGAAACTTAATGTCGTCGACATCACCAGCGCGAAACAGCGTCGGTAGCCGTGCCGCCAGACATTTCATCGCCAGCAGATACTCCGCCGACGGACGGGTAAGCACGAGCCCCGGGATTTCCAGTTCTGAAAATTTTTCCCGAGCCTCGCGCGCGCCGACAAACGTTTTCACACCGGAATTCATCCAATCCTCGGGTAATTTCAGTTCGACCGCCACCTGCCGGATCAACGGCTCGATCACCCCCACCGGATGAAAAATCGCGTCCACGTCCTTCGTCGCCTGCCGACAATCGTAGGCGATCATCATCACGGTGCCTCCGTAAATCGCGACCTCCGCCTTGATCGCAGCAGCCGCGCACAGTTCCCCAAGCCGGGTGAGGGCGCGGACAATCTGCGCGCGCGTCAGGCGCCGGAGCGGTTTGGACATAGCGCTAGCGTTGCTCGGCTCGACGCCTCCACGCAAGCCGCCACCTCACCGCTCCAGCGTCCACGCGCCCCACGTCGTCGCGAACCCGGATATTACACACCCGACCTGATTTCGTGCATTTTTCCTGCCGTAAATTCGCTGTGCGCCGCGATCTACCTGCCGAATTTCTACCTCGTCACTAAGGCGCTTAAACAGGCGCATGCCGTCGGCGCACCACCGTCAGCCTACCGTCGAGTGTGACCCTTGTGCTCGGTCATCGTGCCGCAGTTTGGGAGGTCGTCGACGCAAAGCGCCCAACTAAAAACATCGCGAAGACGGCCCGGCATTTCCGGTGGCCGCCCGCGTGAGTGCGCTCCGTCCTCACCTACGCGAAAGCTGATCCCGCCGAGATCGAGCAGCAACGAGCGGCCGCCTGAATCCTCACTCGCCCGTCAGTGACCACCCACGCTCTCGCGAATCCGGCGATGCCACGATCGCGCCTCGGCGGAGATCTCTTTAGGCACGCCGGCCAACTTGGCGAAATGACCCCAGCGGCCTATGGCCGCCTGCACCGCGTCCACGAGCTCGGCGAACTCGGTTTTTGTGATTCCCACCTCGCGACACATCGCCTCGAGCACGCCAAGACGGGGCCACACCTCTCCATTCACGCGCAGACCTCGATCAAGCAAGCCAGAGTGGAAAGTGACGTCGAAAGCTGGCGTCAACGACCAGGTCCGCCGCTCCTCGTCATATTGAAACGCATGGTTACGACCATGATCGTCAGGATTGGCGGCGAGAACGTTGAAGACCATTCGGCGCGCGATTTCCCGAAGTTCGGGCAACGGCACCGCGAGTTGCAGGGCCGCGCGAAACAAGTCGAGGTAATCGAGCAAGCGTCCCGTGCGCGAGTGGTCGTAGTGCATCAGGCGGGCAAGCGAGTGAAAATGAATTCGGCGGGTTACGTCGCCAGCCGGAACGTCGAAACGTTGCACGAGCAAATGAAGCCGCTTTTTCTTCGGGCTCTCCGCAATCATTTGCGTTGAAACGGTACGAATGCCGGCGGCCTTAGACATCAGTGCGTAGGCGTGTTCGCATGCTGCCAGTCCTCCGCGCGTTGACAGATCGAACTTGAGCAGAGCGGGCATGCCCATTCCGTCGGGCGATCCGATTGCGATGGTCCCGTCGTCATAAGCGAGCACCAGTGTCTTGGGATATGCTCCGCCCGCTGACGCGCCCGGCAAGAGTTGCGGCATGACGATTCCGGGCGCTCCGCGTTGGATCGCGGCCGCACCGCGGGCAAGTGCCGCTGCCGTGATCACCGCCACCTTCGCCGGCGGCAGGCCATCATCGCCTCGTGCCGGATGGATCTGCAGCGCGCCGAGGCCTCTTGAGTCGCGCCAAGCGAGCAGGTTTACCGCCGAGAGCGGGCCAAGTTTTTGTGCAGCGAAATGCAGTGCCGCCACCTTGCGACCCCAAGCGTCCGGCAGGCAATCGGCGAGGAGACCGGGAAGCCCGTCTTCCTCTTTGCCAGCGTTGTAGACCGCCGCGGTGAACGGGAGTTTGAGCGGGGAAAGATTGTGGCCGAGTTCCAGCCACGCAGGATCGTAGGCGAAGAAATTTGATCCGCGGTTTACGAGGTGGCCGACGACCCTTCCGTTCCACCAGCGAATTTCAAGTTTCGCCGGCATGTCAGGCCTTGTGCTTCGCTGTGGACGCGCGCTTGCGCTCTGGCAACGCGAGGAGCTGCTTCATCGTCATTGCGGGGTCCACGGGTGGAACGAGGCCAGCAATCGCCTCCGCGTAGCCGAGGAAAGCGAGCGTGCGGACCACGTGCCGGAATTCGATCGTGCCGGCGCCGAACTCAATTTTCCGGTAAGTCGGCAGGCTGACGCCCACGACAGAAGCGACGTGGGCTTGGGAAATATTACGCGACAGCCTGGTATCGCGAATCCGCGACCCCAACATTTTTATCGCCTCTCTATCTCCAAGAATAGAAATCACAGTTTGCCTTGTATTATTTTTATTCTGTTTGTAGCAATTTAAATTGTTTTACTTAATTACTTTTTCGCCTACCTGGCGCCGATAAGGATTCCTAGCTCGGAAGCTCCCAACGACCTCCCCCACCGCTGCGGGTCGGACGCCAGCCCCCGCTGGGGATCTCTCATCGGGCTCGATTCTGGCCGGCTACAAAAGCCGTATTGTCGCCATCGAGAACGTGTCAGGGACTTCAGTCCCTCCCACATTCTTGGGTGTCACGGCGGCGCCACTTTCGGCGGAAAATCGGAAATGCACCCGTCGCCATCGGGCTCGGGGCACCCGACCGCCTCTGCGTTGTTTCACTTCATCGACGGCGGCAGCGGCGTGCGCTCCAGCGCGGTCAATTCCGCGATGCGCGCGAGGGCCGGGCGTTCGTCCAGCGCGAGCAGAAAGGCCCACGCCGCCAGCGTGCGGCGGTAGAACAACACGCGCTCGGCCGCCGTCTTTCGACTCAAAGGCCGC
>CAMCHO010000171.1 GCA_945874455.1 Opitutus sp. GAS368 | reverse complement strand
CCATTGCTGCCGACGAGGTCAGTCGCAACAACGTTGGCTCCGTTCACGGTCACGCCGTGGCTGTCGGCCTTGATGTGTAGTTTCTGGCCGTTGACCGTTGGCGCCTCGCCCGTCGTAACGTCGGCCGCCAACACGTGGGCTGGGACGACGTGTAAAGTGAGGATCGCGACGAGCGTGGCCTTATTTTCGGGCTGCAGCAGCGACTCCACCGTGCCCGCGGGCAGCTTGGCGAAGGCGGCGTTGGTGGGCGCGAAAATCGTAAACGGACCAGGTCCGCTCAACGTTTCGGCGAGTCCGGCGGCCAACACGGCGGCGACGAGCGTGGTGTGGTCAGGCGAGCCAACGGCGATCTCGACGACTGTGTTGGCTGATGTAGAGGAAGTTTCCATGATAATAATTTAAGCTGACGTTAAGGATGCACGAAACCGCGTGGACAAAGTCCAACGGTCACACACTTGCTGCGATTAAGTCCCGACAGCGGATGCACCTTTCAAAACTCCTAACGTAACGATTCAGTGACGCCTAAGTCCGACGCACCAGAGCACGGTCCGCTTGCCAGGTTAAGCTAGTTGAGAGCGACCGCGACCCTGAGCTGCCGCGGACCGTTGGCGGGTTATGGAGCAGTAAAAAAAGTTTTAACGTTTAACGTGTCTCCACCTCAGCCCGGCGGCGTAGTCCATCAGCCCGGCCATCCCTTGGTCACCACGCCGTCCGACGTGCACCCGCTCAGTTCACCCCTCCACGATGCTGTGGGGCCAGCGACCGAGCCGCCTTCTTTTCCGCCGCGGCACGGCGGCCAGCCCCAGCCCGCCACTTCAGTGAATCGTGACGGTGGAGGTCGCTCGCCCAACCGCCCCGTGATCCCCTATCGCGAAAACGAATCGGCCTGTTTGGTGAAGGTCTTTTCCAGGCTGCCACAGACGAGTTCGCAGAGCTTGAAAATCGAGGGATCGGCGATCGCGTAAAACACTTGCAGCCCTTCTTTCCGCCGCGAGAGCAGGTGGGCCTGCGTGAGGGTTTGTAGGTGGCGCGAGACGTTGGCTTGCGTGCCGCCGGTGGCTGCGACCAGGGCGTTCACAGGCAGCTCACCCGCGAAGAGTGCCTGGAGCAGGCGCAGCCGCATCGGCTCCGCGAGCACAGCAAAGCGCCGCGCCACGTGTTCGAGTGCTTTGTCGCTGAGGGGAGCTTGTTTGGCCATGCGCCCCATCGAACAGAGGCTTGACATAATTTCAACTACATCCGCATATGCGCATATGCATGAGGATCATCCTCGTCTCCAAACATGAAAATCGATTCCCTGATCCGCCTACTCGCCGGCACGGTCACTCTCCTCGGAGTGGCGGTGACCTTTTTTGTCAGCCCGTGGGGGCTGCTGATCCCAGCTTTCGTCGGGCTGAACCTGATCCAGTCGGTCTTCACCGGATTCTGTCCACCGAGCCTCCTGCTCCGCGCCCTCGGCTGGTTGGATGACGACGGCATTATCCAGTGGGGCGGTCAAAAAATAGGCCGTTGAACGAGCGTGAACGCCCTTCGTCTCCTCCTGTCTGCCGCTTCGACGTTCGTCGTCGTTGGTTGTGCGCGCCACGAAGTCCCGCCGGCCGAGGTTCTGCTGGCCGTTGAAGTGCAAACGGCCCGGGTGCAGCGGGAGGTGTGGCCGGTGGAGTTTGCCACCCACGGTACGGTGCGGGCTGTCCAGCGCGCAGCCCTTGCCGCCAAGGTAGCGGGTTCCATTGCCACGCTCTCGCTCGCGATCGGCCAAGCGGTCCAAGCGGGCGACGTACTGCTGACGATCTCCGCGGTCGAACTCACCGCGCGGGTGGCCCAGTTCAAAGCCCAGCTGGCCCAAATCGAACGCGAGCTCGCCCGGGAGCGCACCCTCGAAGCGGCCGGTGCGGGCACACTCGATACGGTGAAGACGCTCGCAGATCGTTTGGCTCAGGGGCAGGCAGCCTTGCGCGAAGCCGAGACCCTGCGCGACTACGCCACCGTGCGGGCCCCCTTTGCCGGGGTGGTGACGAAGAAATTTGTGGAGGTGGGTGACTTTGCCGCGCCCGGAGCCCCGCTGCTCCAGCTCGACGGTCGCAGTGCTTTCGAAATCGAAGTCGCCGTACCCGAGTCGCTTGCGGCCGCGCTCAGCGTGGGCGCAGCGTTGGACATCGCGTGGTCGGACGCGCCCACCCGGCTGCGGGTGACTGTTGGGGAGCTCTCGTCTGCGGCGGAATCGGCGGCGCGCACGATGACGGCGAAACTGCCGGTGCCCGTGGGCACGGCCGTGCATGCCGGCCAGTTTGTGCGCGTATTTTTGCCCGGTCCGCAGGTCGCGACGCTCTTGGTGCCTGTCAACGCACTCACGCTCTTCGGTCAGATGGAGCGTGTGTTTGTGGTCGGTGAAAACAACCGGGCCTCGCTGCGCCTCGTTAAGACCGGGGCGGTGAAAGGCGGGCGCATTGAAGTCGTCTCAGGGTTGGAGGCGAACGAGCGGGTGGTCGTCGCGCCCGTCGCGACGTTGCGCGATGGCCAACCGGTGCTCCTGCGCCCGTGAACGCCGCACTCGAAAAGTCCTCAACCGCGGAGGCGCCTCGGCGCGGGCTGGCCGGCCGGCTGGCCGGAATGTTTGCGCAATCGAAACTCACGCCGATCGCGGTCCTCGCGTCGATGCTGCTCGGGCTCTTTGCCGTGCTGATGCTCCCGCGGGAAGAAGAGCCGCAGATCAAGGTACCGATGGTGGATGTTTTCGTCGGCATGGCCGGAGCCACCGCGCGGGAAGTGGAAAACCGCGTCACGCGGCCGATGGAAAAACTCCTCTGGGAAATCCCCGGCGTCGAATATCTCTACGCCACCTCCAGTCCCGGCGCCGCGATGGTGATCGTGCGCTTCACGGTGGGCACGGACATCGAGACCGCGCTCGTACGGCTCAACCAGAAGTTGCAGGCCAATTTTGACCGTATCCCCGTGGGTGTGACGCCGCCGATCGTCAAACCACGCACGATCGACGATGTACCGATCTTAGCGCTCACGTTGCACAGTGCGACGCACGACCACCTCGCGCTCCGGCGTCTCGCCGCCCAGGTGGACGACGTGGTAAAATCCATTCCCCAAGTCGCCGAGACGACGCTCATCGGCGGCACGCGCCGAGTGGTGCGCGTCGCGGTCGATCCCGCCGCGCTGGCTGCCCGCCAGCTCAGTGCGGCGGATCTCGCGCCCGTGTTGCAACAGGCCAACCGGCCCGCGCAGAGCGGTTCGCGGCCCTTCGCCAATACCGAGTTTCTGCTGGAGACTGGGCGTTTTCTGCGGGACGCCGCCGATCTCGGTTCGGTCGTGGTCGGCGTCATGGAGGGACGTCCCGTCTATCTGCGCGATGTCGCCACGATTGCCGACACGGCCGAGGAGCCGGCCAATTATGTGCTGCACGGTGACGGGCGCTCCGCCGCGCTCGATGCCGCGGTCACGCTCAGTCTCGCGAAACGCCCCGGGGCCAACGCCATCGACGTGGTCAATACGGTGCTCGCCAAAGTCGCCGCGCTGCGGGGCACGCTCTTGCCGGCCGATGTGACGGTGACGGTCACGCGCGACTACGGGCACACGGCCGCCGAGAAGAGCAACGAGCTCTTGCTGCACATGGGCATCGCGGTCTTTGGCGTGGCGATTCTGATTCTGCTTTTCCTTGGCTGGCGGGAGTCGCTCGTCGTCCTCCTCGCGATCCCCACGACGCTCGCGCTCACGCTCCTCGTTTTTTACCTCTACGGCTACACGTTGAACCGCATCACGCTCTTCGCGCTGATCTTCTCGATCGGGATCTTGGTGGATGACGCAATCGTCGTCGTCGAAAATATCGTGCGCCACATCCGGCTGCCGGGTGCCGACAAAAAATCGATTCACCAGCTCGCGCTCGAAGCCGTCGACGAAGTTGGCAATCCGACGATCCTCGCCACTTTGGCGGTGATTGCGGCGATTCTTCCGATGGCGTTCGTCGGTGGGCTGATGGGCCCTTACATGCGGCCGATTCCGATCGGCTCCACGGCGGCGATGCTGTTCTCCATCGCCATCGCGTTTACCATCACGCCGTGGGCCGCGATCCGTGTGCTCAAACGCCGCGCCGCCAGTCTGGCCGGCGCTGCCACTGGTCACGACCACGACCACGCTCCCGCGGATTGGTCGACGCGCCTTTACTATCGCGTGATGGGGCCGCTGCTCGACCGCGCGCGGGCCCGGTGGATTTTTCTCCTGACCATCGGTGGATTACTCCTCGGCTCGATGGCGTTCGTCCTCACCGGCGCCGTCACGATCAAGATGCTGCCCTTCGACAACAAGTCGGAGTTCCAAGTGGTGTTGAACACGCCCGAGGGCACGACCCTCGAACAGACGACCCGCATTGCCCGCGAGATGGCGGAGGCGTTTCGCACACTCCCGGAGGTGCGTGATTTTCAAATCTACGCCGGCACCGCCGCGCCGTTTAATTTCAACGGCCTCGTCCGCCACTCTTACCTTCGACGCGGGCCGAATGTCGCGGACATCCAGGTGAACCTCGTGGGCAAGGAGGCGCGTTCCGACCAAAGTCACGCGATCGCGAAACGGGTGCGTCCCCTCGTGGCCGCCGTTGCCAAAAAATACGGCGCTGCCGTCGCGGTGTCCGAGGTGCCGCCCGGCCCACCGGTGCTGCAATCGATCGTCGCGGAAATTTACGGTCCCGACGAAACGCAGCGCCTCGCGCTCGCCCGCGAAGTCCGCGGGATCATGGAACGGACCCCGGGTGTCGTGGACATCGATTGGTACGTGGAAGACGAGCAACCCAAAGTCCGCTTTGTGGTGGACCGGGCAAAAGCCGCGCAACACGGAGTGAGCGAAGCCGCGATTGCGCGCACACTCGCGCTAGCGGCCCAAGGCGCGGCGGTCGACCTCCTGCACGCCGTCGACGAGCGTGAAGACGTGCCGATCATCTTGGAGCTACCGGCTGGAAAACGGTCGCAACCCGAGGCATTGCTGGCGCTCCACGTGCGGGCGGATCTGCCGCCCGCCGCCCACGATTTCTCCGCCCCGCTCGTGCCGTTGTCGGAGTTGGTGCGGGTCGAACGTACGCTCGGTGAGCGCAACCTCTACCGGAAAAACCTCAAGCCCGTGACCTACGTCACGGCGGACGTGGCGGGTGCGGTGGAGAGTCCGGCCTACGCGATGTTCGGGATCGATCAGGCGGTCCGCGCGCTCGATGCGCGAAAGTTTGGCGCCACCGCCGCCGAGCTGCCGATTTATCATCTCAACGTCCCGCTCGACGACCAGGCGCCGGCCCTCAAGTGGGACGGTGAGTGGCACATCACGCTGGAGGTTTTTCGCGACCTCGGCCTCGCGTTTGCGGCGGTGCTG
This sequence comes from Opitutus sp. GAS368, assembly GCA_945874455.1. GTDB lineage: Bacteria > Verrucomicrobiota > Verrucomicrobiia > Opitutales > Opitutaceae > GAS368. The sequence goes on along the minus strand of CAMCHO010000171.1, from coordinate 5,295 downwards.
GTGCTGATCGCGATGCTGATGGTCGGCTGGTTTCGCAGTTACGTGACGCCGCTCGTGGTGATGGCCGCGATTCCGTTTTCGCTCATCGGCATTTTGCCGGCCCACTGGGCGCTTGGGGCGTTTTTCACCGCGACCTCGATGATCGGATTTATGGCCGGTGCGGGCATTGTGGTGAGGAATTCCATTATCCTCGTCGATTTCATCGAGCTGCGGCGGGCGGAGGGGTTGCCCTTGCGCGATGCGGTGATCGAAGCGGGTGCGGTGCGGTTTAGGCCGATGGTGCTCACGGCGCTGGCGGTGGTGGTCGGCGCGAGCGTGATTTTGGCGGACCCGATTTTCCAAGGGCTCGCGATCAGTCTGATGTTTGGCGAGATCGCGTCGCTGCTGATTAGCCGGATGGCGGTGCCCGTGCTCTACTTCATGGCCAACCGGGAAAAGAGCGGCCTATGAATCCGCGCCCACGTCTCCGGTCGATGTTCGCCTCGGCCCGCGGTTAATGGAGAAAGCCTGCGGGGAGGTGCGTGCGCTTCGGGGGAGTGGGTCCTCTTGGCTGTACGCTGCAGCGGAAGAACGGCTACGCGAGCAGACGCTCGCACAGCGCGAGGAGGCGGGCGCGCAGCGGAGCGGCGCGGGCGGTGAACGCACGCTGATGCGTCTCGTAGTCGGCGCGGCCGGCGGCGGTTTCGATCGTGATCGGGGCGAAGCCGAGGGCGCGCAGATCGTAGGGGCTGGCCCGCATATCCACTTCACGGATATCCCGGGCGAGGGCAAAGCAATCGGCGATCAACTCACTGGGCGCGAAGGGGGCGAGTTTGAAGGACCATTTGTAGAGGTCCATGTTGGCGTGGAGACAGCCGCTTTGTTCAAACTGGGGGACGGTTTCACGGGCGGGCGTGAGCTTGTTGAGCGGACGCGCGGGCGGCGTGAAAAAACGAAACGCGTCGAAATGCGAACAGGTGATCGGCGCGGCTTCGACGATGCGCGCGAGTGGGTCCGGCGCAAAGCGGAGCGGGTGCGCGTTGTGGCGGACTTCGTCGGGGGTTTGCCGGTAAACCATCGCCCATTCGTGGAGGCCGTAACACCCGAAGAAGGCCGGGCGGGACTGCGTGGCGCGGAGCAGCGCCCGCAGCCAAATGACGTAGTGGCGGCGGGAGGACGGGAGCGGGGCGAGGGCGACGGCGGGGGTTCCGTAAATCACGCGCGGGACGCCCGTGCTATGTTCGGACGCGGTAACGCAAGCAGCGGGCTCGCTGCTCTGGCTGGCGGGAGCATTCACGGGTGGGACGTCGGTGCCACGGGCGATCTCGTGATACTCGGACCAGCGCAGGTAGGCGCGGGCGGCTTCGCCGTTGAGCGCGATGTCGGGGCCGGGATGCCAACGGCGGAGCCACGCGGGGCGGAAGGAGTAGTAGCTGAAGAGAAAATCGAAGACGGGGTGTTTTTCACCACGAGACGCCCGGACCTGCTGGGCATCGGTCCAGACGCGCACGCGAGCATCGTGCGCGGCGGCGCGGGCCTGCCAGGCGGATTCCCCGAGGTGGGCGGGAGCGGCTGGAGAAGGATCAAGGGTGACGGTGGACATGGCGGACGGTGGACATGGCGGACGGTGGTCGCACAGAGGCACAAAAAGCGCAAAAAGGGGAGGCGAACTTCGGCGGTCGCTTAGGCTTGCTGGTAATCTCCGCTCCGGCGGAGACGCTGAACGCCTCTGCGCGGGGCGCTGCGCGAGCGTTGGCGAGATACGCGTCGACGCTCCTGCCGCCGGGCAGAGGGCCGCGCCCACGCCATTTCCTGAAGACGTCACCCGCCTCCGCCATCCGCCGCCGTCTTTGATCGGGCGCGTGATCGGTGTGGAGGACGACCGGGAGATGCGCCTCAAGGGGCTGGCCGACGAGCGGCCGCCCTACGCTCGCAACATCAAAACGTGCGCTCCAGGGATCGGCCGGGACTGAGCGGGCGCCAGGCGGCGCCGAATTCACGGAGGGCGAGACGGACCCGGGCAAGATCTTCGGCGCTGATGTCGGGTGGCGGAACTCGGCGGCGGCGGCAGGCGGCGGCGAGTTCTTTGGCGAACACCGCGGGGTCGGGCGCGCCGCCCCACTGGGTGGCTTCGAGGCATTCCACGAGCGCGGCGCTCTGGAGGGTCGGGGTAATTTTCGCGGACGGCGGTTTGGCGGCGTCGAGTTTGGCGGCGAGGGAAAGGTGCGCGGCGCCGGCCGCGATGTGCCCGAAAAACGCGTCGCGCCAACCGAGCGTCGTTTCGACGACGAAATGAAACGCGTCGTGTGGGAGGATGCCTTGGCGGGGCAGGTCATGGCGCGCCGTCGTGCCGTCGGGCCGCTCGCAGACGAGCGTGTCGGCGGGGGCGGAAGGCGCATTTTTAGTGAAACGAACGAGCATGGAGTGGCGGTGGGCTGTAACCTATTAAGTTACAAAAGCGGGTGGACGGTTATTTCTGAGGAGCTGGAAATTTAAACGGATAGTGCTCCTCGACAAACAGCGTGAGGACTTCGGCGGCGATTTTGGCGAAGTGGGCATGGTTGGCGGCGGTGTCACGGAGGCCGAGGCGGTGGCATTCGATCTGCAGGCCGTCGACTTTTGGGGTGTCGGGCGCGGCGGCGTGTTGGCGGACAATGTAGCCGCCGGAGAAGAAAGGGTTGTTGCCGGGCTGCGGTTCTTGCGGGCTGGGGACGGCGCGGAGGCCGCGAGCCGCGAAGAGAGCGCCGAGACTGCGCGGGCCGCGGACGAGGGCCGTAGGGCTGCCGCCGAGCCGAGCGGCGAGATCGCGGAGCGTGGTGAGCGCGATCAAGCCAGAGTTGTCGAAGGCGGCGTCGGACTGGTTGAGTGGTAGGGCGTCGAGGGCGTAGCCGAGTTCGAGGCGCGGGATCGCGTGGGCGTGGCCGTGAAGATCGACGAGGAAGGCGAAGCCGTGGCGGGCGACGGCGGCGGCGAGGGCTTCGCGGATGGAAGCGTGAAATTCGTGCCAGGCGCGCTCGGCCGTGGGGTTGCCCTGGGCGCCTTCGACGATTTCGCGGTTGGGGTCGAGTTTGCTGCGGTGCAGGTGGCTCGCGACGAGGTGCACGTGATGTCCGGTGCGGGCGAAAAATGCTGTGGCGACGGCGCGGGCGAGTTCCTGGGTGTTGGCGTCCATGGTGGTCACGCCGTTGGTGCGGTCCGGAAGCGCCGTGGGCTTCAGGCGTCCGCCGTGGGGTGAGGTGAGGACGAGGGGGAGATCACCGGCGACGTATTCGATGTAACGTTCCGTCCCGTAGGAGGGCTGACCGGGGATTTTTTCCGGTGGCGGCGCGGCGAAGGTGAGCGGACTGACGGAGAGGAGGGAAACGGCCAGCGCGGCCAGCAGACGACGAGCAGAAGACATGAGCGAAAGGAGGGGGAGTTTTTGACCGCGGATTTCGGGGAGGGCGCGGGTAGAAATACGCCGGGTAGAAATCGCTGCTCTGTGGGAGAATCAGGAGCGCAGGAGTAGCTGGCGCACGCCTTCGATCGGAGATGCGGTGATGGGTGTGAGCGGGAGGCGCGTGCGCGGGGCGAGGGCGGCGGCGATGGTGGAGTTGATCAAGAGCGCGCCGCTGAGGCCGGTGGGAATCGTGTGGAGCGGGGTGTCGGGGAAGAGTTTCGTGGCGACACGGGTCGCGAGGTCGAGCAGTTCGCCGGCGGATTCGATGAGGACTTGGTGCGCGGTGTGGTCGCCCTCGGCGGCGAGGCGCAAGACGGCGGGGGCGAGCGCGGCGATGATGCGGTTGGGTTCGGGGTGGGAATAATAGAAACGCGTGATGGCGCGGGCGTCGGCGGCGTCGCCGAGTTGCGTGTGGTCGCGCACGGTTGGGCCGAGGCGCGAGGCGGGGAGCCAGCCTTGGAGTTCGAGGAGGGCGCGGGAGATGGCGCGGCGCCCGAGTTCGTAGCCGCTGCCAGGATCGCCGAAACGCCAGCCGGTGCCGCCCGCGTAGTGGATCGTGCTGTCGGGTGCGCGGGCGGCGACGAACGAGCCGGTCCCGGCGTGGATCACGAGACCGGGTGCGCCGTGGGTCGCGAGTTCGAGGATCGGCAGCGAGTCGAGCGCGGCGGTGACGTGGCCGAAATCTTTGAGTGACGCCGCGACTTCCGTCCAGAAGCCGGGAAGGCCGGACATGAAGAGCTGAGTCGCCACAATCGGTGACGAGCTGAGCGTGGAGGGCTGAGCGCTGAGGGCTGAGGTCAGTGCGCCGAGGGCGGCGGTGAGGATGAGGCGGGCTTGTTCGGGGCCGACGATGTTGGGATTGCAGCCCGGGGCGAGGTGGCGCGCGACGATGACGCCGGCGGCATCGACGAGGATGCCTTCGGTTTTGGTGCCGCCGCCGTCGACGCCGATTTTGTAGGTCATGGGAATTTTATCGAACAACGGACAGCGCGGAAGGTGCGGCGAGGCTGAGAGCAAACCGAGTCACTGCGGATGCCCCCGCGCGCTCCGTGACCCCCGCATTTCAAAAATCGACCGCTCACGCGAGTTGCTTGCTCAGGCGGTGTTTGTACTTCGCTCCGACGGCGCGGTTGTGGTCGATGGCGCCGGGGATGTTTTGGCTGCGGAGGACGGGGATGGCGTGGTGGTTCGCTTTGAGCCATTCCATCGTTCCGAGCATGAGCCAGTTCAGGATTGATCCGCCGATGAACGTGCTGGTGGGGCCGGTCGCGATCTCGGGCGTCAGTTGCATGATCGTGTCGCCGGGGACGCCGCCGTTATCGAGGGTGTAGTCGCAGATGGCGTGGAGATTTTTTCCACCGGGGTGCACGGTCTTCGCGGTGGTGGACATTGCGAGCGAGCAGAGGCCGATGACCACGCAGCCTTTTTTCTTGGCGTGGAGGGCGACCTCGATGGGTGAGGCATTTTTACCGGAGTTGGAAATGACGATGACGACCTCGCCGGCGCGGAGTTCGTATTGGCGGTCGTAGCGTTCGACGAGTTGGGTACCGTAGCCGACGAGGTTTTCGATGAAGCCGGCGGTGGGGTCGTTGATGGAGCTGATGCAGACGAGGCCGCCGGCGCGGCCGACGATTTCGCGGGCGATGATCTCGCTGTGGCCGGAGCCGAACGTGTGGATGACTTCGCCGCGGGCGACGGAGGCGCCGAGGACGGGGGCGAGTTGGGCGATGATTGGCGTAGTGACAGTCCAAGCACGGGCGAGGAGTTCGTTGGCCTTGGCGGAGTAAGATTCGGCGAGCGTGGGCATGGATGGAGAGACAGGCGGAAAGAGAGAAAGGCGGAAAGACAGAAAGGCTGAAAATGCAAAGGGAGCGCGT
>CAMCHO010000170.1 GCA_945874455.1 Opitutus sp. GAS368 | reverse complement strand
GCACCCACGGCACACGTGCGCCAGCTCACCAGCGGACCGAACCATCACTTTTTTGGATACATCGGCCAGTCGCGCACGATTCCGTGGAACGCCAGCCGTCGCTACCTGCTCGCCCTCGAGACCGCGTTTCAGGACCGCCTGCCTGGCGCTGGCGATGCCGCGGCCGTCTGCCTGATCGACACACAGGACGGCAACCGCCTCCGCGTGGTCGATCGCACCTACGCGTGGAATCCCCAGCAGGGAACGATGTTCTACTGGAATCCCGCGCACCCCGAGACGCAGTTTTTCTTCAACGACCGCGACCCGCAGACGGGCAAAGTTTTTACCGTGTTATTCGATATCACACTCGGCGGCTCGCCCGCACACGCCGGGACGACCGCCCCCGGCGGTCGCGTGCGCGAGTATCGCTTCGACGATACGCCCGTCGCCAATGGCGGTGTCGCGCAGAACGGTGGCTACTTCCTCGCGATCAACTACGCCCGCATGGCGCGCCTCCGCCCCGTGACCGGCTACAAAGACGCCCGCGACTGGACCGCAGGTGTCGCCGCACCTGCCGACGACGGTATCTACCGCATCGACGTCGAGTCCGGCGCGAAACGCCTCCTCGTCTCATTTACACAGCTCAAGGCCGCGCTCGCCCAACTACCCACCCCGCCGCCGCGCCTCGACGAGCGCCACCTCTTCATCAATCACACGCTCAACAACCGGAACAACGACCTCATTTATTTCTACTGCCGCGCCGATTTCGAAACGACGCCCACCGACCGCGTCAATGTGCCCTTCACCATCCGCCCGGACGGTACCGGGCTCACCCCACACACGACGTTCATCGGCGGCCACCCCGAGTGGGAATGGGGCAGCCGCATCATCGGCTCCGCCGAAGACCAGCAGGTAATCTACGACACCGCCTCGAAAAAAATCGTCGAGCGCCTCGGCGGAAAAGAGGTGTTTCCGAATCCGGGCGGCGACATCGCCCTCTCGCCCGACGGCCGCTGGTTCGTCAACGGCCATCGCTCAGGCCAATACAACCACTACACCTTCCTCGACCGCCACACCGGCCGCACCTTGCGCGCCCCGCCTGTCTTCATGGGCCCGTGGAACTCCGGTGACCTGCGCCTCGACCCCGCACCATGCTGGAACCGCGCCGGTGATGCCCTCGTCGTACCCGGCATCGCGCCCGACAGCACGCGGCAGATGTTCGTGATCGAGCTGCGTGAACGTGAATAAAGATTTCTGTTCCTTCCGCGGGCGGCACCCGCTTTAGTTATTTCTAGTTCGCGTTCTTCCCCGCCTCCGCCCATGAATCGCCGTTCGTTCCTCCGCTCCACTGCCGCACTCGCCGCCACCGCGCCGTTCGCCTCGTCGCTCTCTGCCCAGCCGGCGCCCGCCGGCGCTTCGGCCGCAGCCGCTCCGTCGAAAGCTAAGCGCAAAAATCCGAAGGGCTTCATGTTCGCGACGCTCAATAGCGAGACGTCGAAAAAACTCAGCCTGCGCGAAAAATTCAAACTCCTCCGCGATGCCGGTTTCACGGGCGTCGAGCCGTCCAGCGCCATGAATCAAGCCGAGGTCCTCGCCGCCCGCGATGCCACGGGCCTCCAAATCCCGAGCGTCGTCATCGCCACGCACTGGGCCAAACCCCTCAGCGATCCCAACCCCGCCACCCGCCAGATCGGTCTCGACGGCCTCCTCCACGGTTTGCGCGACGCCAAAGCCTACGGCGCCAGCTCCGTCCTGCTCGTGCCCGGCGCGGTCACTAAACAAGTCAGCTACACCGAGGCCTTCACGCGCTCCGCCGCCGAAATCAAAAAGGCCGTCCCCCTCGCGGAGGAACTCGGCGTCGTGATCGCGATCGAAAACGTCTGGAACCAGCTTCTCCTCAGCCCCCGCGAGGCCGTCGAATTCACCGACTCGTTCAAGAGCCCATTTGTGCAGTGGCACTTTGATGTCGGTAACGTCGTGAACTCCGGTTTCCCAGAGCACTGGATTCGCACCCTCGGCCCGCGCATCGTGAAAATCCACGTGAAGGAATTCAGCCGAAAACTCCGCGACACCAAAGGTCTGCGCGAGGGCTTCAAAGTCGACCTGATGGAGGGCGACAGCGATTGGCCCGCCGTCATGGGCGCGCTCGACTCCGTCGGCTACCACGGTTGGCTGATCACCGAACAGTGGCGCGCCGACGGCCTCACCGACCAAGCCTACCTCGAAAAACTCTCCGCAAAACTCGACGCCATCCTCGCCGTCTGAAGCACCCTATATTTCCCCGTCTCCCGCTCTCTATCCCTCCCTCTCCCCCTCTTTATGACCACCCCCGCCCTCCCCCGCCGTGATTTCTTGAAAACCTCCGCCGCTCTCGCCGCCGGCGCCGCGCTCACCCCGCGCTTCCTCACCGCCGCCGAACGCACCCGCTCCATCGGTGCCAACGACCGCATCCGCATCGCTCAGATCGGCGTCGGCTCCCGCGGCAAAGGTGCCCACCTCGAAAAGGGCATCATTCCGCACCTCGCTGCGACCAACTTTGAAGTCGTCGCCATCGCCGACCCGTGGAAGCAGGCCCGCAGCAACACCAACGCGCTGATCAAGGCCACGTGGGGTCGCGAGGCGAAGGAGTTCGAGTCCTACCAGGACCTCCTCGCCATGAAGGACATCGACGCTGTCATGATCGCGTCACCCGATTTCCACCACACGACGCATCTCGAAGCCGTCGCCAAGGCCCGCAAACACATTTACGTCGAGAAACCCCTCGCCACCGAGATGGACAAACTGGTCCGCGCCTACGACGCCGCCAAGGCCGCACAGGCCGCCGGCAGCATCATCCAAGTCGGCACACAGCTCCGCAGCCTCCCGGGAATCGTCGGCGCCCGCCAACTCGTGAAGGACGGCGTCATTGGTAAGATCACTCGCATCGACGAAACGCGGAACAGCGAGAGGCCCTACTGGTATTCTTACCTCAACCGCGAGGTGAAGAAGGAAGACGTCAACTGGAAGGAATTCCTCGGCGACCGGAAAGCCCGTCCCTTCAACGCCGCCCAATACTCCGCGTGGTATGGCTACTACGAATTCTGCCAGGGCCCCGTCCCGCAGTGGGGCGCGCACTTCCTCGATCTCATGCACTATGTCACCGGCTGCGGCCTGCCCGAGTCGTGCATGTGCATGGGCGGCGTCACGTATTGGAAAGACGAAAACAACTTCACGGCCCCCGACAACGTCATCGCCACGTGGAACTACCCCGAGGGCTTCATGGTCACGAGCTCGAACAATTTCGGAAATTTCTCCGGCAACTCGCGCAAATTCTACGGCGACAAAGGCACTCTCGCCGTCGACAACTGGAACGCCCCGACCTACAGCGCCGACGGTGGCCCGAAGCGCGACGGCAAGATCCGCGGCAAGATGAACGTCGAACTGATCCCCAGCCCCGACCATTTCCTGAATTGGCTGCAGTGCATGCGCGACGGCAAGACGCCGAATGCCAACATCGACGCCGGCTACCAACACGCCGTCGCCGTCCTCATGGCCGTGATCTCCTACGACACCGGCAAGAAGACGTTCTACGACTCCGTGAAACGCACGATCCGCACGGCCTAGTTTTCCGCCGTAGCTGATTTGTACAAACCCGGCGACTCGTCCGCTTCACATCGTAGCGGACGAGGTCACGAGGCCGTTCCCCATCGTAGCAGACGAGGTCACGAGGCCGTTCCACATCGTAGCGGACGAGGTCACGAGGCCGTCCCACATCGTAGCAGACGAGGTCACGAGGCCGTCCCACATCGTAGCAGACGAGGTCACGAGGCCGTTCCCCATCGTAGCGGACGAGGTCACGAGGCCGTTCCCCCACGCGCTCTCCGTGCCCAGGAACATCGCCGGCCTCCTCACGCCATCCCTCCACCGTCAATCATCGCGGATCACACTTCGCTTCTCGCTCCCCGCTCGCTCGCTGCCTAATCGCTCGGCCCAACGTCGCCACTTTCCTCGGCTTCCTCTCTCCAAAGCTCTCCATCGCTCTCCACCGCCCCATGAAAATCCCCGCCGCTCACTCGCCCGCCTCGCCAATCCCGCTTCCCTCCCTCCGCGCCCCTCTCACTGCCGCCGCCATTTTCTTCCTCTCGGCCTGTCTCCCCGCCCTCTTGCTCAGCGCCGCTGACGACTATCCGCCGGGCCCCGATTCCAAAGTCCAACCCGGCGTGCCCCAAGGCGAACTGATCAAATTCGAATTCGCGTCCTCCAAGATTTTTCCCGGCACCACGCGCGAGGTCACAATCTACATCCCGCGCCAATACGACGCCACCCAGCCCGCCTGCGTCTACGTCAACCAAGACGGCGTGCAATGGAGCGCCCCCACCGTCTTCGACAACCTGATCGCCCGCCGCGAAATCCCCGTCCTCATCGGCGTGTTCGTCCGCCCCGGCGTCGTCAAAACCGCCACGTCCGCCACCGCCCTCGACCGCTTTAATCGCAGCTACGAGTTCGACGGCCTCGGCGACGCCTACGCGCGTTTCCTCCTCGAGGAAGTCCTCCCGGCCGTCGAAGCCAAGACCACCGCCGACGGCCGCGCGATCCGTCTTTCGAAATCCGGCAACGACCGCGCCATCGGTGGCTCCAGCAGCGGTGCCATCGCCGCCTTCACCGCCGCCTGGGAACGTCCCGCGGAATTCTCCCGCGTCTTCAGCGTCGTCGGCACCTACGTCAGTCTCCGCGGCGGCGACCGCTATCCTGGCCTCATCCGCAAGACCGAGCCGAAAGCTCTCCGCATTTTCCTCCAGGACGGCGCCAACGATAACAATATCTACGGCGGCGATTGGTGGATGGCCAACCAGACCATGCAACGCGCCCTGGCCTACGCCGGTTACGACCATCGCCACGTCTGGGGCGACGGCGGCCACAACGGCAAACACGGCACGCAACTGTTCCCCGATGCGATCCGCTGGCTCTGGCACGATTGGCCGAAGCCCGTCCAAGCCGGCCGCGCGCCCCTCGAGCGCCTCGGCCCGCTCCTGATCCCAAGCGAGGGCTGGCAACTCGTCGGCGAGGGCTACCGCCTCTCCGAGGGCACCGCCGTCAACGTCAAGGGCGAGGTCTTCTTCACCGACATCCCCGCGAGCAAAGCGTATAAGATCGGCCCCGACGGAAAACCGGCTGAGTTCATCACCGACACCAAACGCACCAACGGCCAAGCCTTCGGACCCGACGGCCGCCTTTACGCCGTCGCCACCGGCACGCGCGAAATCCTCGCCTACCCCGCCGCCGGCGGCGGGCCTACCGTCATCGCCTCTGAAATCGCCGGCAACGACCTCGTCGTCGCCCACAACAGCAACCTCTACGTCACGAATCCGCCCGCCGGCGGCTCCAACGAACCGAGCAAACTCTGGCTCATCAAACCCGACGGCAGGAAACAGGTCGTCGACACCGGCCTCAAGTTCGCCAACGGCATCGCGCTCTCGCCGGACCAGACGCTGCTCTACGTCGCCGACTACCGCTCGCACTGGGTTTACAGTTACGTCATCCAACCCGACGGCACGCTCGCCCACAAACAGCGTTACTTCCACCTGCACTCCCGCGACGAAGACGACGAGAGCTTCGCCGACGGCCTCAAAGTCGACCGCGACGGCAATCTCTACGTCGCCACGCGCCTTGGCATCCAGATCTGCGACCAAGCCGGCCGCGTGAACGCGATCATCCCGACCCCCAACGGCCGCATCACCAACCTCGTCTTCGGTGGGGAGAATTTCGATACGCTGTATGCCTCCTGCAACGACAAGGTCTTTAAACGGAAACTAAAGGTCCGCGGCACCAACGCCTGGGAGCCCCCGCACAAACCCGCCGCGCCGAAGCTCTGACCGCGGGGCCGAATCGTTCTCGTTCCTCGTAATCATTCTTCGTTCTCTCTGCCTCCCCTCTCTCTGTCTCCCCATTTCACCTTCTCTCCGCCTGCTGTCCCCATGCCCGCGCCGGCCGCCGTCACGAATGTGGCCCTCCTCTTCGAGGCCAACAACGCCTACGCACGCGGCCTCCTCGTCGGTATTGGTGACTACATTTTGAGCCACGGCCCGTGGAGCGTCCACTACGCCGAACCCGGTCCCGCCGACGCTCCGCCCCATTGGCTCCGCACGTGGGATGGCGACGGCCTCATCGTCCGCGGAAAAATCCGCCGCCTCGCCCACGGCGCGACCGACTACGCCCCGATGCGCATCGCCTGCACGCGCATCCCCGACCCCGAGCTCGAGGAGATCGACCGCTCGCTCAACCGCCGCCTGCGGCCAAAAAACAACCCGCCGGCCACCGCTTCCGCTGACGAATAGCTGCCGTCGCCGACGTTTCGCCCGGGAGACTCGACATCCCGCACCACCCGGCTTCTCCTCCGCGAACCTTCACCCGGCGACGCCACCATGTCCGACCCCAGCGCACCCGCCGCCGCCTCCCCGCCACCTGAGCCGAATCCCCCGCCACCCGCGCCGCCTTCGCGATTGGCCCGAATACGAGCCGCCATCGCCGCCCACTTCGGCGCCCACCGCCAACGAGACCGCTGGTCGTTCTTCTGGCGCATCACCGGCGAAGGTTTGCTCGCGTCGATCATCCTCATCGCCGCAGCTGCAATCGTGTTCGCCGCCGCCTCAAATGTCCTGCGAATGGACGACCGCACCGACCTGAAGCGGATGTCCGCTATCCAACTCATCGTCCTCGTATGTGTTGTCGCACCTATCCTTGAAACCCTCCTGCTCCAAACCCTGCCAGTGGCGATCATGCGTGCCTGCCGCCAGCGATTCTGGATTCGGGTGGTTGCGTCGACCGGCCCATTCGCGGCGCTTCACTTTCCCGCGAGCTTTAGCACCGGGATCGGCGCCGGACTGGCCGGTGGATTCTACTTCGCGTTCACCTACGTCCATTGGCGGGAGAAATCCCTCGCGCACGCAATTTGGATGACCGCAGCCACTCATGCGGCCCGCAATACCATCCTCGTCGCCTTGCTGCTTCTAGGAAGACACTTGGCGGCGCTGAAGACGCTTCCGCACTGATCACCTGCAAAATTGGGATCAACCACTTCGCCGCCCGGAGTCATCACGCCCATAACAGGTTCGCTTTGCGTATCTCTGTGCCTCGGTGGTTCATTCCTCCCGTCGCCGACTTCGCGTCCCCTGCGTTCTCCGCGTTTCATTGCCCATGATGCCTTGATCTCACCGCCAGTCCCCAAACCCGCCCGCTCCGCGGAATTCGCTAAATCAAATGCGCAATTTTCCCTTCCGCCGCCGCCCGTTTTCCGCGAGATCGTCCCACTTTTATCGCCCCATGAAATTCCCACTAAGCCCATCATTTTTCGCCGTTCTCCTCGCGCTCACCGGCCTCTCGATCTTACGCGCCCAGACGCCGGCGCCCCCCGCGCCCTTCCCCGTCACCATCACCGTCGATGCCACGAAAACCGCGGGCCCGCTTCGCCCCATCTGGCGTTTCTTCGGCGCCGACGAGCCCAACTACGCCACGATGAAGGACGGCCGCAAACTCCTCTCCTCCCTCGGCGAACTGAAGCCCAAGGACGTCTTCTTTCGCACCCACAATCTCCTCAACACCGGTGACGGCACGCCCGCCCTCAAGTGGGGCAGCACTAACGCCTACACCGAAGACGCCAACGGCAAGCCCATCTACAACTGGACCGTCGTCGACCGCATCTTCGACACCTACCTCGCCCGCGGCGTCCGCCCTTTCGCGCAGATCGGCTTCATGCCGCAGGCCCTCTCGATGCTCCCCGAGCCCTACCAACACGCCTGGCGCCCCGGCTTCCCCTACGGCCTCATCACCGGCGGCTGGGCCTATCCGCCGAAAGATTACACCAAATGGGCCGAGCTCGTTTACCAATGGGTCACGCACTGCGTCGCCCGCTACGGCCGCGCCGAGGTCGAGACGTGGTATTGGGAAGTCTGGAACGAGCCGAACGGCGCCGCGTACTGGCACGGTTCCCCCGAGGAATTCTACAAACTCCACGACTACGCCATCGACGCCGTGCGCCGCGCTCTCCCCACCGCCCGCGTCGGCGGTCCCGATGTCGCCGGGCACGGCGGCAAGTTCATGGAAGGTTTCCTGAAGCATGTCGTATCAGGTAAAAACTACGCCACCGGCCAGACCGGCACGCCCACCGACTTCCTCGCCTTCCACGCCAAGGGTTCGCCGACCTTCGTCGATGGCCACGTCCGCATGGGCATCGCCAATCAACTCCGCACCATCGACACCGGCTTCGCCATGATCGCCGCCGTCCCCGAGTTGAAAACTAAACCCATCGTCATCGGCGAGTCCGATCCCGAGGGCTGCGCTGCCTGTCAGGGACCCCAACTCGGCTACCGCAACGGCACCATGTATTCGAGCTACACCGCCGCCTCTTTCGCCCGCAAACACCTCCTCGCCGAAAAACACGGCGTGCACCTCGATGGCGCGCTCACCTGGGCTTTCGAATTCGAGGACCAGTCGTATTTCGCCGGCTTCCGCGCCCTCGCCAGCAACGGCCTCGATCTCCCCGTCCTCAATGTGTTTCGCATGTTCAGCCAGATGGGCGGCCAACGCCTCCCCACGACCAGCTCCGCCGAAATCCCGCTCGTCGATATCCTCAAAAACGGCGTTCGCCAATCCGCCGACGTCGCCGCCTTCGCAAGCCTCGAGGGCCGCAAACTCTGTGTCATGGTCTGGCACTACCACGACGACGACCTCACCGGCCCCGACGCCGCCGTCGAACTCACCGCCACCGGCCTTCCCCTCGGCGCCACCAGCGCGACACTCACGCACCACCGCATCGATGGCGACCACAGCAATTCATTCGCAGCCTGGAAAAAAATGGGCGCCCCCATCGCTCCTAACGACAAACAATACGCCGCCCTCGAAAAAGCCGGCAAACTCGCGCAGCTCGCTCCGACCGAAAAAATCTCCATCGCTGCGGGCACCGCCACCCTCCGTTTCAATCTCCCCCGCCAAGGCGTCTCCCTCCTCGTACTCGAAGTCCCCTGAGCGCCGTCGCGGTTACGGTCCAAGGCGCGACATCCCGCAAGCGAAAGTAAGAGATTCCACGCATGGCTCACCGCTGTTTTCAGAATGAAGCGTGTGTCACAGCTGTTCTGATCCGATCCAAACCCTGGGCGACGCGGGCCGCGTGAGCTCGCCGTAAGGACCAACCGTATTGCCCGACCCACCCGCGCGGAATGCGGTGGCCACGCCGCTGACAGGGTCGACGTCGCACTCCCCTCCAATGCTCTGCTCGCGCGCGGGCTCCCCGCCCACCGCGCTACCAACATCGCCCCATCATCGCCCTCGGCTCCGCATCACAAAATCGTGCTCGTTCCTGGTCTCTTTCCGCTTTCTTCTCCGGCCCTCCCGCTCGGAACATCTCCCGGCACCGAACGTCCGCATTTCCGCAACCACCCACTCTCATGCTCGGCCGACTCACCCTCCTCCTCGCCTGCGCCAGTTCACTCGCCGCCGTCGATCCCACGGCGCTCGACGCCGCCCGCGTCCTCTACAACCAACGCGGCCAATCCGCCGAAGCCCAAAAAGCCTTCGAAGCCCTCGCTGCCACCGACCCAAAAAACGCCGACGTAAATTTCTTTCTCGGCCACCTCGCCAACCGCCGCAACGACCCCGCCAAAGCCCTCACCTACTTTCAGGCCGCCGTCGCCGCGGCTCCCACCGAAGCCCGCCACCACCACGGCCTCGGCGACGCCTACGGTCGCAGCGCCCAAAAGGCCGGGATTTTGTCCCAGCTCGGCCTCGCTAAAAAGTGCGTCGCTGCCTACGAGCGTGCCGTCGCCCTCGAGCCGACCAACCTCGATTTTCGCGCCAGCCTTTTTGAATTTTACCGCCGAGCCCCCGGCATCGCTGGCGGCGGCCTCGACAAAGCCACCGCTCAAGCCGAAGCCATCACGAAGATCGATGCCCAGCGCGGTCGCTTCGTATTCGCCACGCTGTACGTCGGTGAAAAAAAATACGCCGAAGCCCTCGCTCAATTCGACGAAGCCCTGAAAGCCAACCCCGATGACTACACCTGCCTCTATCAAATCGGCCGCCTCGCCGCCGTCACCGGCCAATACCTCGACCGCGGCCTCACCTGTCTCCGCCGCTGCCTCGAACTCCCGATCCCCGATTCCCCCAACACGCCCGGCCACGCCGCCGCCCACTGGAGCATCGGTACCATCCTCGAAGCGAAAAAAGATCTCCCCGCCGCCCGCGCCGCCTACGAGGCCGCCGTGAAGCTCGACCCCCAATTCACCCCCGCCGCCGCCGCCCTGAAAAAACTAAAGTAGGTCAGGTCTCCCACCCTCCCCGCCTCGTTCTCGTTCTCGTTCTCGTTCTCGTTCTCGTTCTCCTTCTCCAGAATCATTTTCTTTCCCCGTCCTCCCTCCAGCTCGTCATCAAACCCCGGGACTCCTCCGATCCTTCACCCCACCCGTCACCGTCGCGCACGGATTCAATCCCTCCGCGATCCGTCCCATCCGTGCATCCCGTGGATAATCAAAGCGGCCGTTCCCCTTCCGGCGCCACCCGCAAACCGGATCTGCTTCCATTCAAAAGAACCAGTCTGCCGCGACATCCTCGGCCTTCCTCCGTGCGCTCGGCGTGTCGTTGGTTTCAACAGTATTTCTCAGCATGAAACCCGCCCACGCCGCCGCCATCCACCCCCGCGCCATCAAACCAGACCACCCGCTCCAGTGGCTCGCCGAGCCAC
>CAMCHO010000169.1 GCA_945874455.1 Opitutus sp. GAS368 | reverse complement strand
GTGGGGCGGATCGCGAGGGACGGGCCGCGCGGAGTAGGGAGGTCGCTGCGCCAGTGGATCACGGCGACGAAGCCGCCGGGGCGGACGACGTCGCGGGCGGAGCGGAGGAGGGCGACGGGGTCTTCGGCGTGGAGGATGTTGAAGAGCAGGGCGGCGGCGCAGGAGGTGGCCGGGAGGCCGAAGCCGTCGAGGAGGACGTCGCGGACGGAGGCGCGGACGTTGGGGAGGCTGGCGGCGGAGGCGCGGGCCGTGGTGAGGGCGACCATCGTGGGATCGAGGTCGAGGGCGTGGACGGTGCCGCGGATGCGTTGCGCGAGCGGGATCGTGAACGTGCCGTAACCGCAGCCGAGCTCGGCGATGTCGCCGGTCGCGGAGTCGGCGATGAAGCCGAAGGCGTCGAGGATGAAGGGGACGTCGAGGAGGGTTTCCCAGTAGGCTTGGGCGGGCATGCCGCTCTCGCGGAGTTTCATGGCTTGCGGGCGCGGAGGTGAACGGGGAGGGCGGGTCGGAGGCCGGGCCCTACTTTTCGGAGGCGGAGTCGCGATGGGCGAGGCGGTAGAGGGCGGGGAGGACGACGAGGGTGAGCAACGTGGAGCTGATGATGCCGCCGATGACGACGGTGGCGAGGGGGCGCTGGACCTCGGCGCCGGCGCCGGTGGCGAGGGCCATCGGCACGAAGCCGAGGCTGGCGACGAGGGCGGTCATGAGCACGGGGCGCAGGCGCGTGAGGCAACCTTCCTCGATCGCGGCGTCGATGGGCTGGCCGGCGTCGCGCAGGGCGCGGATACAGGAGAGCATGACGAGGCCGTTGAGCACGGCGACGCCCGAGAGGGCGATGAAGCCGACGCCGGCGGAGATCGAGAGGGGAATCTCGCGTATCCAGAGAGCAGTCACGCCGCCGGTGAGGGCGAGGGGCACGCCGGTGAAGACGAGGAGCGCGTCTTTCACGTTCCCGAAGCTCATGAAGAGCAGTCCGAAAATGAGGACGAGTGCGACGGGGACGACGATTTGCAGGCGCTGTGTGGCGGAGAGCAGTTGTTCGAAGGTGCCGCCGAATTCGAGCCAATAGCCGGCGGGTACGGTGACGGCGGAGGTGACGCGCGACTGCGCCTCGGTGACGAAGCCGCCGAGGTCGCGGCCGCGAACGTTGGCGGTGACGACGACGCGGCGTTTGCCGTTTTCACGGCTGATTTGGTTGGGGCCGGGGGCGAGTTCGAGGGTGGCGACTTCGCGGAGAGGCACGGTCCGTGCCAGTGAAAGTTGAAGAGTGGACGTTGAAGGACCGGGCTCGGATGGAGCGAGCGGGACCGGGAGGTTTTGCAGGTAGGTGAGGTCGGTGCGGAGTTTTTCCGGGAGACGGACCACGAGGTCGAAGCGACGGTCGCCTTCGTAAATCTGGCCGACGGTGGTGCCGCCGACGGCGGTGGAGATGAGCTCCTGGACGTCGGCGGCGGGGAGGCCGTAGCGGGCGAGGGCTTCGCGGTCGAGGCGCACGGTGAGCATCGGGAGGCCGGTGGTCTGCTCGACTTTGACGTCGGCGGCGCCGGGGATGGCTTGGAGGACGGCTTCGATTTCGCCGGCGGTTTTGTTCATCACCGCGAGATCGTCGCCGTAGATTTTCACGGCGACATCGGAGCGGACGCCGGAGATGAGTTCGTTGAAACGCATCTGGATGGGTTGCGTGAACTCGTAGTTGTTGCCGGGGACTTTTTGCGCGGCGGCTTCCATGGCGGCGACGAGGTCGGCTTTGGGGCGGAGCGGATCGGGCCACTGCGCGCGCGGTTTCAGCATGATGTAGGTGTCGGCGACGCTCGGGGGCATGGGGTCGGTGGCCACTTCGGCCGTGCCCATCTTGGCGACGATGCGGTCCACCTCGGGGAATTGTTTCAGGCGGTCCTCGAGTTCGCGCTGCATGGCGATGGCCTGGGTGAGGCTGGTGCCGGGGATGCGGAGGGCGTGCATGGCGATGTCGCCCTCGTCGAGGCTGGGGATGAATTCGGTGCCGAGGCGAGTGGCGGTGAGCCCGGCGAGGGCGACGAGCACGACGGCGGCGAGCGCGACGGCGGGACGGATCGTCATGACGAAGCGGAGCGTCGGGCGGTAGAGGGCTTTCGCGCCGCGGATGGCGAGGTTGTCCTTTTCGGAGACTTTGCCGGTGACGAAAATCGCGACGGCGGCGGGGACGAAGGTGACGGAGAGGAGCATCGCGCCGAGGAGGGCGGTGACGACGGTGAAGGCCATCGGGTGAAACATTTTTCCCTCGACGCCGGTGAGGGCGAAGATGGGCACGTAGACGATGGCAATGATGAGTTCGCCGAAGAGCGTGGCGGCGCGGACCTCCTTGGTGGCGTCGAAGACGAGGGCGAAGCGCTCCTGTTTGGAGAGCAGGCGGCCGAGACGGTGCTGTTCTTGGCCGAAACGGCGGAGGCAGTTTTCGATGATAATGACGGCACCGTCCACGATGAGGCCGAAGTCGAGAGCGCCGAGGCTCATGAGATTACCGGAGACTTTATTGGTCACCATGCCGGTGATCGTGAAAAGCATGGAAAGCGGGATGACGGCAGCGGTGATGAGTGCGGCGCGGAAATTTCCGAGGAAGAGAAAGAGGATCACGATCACGAGCATGGCGCCCTCGACGAGGTTGTGGCGGACGGTGGCGATGGTGCGGTCCACGAGCGCGGTGCGGTCGTAAACGGCGGTGGCGACAATGCCGGGCGGGAGGCTGCGGTTAACGTCGACGAGTTTTTTAGCGACGCGGGTGGAGACCTCGCGGGAGTTTTCGCCGATGAGCATGAAGACGGTGCCGAGGACGACCTCGCGGCCGTTTTCGGTGGCGGCGCCGGTGCGGAGTTCCTCGCCGAGGAGGACCTCGGCGACATCGCGCACGCGGACGGGCTGGCCGCTGCGCTGGGCGACGACGAGAGCGCCGATTTCAGCGAGGGTGGCGACCTGGCCGGGGACGCGGATGAGGTATTGTTCGCCCGCGCGCTCGATGTAGCCGGCGCCGACATTTGTGTTGTTGCGGGCGAGCGCCTCCATGACGTCGCGGAGCGTGAGGCCGTGGGCGATGAGGCGTTCGGGGTGCGGGGTGACGTGAAACTGTTTCACGAAGCCGCCGATGGTGTTGACCTCGGTGACGCCCTTGAGATTACGGAGCTGCGGGCGCACGACCCAGTCCTGGAGCTCGCGGAGATCGGTGGAGGTGTAGGCGGAGCCGTCGGGTTTGCGGGTGGTGGCGGTTTCGGGTTCGACGGTGAACATGAAAATCTCGCCGAGGCCGGTGGAGAGGGGGCCCATCGCGGGATCGAGGCCGGGCGGGAGCTGTGTACGCAGAGACTGGAGACGCTCGGCGATGAGCTGGCGGGCGAAGTAAATGTCCGTGCCGTCTTTGAACACGACGGTGACTTGGGAGAGACCGTAACGGGAGAGGGAGCGCGTGTAGTCGAGTTTGGGCAGGCCGGCCATCGCGGTCTCGACGGCGAAGGTCACGCGCTGTTCGGCTTCGAGCGGCGAGTAGCCGGGGGCCTCGGTGTTGATCTGGACCTGGACGTTGGTGATGTCGGGGACGGCGTCGATGGGCAGGCGTTGAAAGTTGACTACGCCGAGCGCGGCGAAGCCGAGGGTGGCGAGCAGCACCAACCAACGGTGGCGGATGGAGAACTGGAGAAGATTTTCGAGCATGGCGGGTGGGCGCGTGGGCGGGGAAAGGCAGTTGAGCGTTGAGACCCGAGAGCGGCGGGCGAGAGGCGGACCACTCGCTGGCGCTCGCGGCGACGTTGCTTGCTCAGTGGTCGTGGGAGGCGCCGGATTTACCGATGTCGGCTTTGAGGAGGAAACTGTTCTCGGTGACGTAAGGCTCGCCGGCGGCGAGGCCCTTGAGGACCTCGACATAGCCGCCGCTGCGGCGACCGAGCTCGAGGGGGCGGGCCTGGTAAACATCGCCGTGCTGCGTGAAGACGACGGTGAAAGCGAAGAGGGTCTGGAGGCCGGATTCTTTCACGGCGATGGGGACGGAGAACTCGGCGATGGCGATGTCGGCCTTGAGCGAGAGGCCGGGGCGCCAACGGGCGTCGGGGTTGGGGAGGACGACGCGGGCGATGAGCGTCTGCGCGGCGGCATCGCCGAAAGGCGAGATCCAGGAGATCGTGCCGGCGGTGGCGGGGCCGCCATCGTCGGCGTGGAGCGTGACGGCCTGGCCGACTTTGACGCGGGCGGAGTCGCGTTTGGGAATGTGCAGATCGACCCAGACCTCGGAGAGATCGGCGATCACGTAGAGTGTGGCGCCCTCGGCGACGGTCTGGCCGGCGTGGACCTCGCGTTCGATGATCACGCCGGCGAGGGGCGCGCGGACCTCAATCACGGTGAGGGTTTGGTTGGTTTCGAGGACGGCGACGACCTCGCCGGCGGCGACGGGATCGCCGAGTGATTTGCGGGCTTCGCGGACGAGCCCGCCGAAACGGGGGACGGCGCGGGTGAGGCGGTTGGCGTTGAGTTTGACGGACCCGTAAACCGCGAGGCGCTCGCTGAGGGTGGCGGGACCCGCGAGTGCGGTGGCGACGCCGGAGCGTTGCGCGACATCGGCGGGTAAGGTCGTTTGCATCTCGGGTGCGGCGAATTCCCAGCGGTGCAGGCGGTCGCCGTGGCGGGCGATGATTTTGTAGGAGAAGGAATGCGGTTCGTAAACTGCGTCGGGGCTGCGCACGAAATCGCCGGACGGGGCGAAGCGGTGTTCGTCGATTTTGCCACCGGGACGCGTGAGTTGCACGGTGAGTTGGACGGCCGAGGGCGGGAGCGGTTGGCCGGCCTGGCGGAACCACGCGCGAAACTCGGGCGGGGTGCCGCGCTCGAAGATGGCGAGTTCGAGGGTGAAGTCGCCGTCGCGGAGGAGGCGTCCGAGGTGCGGACCTTTAGCCTCGGCGGGTTCGGCGGGGGTGCCGTGGCCATGAGCGCCGTGGGCGTGGCCGTGGCCACCGTGGCCACCGGAGGCAGAGTGATCGTGGCCGGACTCGACGATGAAGTAGGCGGCGGCGCCACCGAGGGCGAGAACGGCGACGAGGGAGAGTGGGTGTTTCCAATTCATGGGAAAAGCGGGAGAGGGAAATTAGGACGACGCGGGGGCGGCGAGCAGGTGTTCGAGTTCGACGAGGGTGGCGTGGTAGTCGGCGGCGGCGGTGATTTGGCGGCGGCGGGCGGAGAGGAGGGCGGCCTGGGCTTCGAGCTGATCGCGGGCGTGGTAGCGGCCGGCGGTGAGGCCGGCGTCGAGGGCGGTGAGCCACGCAGTGGCGACGGGGATGAGTTCATCGCGGGCGGTAGCGTGCGCGGCGCGTGCGTGTCCGAGTTCTTGATACAACGAGAAGAGCGTGGCGCGGACGGCGTGGAGGGCGGCCTCGCCTTCGGCGACGGTACGGTCGCGCTCGGCCCGGGCTTCTGAGGCATGAGCAGCTCCCGCGGCGCGGTTCGGGAAGGCGTAGCCCAGGCCGAAGACGAAGCCGAAATTATCGGTGGTTTCGACGCGGCGGAGGCCGGCGGACCAGCGGACTTCGCCGCGCTCGGCCTCGCGGCGGGCGAGACGCTCTTGGGCGTCGCGCCAACGGGTGAGGGCGGCGTAGCGGGCTGTGGCGGGCGTGGCGTTGAGGCGGACGACGAGCGTCTCGTAGGGTGCGGCGGCGGGGAGGGTGGTGAGGTCCGCGATGGCGTGGGCAAAATCCGGCGTGGGTGCGCCCCAGAGCGACGCGAGGGAGTGACGGGCGGAGAGCAGGAGGTGTTCGGCGTGTTCGCTTTCGAGGGTGGCCTCGGCGAGTGCGAGGCGGGCACGAGCGGTATCGGCCGGGAGCGCGCCGTGAGCGCGGGCTTGCGCGGTGACGGCGTCGGTGGTGCGGCGGGCGAGAGCGGCGGCGTCGCGCGCGGTGGCGAGGGCGGCTTGGGCGGCGACGACGCGGATAAAGCGGCAGGCGGCCTCGGCGTGGAGTTCACGGCGGCGTTCTTCCCACGCGAGGAGTTCGGCGTCGTTGCGGGCGGTGGCGACGGTGGCGCGCGCGGAGCGGCGGTCGGCGAGATCGAGGGCGCGGCTGAGTTGGAGGGTGGTTTCGAGACTGCGGGCGGCGCTGAGTGCGCCGGTGCCGAGGGCGTTTTCGAGCTGCAGGGAGATTTCCGCGGGGGGGCGCGCGGCGGCGGAGGCGGAGCGGGCGGCGGCGAGGCGGGACTCGGCGTCGCGGGTGCGGAGAAACGGGTGGCCGGCTTGGACGCGCGCGAGGGCATCGGTGAGTGTGAGCGGGGACTCAGTAGCGGCCTGCAACGAAGCAGAGACGAAGATAAGGAGAAGGCGGGAGGAAGGTCGCATGGGAGAAGGACGCAGACGGTTGATCCTGAGCAGGCGGGTGCGGGAACACGCACGACGCGGTGGAGCCGCGCGAGCACGCGCGGACAAGAAGCAGACGGCTCGCTGGGCGAGCGCGTTAAACCGAAGCGGAAGGCGCGCGCGCGGGCGGCGCGGCGCGCGTGGAAAATTGCCAAGCGCGGCCCAATTCACCGGGGGCATCGGTGCGCTCGGGGCAGACGTGGTCTGCGGGGATCTCCGGCGGGTCGGGCAGCCGGGCGATCAGGAAGGGAGTCGGCTGGCCGACGAGTTTGGCGGCGGATACGGTCTTGATCGCGGCGCCTTCGAGGGTGTGACAGGCGTCGTCGCAGTGAGCGCCGGTGTGGGCTGGGGGTGCGTGATGATGGGCGTGATCGTCGTCATGATCGTGACAGACGAAAGCGATTTCCAACCCGGCTTCCTCCAACGCGCAGTGCAGGGTCGCCGGCAGCCAAAGGGCTAGGAGTGCGAGAGCAATGAGGCGGCGGAGACGGGACACGGCGAAAAACGAGGCGTGGAAACGAGAGCGTGTCAAGGGACGGAGATCATGGCGGGCGCCAAGAGGCCTCGGGCAGTGTCTGAGTCGTCCCGCCAATCTCTCCTCTCTCTCTCTCTCTCTCTCTCTCTTTATCTTTATCTTTCGTCAGGCCTTCGCCGCGGAGAGGCTGGTCGGCCGGAGCGAAAGAATACGCGAAAGAGGAAAGCGAAGGATGACGGGGCGCGGGACCGACTTGGACGCCGCCCTGAACGGAGGCCTCGGAGCAGGGCCTCGAAAATGTGCAGGAGGCTGAGGGAAATCTGAGTGACCGACGCGGATCGGCGGGCGGCGAAGCTATTGGTTGATTTGGAACGAAGGCAGGCGTCAGGGGTGCGACTTCCTGGCGTAATGCCTCTTTTAATACCGGTAGGCGGCAGACAGGATGAGGTTGCGGCCGGGTTCGTTGAGTCCGGAGCCGTGGATGCGGTAATCGGTGTCGGTGAGGTTTTCGAGGGCGGCGGTGAGGGTGAGGGCTGCGGTGGCGCGCCAGCCGGTGCGGAGTTTGCCGACAGCATAACCGGGTGTACCAGTGGTGGGGATGCGCTCAGTGTCGACGCGGTCACCGGGGGCGAGGCGGTCCTGGCGTGTGGCGGCGGACGCGGCGAGTTCAAGCCACGTGCGGGCGGTGGGCGCGTCCCAACGGAGCGTGACGTGGCCGGTGAGCGGCATCACGCGTGAGAGCGGGGCGCGAAGGAGGGACGCGGAGCTGGACGAAGGGAAGTAATCGAGCTCGCCGCGCATCCAGGTGAGGGCGGTGGAGAGCGTCCACGCGGGGAGCAGCCGGAAGGTGCCGGCGAGTTCGAGACCTTGGACGTAGCCGGCGCCGGAGTTGCGTTTGGTGACTTCGGCGAGGCCCTCGACGAGTGCGCCGGTGGGTGTACGGATAATTTGGTTACGGATGACGGTGTGGAAGGCGGCGATGGTGCCAGACCAGCGTTCGTGGCGCGTGCGCCAGCCGGCTTCGGCGGTGACGAAGAATTCGGGTTCGAGGCCGGGAGCGGGGGTTTCGATTTGGCCGCCCTCGGCGATATCGAAGCGGGTGAGGTCGGAGAGGTTGGGGGCGCGGAAGGATTCGGAGAGGCCGGCGAAGAGATTGTGGCGGCCGGCGGAGTCGAGGCGGACGACGCCGCGGAGGCTGGCGAGGAGAGCGTGCCAATCGGCGGTGACGCGGGTGGTGGCGCCGGAGCGCGGGTCGCGCACGCGGCGGGCATCGGCGGCGGCGTAATTGAAGCGGCCGCCGAGAATCAGGTCGACAGGACCGAGGCGCGGAAGGCGGTTTTCGAGATAGGCGCCGGCGAGATCGTAGGTGGCGTCGTCGGCGACGGGGCCCTGGATGTCGATGGCGTTGACGGAGCCGTCGGCGCGGTAGCGGATGCTCGTGGAGTCGACGCGGTCGCGGTAGATCTCGCCGCCGTAAATCCAGCGGCCGAACGGGGAAGGGCTCTGGGCTTGGACGAAGGTGCCGAAGGTGGCGACGGCGAAGCCGGTGTCTTCGCGGCGGCGGTCGTGGCGGAGGCGAAATTGATCTTCCTGTTGGCGCTGGTGGGAGACGCTCAGGTGGAGCTCGTCGACGGGGGTGGCGAGGTGGTCGGCGTGGAGTTGGACGGCGAAGAGACGGCGCGACTGATCGAGGGAGCGTTGGAGATCGTTGCCGGGGCGGGTGCCGCGCCACGTGCTGCCGTAGACGGTGCTGTGGGTGCGCCAGGCATCGTCTTGGGTGAAGTCCTGGGCGAGGGCGGTGAGGCGGGTGTGTGGGCCGATCCGATACGCGAGGGAGGCGTCGAGGCCGGACTCGGAGTAGCCGGTGCGGGGTTGAGAGCCGGTGCCGCGGCCGGCGCGGAGGTCGTGGTAGTTTTTCTGCGACAGGCCGATCTGGCCGGCGAGGCGGTCGTGGAGGCGGCCGGTTGCGGCGACGCGCGTGATGTGCGAATCGTCGGCGGAGGCGTAGCGGTGGGAGACGTGGGCGGTGGCGGGCGGGGCGGAGGAAGGAGAGGTGGATGAGGCGGAGGGAAGCGCGGAGAACGTGGGGGTGAGGCTGACGGCGTTGACGGTGCCGCCGACGGCGTCGCTGCCGTAGAGGACGGAGGCGGGGCCTTTGACGAGTTCGAGGCGCGAGAGGGCGAGCGGGTCGACGGTGCCCCAGTATTGGTTGGGGCCCTCGCGGAAGACGGAGTTGTTGAGGCGGATGCCGTCGATGAGAAGGAGCGTGCGGAAGCCGGTGAACCCGCGGATGTAGGGGGCACCCTGAGCGGAGCTGGTCTTTTGGACCATCAGGCCCGGGAGTTCTTCGAGGGCGAGGGGGAGAGTGCGGGGTCGGCGGAGGTCGAGGGTGTCGGCGGAGAGGACCGACGTAGCGAAAGGCATGTCGAACGGCGCGGTGCCGTAGCCGGTGGCGGCGACCGTGACGGTCGGGAAGAGGACGAGATCGGAGGGCGCGGAGGCGGGAGAGGTCGCGGCGAAGAGGGCGTTGGCGTTGAGCGCGACGATGAGCGCGAGCGTGGGTGGGCGGCGGTGGCTGAGGGCGGTGTGGGCGAAGCGGTCGTCAGATACGGACATGGCTGAGACTAGTAGGCGGCACGCGGTGGGCTGGAGGAATTCAAATCGCGGCGTGTTACCGGAATGTTGCGAACGGGAAGGACTGCGCGGGTCGGACGCTGCGGCAGCAGGTAGGCTGGGCGGACGGCAAAGACGGCAGTGCGGAGGGACGAGGTGAGTAAGTCTAGGGAGTCGAATGATCGGCGATTCAGGGAATGACGACAGGGAGGAACCACGGAGGAACACGGATGGACGCGGATGGACGCGGAGGAAGAGCGCAAGGGGTGCGGATCAGACGAGCGGAAGCATGGAAAGGACCACCCTCCGGCGGGACCACTCGCTGGCGCTCGCGGCTACGGGTGAGAAGAAAGAGGGGGAGTGCGGACGGGGACCACTCGCTGGCGCTCGCGGCTACGGGAGAGGAGGAAGAGGCGGAGCGCGGACGGGGACCACTCGCTGGCGCTCGGGGCTACGGGGGCGCGTGGGCGGCGCGGTGCAGCGTGTGACCGAAGTCAGGAGAGTTTGGATACGAGCGCGCTCAAAGACGCGAGGGAGCGTGGAAAAATCCCGGCAACGCGCAAGGACTCGGGATGCGCTCAGGGAGCGAGCGTTTCGACGACGACGGAGACGGCGCCTTTGGCGGGGCCCTGTTCGTAGGCGAGGAGAATGGCGCGGCCGTCGGGGAGGGCGAGAAGGGAGGGGAAGCGGGCATTGGTCGCGTGAGGTGCCGGCGGAGTGGGCGCGAGGGCCGCGGAACGGCGGGTGGCGATGAGGTCGGGCCCGCGTTGGAAGAATATGTGGGTGGCGGAGCCGAGCGTGGCGGCGACGGGTTGGGTACCGGGGCCGAGGGAGATCTCGGGGGCCCCGGGTTGGGCGAGGAAGACGGCGCCGGCGCGTTGCCAGATCGTCGTAAAGCTCTCGCCGGAAGTGAAGACGGTGCCGCCATCCATCGGGCAGGCTTGGAGGAGCCAGGTGCCGGTGCCGAGTTTGGTGGCGGGTGAAAAGGCCTTCGTGCCGGCGAGGCGGGTGGTGCTCCACATGTCGCGGGCGCCGTCGACGCCGTTGCGCCACATGACGGCGAGGTCACCGCGGGCGTTGAAGTGCGCGGAAGGATGGCAGCATTCGCAGACGGTGTGGCCGGCGGGGGCGCGGTAAACGAGGGCGTTGGCGCTCCACGTGGCGCCGCCATCGGCGGATTCGGAGGCGAAGAGTTGCGTGCGGGCGCCGGGGATATCGCGGAGGTCGAGCCACGTGGTGAAGAGGCGGCCGTCGGGGGCGACGGCGAGAGCGTGCAGGCCCTCGCGGGCGCTGCGGGGAACGTCGTTGATGAGAACGGGGCCGCGCCAGGACTTGCCGGCGTCTTTGGAGTGGAAGGCGAACAGTTCGCCGGCCATCGCGGTGATCGTCACGGTGTCGCCGTGGGCGGCGATCCGCGGACCGCGGCGGCGGCCGAGCATGAGGGAGGGGAGGGCGGCGACGCGGACGGGCGGGGCGAAGGTGGCGCCGGCATCGTCGGAGCGGGCGATAAAAATTTCGGGGCCGCGACCGAAGGTGAGGTAGACGCGGCCGGTGGCGGTGGCGGC
>CAMCHO010000168.1 GCA_945874455.1 Opitutus sp. GAS368 | reverse complement strand
CCGGTGAGGATGCCGGCGACGGCGGGGCCGAGGAAGGAGACGACCGGGAGGAGTCCGCCGCGCAGGGCATGGCGGGTGACGACGCGGAATTCGGAGGCGCCCTTGGCGCGGGCGGTGCGGATGAAGTCCTGATTGAGCACTTCGAGGAGACCGCCGCGGGTGAGGCGGGAGATGGGCGCGGCGTAAGCGATGCCGAGCACGAGGGCGGGGAGGACGCGATCGGCCGGTCCATACCAGCCGGAGGCGTTGAACCAGCCCAAGTGGATCGCCAATGCGAGTACGAGGAGCGGGCCGACGACGAAGGTGGGAATCGAGATGCCGATCATGCCGAAGGAGGAGGCGACGTAGTCGACCCACGTGTTACGGCGGATGGCGGCGAGCGTGCCGAGGCCGATACCGAGGACGAGGGCGACGGCGAGCGAGATGGAGCCGAGTTCGGCGGAGACGGGGACCTTGTCGAAGATGATCTCGTTGACGGTGCGGTTCGGGTATTTGAACGACGGGCCGAGGTCGCCGCGGGCGAGACTGCCGAGGTAGTCGAGGTATTGTTGCCCGAGCGGTTTATCGAGACCGTAGTGGGCTTCGAGATTGCGGAGGATCTCGGGCGTCACGGCTTTTTCCGCAGTGAACGGCCCGCCGGGCACGAAACGCACCATGAAAAATGTCGCGGTGATAACGAGAAACAGCGCGAGCAGGGACTGGAGGAAGCGCGACGTGATGAAACGGAGCATGAGGCGGCGAGCGGAATACGGTGAGCCTAGAGCGGGGAGCTAAGTGCTGAGAGTGGGCATGAGCGATGACGGAGGACGCAAAGAATGGCGGGGGCGACGCTGCGGGATGGCAAGGGTAAGTTTGAGACGCGGGCGCGGGTGGTGAAGAACGCGGGGGATGGCGGTGCGGCGCGCGATCGGCGGGAGCGCGACCGCCTCCCGCTGGGCCATGCGGCCGGGGGGGAGCGCGTTCCGAGGATTCACGGTGCGAGGTCGGCGAATTTCCAAGGGTAATTGTCGAGGGGCGTCGTAATGAAGCCTTTGACTTTGGGGCTCACGAGCCGGGCGCGGGTGTAGAAATAAATCGGCATCACGGGCATTTCATCGACGAGGATTTTTTCCATCTGCTGGTACACTTCGA
The DNA here is from genome assembly GCA_945874455.1 of Opitutus sp. GAS368. Classification (GTDB taxonomy): domain Bacteria; phylum Verrucomicrobiota; class Verrucomicrobiia; order Opitutales; family Opitutaceae; genus GAS368. The sequence goes on along the minus strand of CAMCHO010000168.1, from coordinate 9,910 downwards.
AGCGGGCCGGGTTGGTCTTCGCGTCGAGCGCGGAGCGGAGGAGGCGATCATACACGGGGCTGCTCCAGTGGGTGTCGTTGTTGCCGTTGCCGGTTTCCCACATGTCGAAAAAATTGTGCGGGTCCACGTAGTCGGCGATCCAGCCGGCGCGCGCGACCTGATAATTTTTCGAGTGCTGTGCGTCCATGTACACTTTCCACTCCTGATTAAAGAGCGTGAGATCGACGCCGAGATTTTTGCGCCACATCTGCTGGAGGGCCTCCGCGATGGTGCGGTGTTTCTCGAGGGTGTTGTAGAGGAGTTCGACCTTGGGGAAGCCCTTGCCGTCGGGGTAGCCGGCGGCGGCGAGGAGGCGTTTGGCTTCGGCGAGATCGGCTTGGAGACGGTGGCGGCTGACGTACCCGCTGAGGTCGGGCGGGGTAAAATCGTAGGCGGGCAGCTCGCCGGCGAGCGTGACTTTTTTCACGAGCGTCTCGCGGTCGATCGCGAGGGCGATGGCGCGGCGCACGCGGACGTCGTCGAAGGGTTTTCGCTGTACGTTGAAGCGGTAGAAATAAATTCCGTTGTAGGGATCGACGCGGACGGATGCGGGCTGTTCGCGCTGGTAAACGGCGAGTTTGGTGAGCGGGACCTCGTTGGTGATGTGGAGCTGGCCGGTGCGGAACATCCGCTCCTCGGTGTCGGCGAGTTCGACGGGGAAGAAATGGATCTCGTCGATTTTTACGGTGGAGCGATCCCAGTAGGTGGGCGAGCGGAGGGCGACGATCTTCTGATTGGCGCGCCACTCTTTGAGGAGGTAAGGGCCGTTGCCGACGAAGTTTTCGGGGCGGGTCCACGGCGTGCTCTTGCGGTCGAGGGCCCCGAATTTTTTCAAGGTGGGGATGTGCAGTGGGAACCACGCGTAGTGGTTCATCGCGTGGAGGAGAAACGGGGTGGCTTGGCGCAGGGTGAGTTGGAGCGTGCGCGGATCGACGGCCTTGAAGCCGGTTTTCGAGAAGTCGGTGAGCTTACTTTTGTTGTAATCCTCGGCGCCGACGACGTGCCAGAGCATGTAGGAATACTCGGCACCGAGGGCCGGCGTGATCATGCGCTGGTAGCTCTGGACGAAATCGTCGGCGGTGACGGGGTCGCCGTTGGACCACTGGGCATCGGCGCGGAGGTGGAAAGTGTAGCGGAGGCCGTCGGATGAAATCTCCCAGCGCTCAGCGACGCCGGGGATGATGTTGAGTTGCGGGTCTTCGCTGACGAGACCTTCGAAGAAGGTGAGGGCGAGGCGGTGTTCGGGGACGCCGGTGACGATCTGGAAATCGAGGTCTTGGGGTTCGGCGCCGTTGCCGTAGTGGAGGATTTTTTTGCCGGTATTCGCGGTGGCGAGCGGGGCTGGAGAAGCGGCAGCGGAGACGGACGTGGAGGAGGAGGTGTCTTTTTTCGCGCAACCGGTCGGGGTAAGGAGCAAGGCGGTGGCGACGGCGGAGGCCAAGAGGAGGTAGCGGCGCATGGGAAGATAGGAAGCGATTCGGAAACGCGTGCAAGCACGGGACGGGCCGGGCGCGGTGGGCGCTTGCGGCGGTGGGAATTTGGACGCAAGACTGCGAAATGAGCGAACATTGGCAGCGCGTGTCGGGCGTGGTGTGCAAAGGGCACCGCGTGGCTTCGGGGACAGGGGACGACCGGCGGTATCCGGAAGGAACGTTGCGGATGCAGCGGCCGTTTTTCGCGGAGCGGGGATTCGACGTGTCGCCGTTTTTCGAAGGGACACTGAATGTGGAGATCGCACCGCGGACCTTCGCGTTGGCGAAACCGATGCACACGTTTCGACAGGTGAGGTGGACGGAGCTGCATCCACCGGAAGATTTTTCGTTTTCGCGGTGTCGCGTGGTGCATCGCAGCGTGACGTATGTGGGATGGGTCTACACGCCGCATCCGGAGACGAAGGCGGCGCATTTTCAGCCGCCGACGATGCTGGAGATCATCGCGCCGTGGGTAGCGGGTGTGAACTATGGCGATGCTGTGGAGCTGTGGGTGCCGGCGGAGGAGATCGCGATCACTCCGTGAGGGGAGCGCCCGCGCGTGGCCGGTGGACGCAGAAGAGACCTCGCCAGAGGGGCGCTGGGTGCGGGGGAGGCGGGACCTCTTCACTGTTGAATTCTGCGGCGGGAATTGGATCGTCAGTGTGTGGCCCGCACTGCACCCCAACCCTTGCCGGAATTTTCGCCCGACCGGTTGCTCGACCGCGTGGCCGAGGCGTTGCAAGTCGCGGCGGAACCGGTGAGGTTCAAGGAGTTTCCCGCTTGGACGCAGCGGGTGATGGGGATTTTACAAGAGCAGTTTGTGCCGCGGGAATTTGCGGCGGTGCTGGCGGGGGATGCCTCGGTGTTTGCCGAAGGGATCGCGGTGGCGTGGGCGGCGAAGGCGCGTGATCTGGCGCAGACGCGCCCGGGCACGGGCGGGCGGTTTGCGCAGAGCCTGGCCGAGCGGCTCGCGTTGGACGACGGGGCGAGAAAGATCGCGATGCAGGTGGAGGCGGGGGCCTTCACGGCGTCGGACGAGTTTCAAAAACAGGTGATGAGCCGGCTGTTTGCGCCGGATTTCGCGGTGCGCCGAGCCTTCGTCGAAGGACTGGCGATCGGCAACCGCTTGCCGGAGTTGCTGGACCGGCAGGCGCAACGGAGCACGACTGATGCGACCGGGATTTACCTATTGCTGTGGTTTTACTGGCCAGAGATTGCGGGCCTCAAGAGTATCGGAGAAGTGGCGACGGTGCTGGCGCCGTTCTTCGCGGAAAACCGCAACGCGGCGGGCGCGCATTGGGAGGAGCGGATCCGGAAATTGGCGAATCGTATCGGGCTCAGTTTTCGGGCGCAGCAGGAGGGACGAAAGAAGTCGGCGGAGGTGCGGTGAGGATTTCGCGCGGGCGGCGTTGGGTCACCGCAGCATCGCCTCGCGCTTGGCTTTGAATTCGGTGCCGGGCTTCCACTCGGGCCATTTTGACTTGTTAGCGACTTCGCGGCCGAGTTCGAAGAAGAGGCGGGCGTCGGTGGCGGCGCCCTCGAAATCCCACCACGGTTTAATCTCGTCGCTGACTTTATGGTAGTCCTCGCTCGTGTAGTCGTCGGAGCGTTTCTTACCGTAGCCGGCGAGTGGGCCGATGATGTCTTTGCCAGAGTGGGTATAGAATGCCGGGACCCCTTGCTTCGCGAATTCGAAGTGGTCGCTGCGGTAGAAATAACCTTTCTGCGGTTCCGTATCGGGAACAAGGATGCGGTTGGTTTTTTGGAGGATCGCGGCGGCGAGATCGTCGAGGGTGGAGTTGCCGTAGCCGATGACCTCGATGTCGCGGGAGACGCCCTTGGTCTGGGCGCCGTCGATGTTGATATTGGCGAGAGTCTTTTTGAGAGGGTAGAGGGGATGGGTCGCGTAGTAGCGGGCACCGAGGAGGCCTTTTTCTTCGGCGGTGACGGCGAGGAAAAGTAGGCTGCGTTGCGGACGAGCGGCGGCGGGGAGCGAGGCGAAACCCTGGGCGATTTCGAGGAGTACGGCCGTGCCGATGGCATTGTCGGCGGCACCGTTGAAGATCTGGTCGCCGGTGAGCTTAGCATTGCGGCCGAGGTGATCCCAGTGGGCGGTGTAGACGATGTAGTCGTCGCGCAGCAGGGGGGCGGAGCCGTCGAGTTTCGCGATGACGTTTTTCGAGGCGACTTCGCGGGTGGTGTTGGTGACGGAGAAGGACGCGTGGGCGGCGAGCGGGATGGGTTTGAAATCACGTTTCGCGGCGGCGGCTTTCAGGGCCGGGTAGTTGGGGGCGCCGGCCGCGGTGAGGAGACGCTCGAGGGCGGTGTGGGTGACCCAGCCCTCGATGGCGACGCGGCCTTCGTTTTTGTCGGGGCTGATGAGATCGAAGCTTTCGGTGCCCCAGCCGCCACCGAGGACGGCGAACGGATAGCCGGCAGGTCCGGTTTCGTGAATGATGAGGCACGCGGCGGCGCCTTGGGCGGAGGCGATTTCATATTTGTAGGACCAGCGACCGTAGTAGGTCATCGCGTTGCCCTTGAAGATGGCGGGATCGAGTTTGCCGGTGGCGGGATCGACCACGGGCGCGTCGTTGACGAGCATGAGGACGGTCTTGCCGCGGACATCGAGGCCCTTGTAGTCGTCCCAGCCATACTCCGGTGCGACGATGCCGTAGCCGACGAAGACGATGTCGGTGTCCTTGACGTCGATTTGCGGTTTCAGACGGCGGGAGGACGCGGTGTATTCGGTGATCGGCGTGAACGAGACTTCACTGCCACCGGCCATGAAGGTGGATTTAGTTTTCGAGGTAATGCCCACCATGGGGACTTTTTGGATATACGTGCCGTCGGGGTTGCCGGGCTTGAGTCCGAGGGCGCGGAATTCGCGCTCGAGGTACGCGACGGTTTTTTCTTCGCCAGCGGAGGCAGGGGCGCGCCCCTCGAATTCGTCGGAGGCGAGCATGGCGGTACGGGCTTGCAGGCTCGCGGCGGTGATTTTGGGAACTGGGTCAGCGGCGGAGGCGGCTGTGACGACGGAGAGGGAAACGGAGAGGGAGACGGAGAGGGAAACGGAGAGGGAGAGAAGGAGGGAGCGGGAGAGGGAGAGAAGGAGGGAGCGGGAGAGGGGGAGAAGGCGGGGGAGGAGCATGGGTGGAAGTCGGGAGGGGAGGGTTTGGGGAAGGACCAAGGTCGTGACTGCGGACTGATGCCTATCAGGGGCGGGGGGTGGCGCGGACGGGGGAGGAGGGGGCGCTGAGGCGGCGGTAGAGTTGGGGCGGTGATGAGCGCAGGATGATGTGGGTGACGGAGCCGATGGGCGTGCGTTCGAAGGACCAGATGTCCGGGGAATCTAGGGTGAAGAATTCGTGGTCGGATTGCGGAAAAATTTCGAAGCGCGGACGGTCGCCGATCCGAATGTAGAAATGGTCGTTGAGGCGAAAGACGAGGACGGGGACGTTTTCGCGTTCGTAGCGTCCAGAAAAAGATTGGACGGCGGAGACGGTGAGGGGGATCGCGGTCTTTTCGATGACGCGGTAGTCGGGCCAGTCGTATTCTCGGGCGATGGCGCGGAGGATTTCTGGGATGAGCGCGCCGCCGGTGTCGGAGTTGGTCATGACGATGGCGCCGCGGCCGGTGCGGGGATAAAAGACGAAGGAGCAGCGAAACCCCTCGTTGGAGCCGGAGTGAGCGAGTTGGAGAGCGTCGCCGGTGCCCTGGATCCCGAGGCCGAGGCCGTAGTGGGAGTCGGCGAGCGGTGGCGTGATCATCGCGGTGGCGGTGGCCTGGTTGAGAAAGGAAGGCTGTCCGTCGAGCGCGGCGCGGAGGGTGAGTGCGAAGCGGGCAAGGTCGCTGGGAGTGGTCCAGAGACCGGCGGCGGCCTGCTCGGGATAGACATGAGCACGGCCGGGGACGAGCGTGCCGTCGGCGCGGTGGCCGGCGGCGGCGAGAGGAGCGAGGATGGCGGGGAGGGGTTGCTCAAACGTGGAGGTGCTCATGCCGGCGGGGGCGAGGACGCGAGTGCGCAGGAGTGAGTGAAAGGTTTCTCCGGATACATCGACGGCGAGCTGTTGAGCGACGGTGTAGCCGCCGCCCGAGTAGCGCCAATTGGAGCCGGGCGGAAGATCGAGGCGGATCGGGCTCGAAGTGGCGGGTGCGGTGCCATCGAGAATTTGAAGGAGTGAGGGGCGAGGGGAGTCGGGGGCGTAGCCATCGAAATGGGCGACGCTGAGGCCGGCGGTGTGGCTGAGGAGGCGACGGAGCGTGACGGGTTCGGCGGCGACGCTGGGCGAGGACGTAGCGGAAGGAAGGGAAGCGGGAGGGATTTTCCAGGACTTGAGGGTGGTGTTGACGTTGGCGTCGAGGGCGAGCTGGCCGGAATCGACGAGGGAGAGGAGGCCGACGGCGGCGACGGGTTTGCTGATGGCGGCGGCTTGGAAAAGGGTGTCGGGGGTGACGGGTACAGAATCGCCGGTGCGGGCGACGCCGTAAGCGCGGGCCCAGGATATTTTTCCGTCGGCGATGACGGCGACACTGACGCCGGGAACACGGTGAACGACGAGGCGCCGGGCGATGGTCCAAGGTTCGGCGGGAGCGCCCGTGAGTCGGGCCGGCGGAAGCAGGCCGGACTCGACGCGGGCGATGCGGGCGGCGAGTGCGGGGTCGGCGGCTGGGTCAGCGGCGCGGGCAGCGAGCGTGGTGAGGGCGAGGCAGGCGAGCAGGAGACGCATGAAAAAATGCAGCCTGAATTCCGCGGTGGGGCGTGGCTACAAAAACCTTACGCGGGCGGTGATCGGCGGAATTATTTACCAAGAAATTTTAGGCCGATTACGCCGGTGATGATGAGCGCGATGCAGGCGAGGCGGGCGGGGGCGGCGCTTTCGTTGAAGAGGTAAATGCCGGCGAGGGCGGTGCCGACGGAGCCGATACCCGTCCACACGGCGTAGGCGGTGCCGATGGGAAGTCCGCGGGCGGCGAAGGCGAGGAGCGTCATACTCGCGGCCATCGCGGCGCCGACGCCGAGGCTCGGCCAGAGACGCGTGAAGCCGTCGGTGAATTTCAGGCCGGCGGCCCAGACGATTTCGAGGGCGGCGGCGAGGAACAGAAGCGTCCAATGCATGGCCGCGAGCGTGGGGCGGCGGGCGGGCGGGTCAACGCGGGGGTAGCGTCGTGAGGGCGCAAGAGCGTGTCGGGGAACGCAACCAGCGCAGATTTTTGACCGCTAATGAGTTTCTCCAAGGGGCGAAACCATGAAATCCCCTCCGGCTCATCGCCTCTGGAATAAGGGGTGGTGGCTGCTGATCGCAGCCAACGGATAAGCAATCAAGCGATGAAAAACGGCCAGCGCCCCATCACTGATGAGGGATTTTTTACCGCACGCCGCCCATGAGTTTTTTGACCCAAGGGACGAGGGCGAGGAGAGCGAGCGTCGCGACGCCGCCCCAGATCGCTTGCTTCAGGAAGAAGTTCGCGAGGTCGTCGGCGTTGGTGGACTCGAAGTGGCCGGCGAGCACGCCCGCGAGTTTGTTGCCGAGGGCGGCGGCGAGGAACCAAATGCCCATCACGAGGCCGAGGAGGCGTTGGGGGGCGAGCTTCGTCATCGTCGAGAGGCCGACGGGGCTGAGGAGCATTTCGCCGATGGTCTGGAGGAAGAAAAGACCGACCAGCCACAGGGGGCCGACCTTACCGTCGGCGGTGAGTTTCGAGGCGGGGACCATCAGCACAAACGAGAGGCTCACGAAGAGGAGCCCGAGCATGAACTTCAGCGGGCTCGACGGTTGTTTGTGGCCGAGGATGATCCAGAGGTAGGCGAAGATGGGGGCGAGGAGAATAACCCAGATGGAGTTCACCGATTGCCACCACGAGGACGGGAAGGCTTGGCCGAAGGCGACGTTGTTCGTGAGTTTGTCGGCGAAGAGGGAAATGGAGGAACCGGTTTGTTCGAAGATGGCCCAGAAGATTTCGGCGGCGAAGAAGAAGACCAGAATGGCGGCCATGCGTTTGCTGTCTTCGTCGGGGCGGAAGGCGAAGAAGAGGATGGCGGCGATCTGGATCGCGAAGAGGACGTAAACGATGACGGGGTAAGTGTCGGAGGCCTTCATCGCGGCGATGAGGGCGAGGGAGCCGAGGGCGACGAGACCGAGTTTGCCCCAAGGGCGGCTGCCGTCGGCCTCGGGAGCGGGGGCGGAGCCGACGTGGGCGAGGCGTTCGCGTTGGAGGATGTAAACGATGAGGCCGAGGGTCATGCCGACGCCGGCGGCGCCGAAGCCCCAGTGCCAGCTGGTGGCGGGGTTAAGGCCCCAAGCGGTGAGTTGGGCGCGCCAGCCCTCGCTTTGCGCGAGGTAGCCGGTGACGAGCGGGGCGAGGAAGGCGCCGATGTTAATACCCATGTAAAAAATCGAGAAGCCGGCGTCGCGGCGTTCGTCGGTGGGGCGGTAGAGGCTGCCGACCATCGTGGAGATGTTGGGCTTGAGGAGACCGGTGCCGACGGCGATGAGGACGAGGCCGGCGTAGAACGTCGTGATGTTGCCGAAGGCCATCGTGAAGTGGCCGGTGGCGATGATAATACCGCCGACGAAAACGGCGCGGCGGGCGCCGATGAAATTATCGGCGATGAAGCCGCCGAGGATCGTGAGCAGATAAACGCTCATCGTGTAGGTGCCGTAAATGGCGGCGGCTTTTTTTGTATCGAAGGCGAGGCCACCTTCGGCGGCGGTCTTCACCATGAAGAGCATGAGCAGGGCGCGCATGCCGTAGTAGGAAAAGCGCTCCCACATTTCGGTGAAGAAGAGGGTGGTGAGGCCGCGGGGGTGGCCGCCGAGTCCGCCGGTTTCGTGGGCGGCAAGGGGGGAATGGTCGGGCGTGGCGGAGGATATCGAGACGGGGTGGGAACTCATAGTGGCGCGGGAGCGTGGGGAGGGCGTGCAGGAGGGCAAAGCGAATTATGACGGGGTGCGCGCGAGGGTCTGGGGTTTGGGGGCTGGGGGGTGGGCCCGGGGTGGGGTCTGGGGGTTTGGGTGGGCGAGCGCGGTGGGTCGGGGGTAGATGGGTAGGAGTGGCAGGCGTAAAGCGAGCCCACACGCTGAGGAGTCCACTCGCTGGCGCTCGCGGCTACGGGGCTGGATGCGCTTTAGCCCATGTGGTGTAGTGTTCTAGGGTGCGCTTCGGGCCGTCGGTGAACCAACCGTAGCCGTTGCGGCGCTCGGCGGAGATTTCGTTGACGTCGTCGTGGATGGTGAGGTCGCGGTCGCCGAAGAGTGGGCGGTCGGTGCCGATCTCGGAGTAGCGCGGCCAGAGCGGGCCGGCGCCGGGGGACGAGAGGAGTTTTCGGCCCGTGCCGTCGGGGGCGGGTTTGAACACGACGTCGCGGAGGAGCGTTTTTTGGAACCACGCGGCCGCAGCGTGGACGGCGGTGACGACGGCGGGGCTGGGGTCGGGGAGCGCCATTAAGAAGAGGAGGATGCCGGCGCTTTCGCCGGTGGATTGGGAGGCCATTTCGTAGTTGCGGCCGCCGACCGGGGCGAGGGTGAGGATGTCGACCTGTTGGCACCAAGCGGTGCGGCGGCCCTTGACCGTGATCTGGCTCGCGAGGATGCAGCCGAGGGCGCGGGTGGCGCTGGCGGCGGCGCGGGTGCGAAGTTCAGCGGGGACGAAGGCGAATTCGTGGAGGCCAGCGGCGACGGCGCGCAGGAGGGTGAGGACGTTGATGAGGGCGCCGTCGTTGAACGTGATCGCGTCGTGGTAACCACCTTCGAGGGGGAAGACCTGGGGCCAGCCGCCGTTGGGGTATTGGGCTGTCAGGAGATAGTCGATACCGCGGGTGAACGCCGTGCGCCAGCTGTCCGCGCGGCCGTGGGTGGGGGCGGCGGTGAGGGCTTTGGCGAGAAAGCGGAGCTGGGTGATGGTGGCGTCGTTGTCGATGGTGCCGACGTAGCCGGCTTCGTAACCATGACGTTCGCCGGGGCGACGCGGGGCGGTGGTTTGATTCGTGTTTTTATTCCAACCGCCGGCGGGGGTTTGGAATGAGACGAGGCAGTCGGCGAGGCGGGCAGCTTCAGGGCCGGACCAGAAAGCGGCGGGTTGGGTGAGGGCTACGGCGCGCCCTTTGGCGGGGATGAGTGGGGCTGAGAGGCCGGCGGCTTTCATTTCGTCGGCCAAGGTGGCGCGATCGATGGCGAACGAGGCGCGTGATTGGGCGAGATAACGGTGCCACGCGGGCTGTTCGGCGGCAGGGAGGGCGTTGATACGATCGGCGGTCAGCGGAAGTGCGGGAATATTGGTGCCGATGACGGCAGCCGACATAAACGCTGAGCAGGAGAGGAGGGCGGCGACGAAGAGCGAACGAAACATGGGTAACATAGCGGAGAAGTGAGTCGCGGCGCGAGACGTGTGGCGGCCGGGGG
>CAMCHO010000167.1 GCA_945874455.1 Opitutus sp. GAS368 | reverse complement strand
GACTTTGCCCTCGGTGACGGTGACTTCAATGGCGCCGGCGTCGGTGTAGCGGACGTTGAAGGCGGTGCCGACGGCGCGAACGGCGATGCCGCCGGCGTTCACGATGAAGGGGCGCGCGGTGTCGTGGGCGACGGCGAAGTGAGCTTCGCCGTTGGTGAGTTCCACGCGGCGTTCGGCGGCGGTGAACTGCACGCGAGCGGCGCTGGCGGCGTTGAGTTCGAGGGTGGAGCCGTCGTCGAGGCGGGCGCGTTCGTAGCCTGCGACGGTGGTGGTGTAGTGAATCGTGGCGGGCGGCCGGAGGGCGTGCCAGCCGAGGAAGGAGCCGAGGGCGAGCGCGGCGGCGAGGCCGGCCCAAGCGAAAGTGCGCGACCAGCGTCGCGGTGCTGGCGCCAGAGTGGGTTGCTCGGCCGTCGCGGGTGGAAACGCCACGACGAGCGCCGCGCGATCGAAGGCGGTGTTGATCTCGCTGCGAAACTCGGGGAGTTCGCCGAGGAGGCCGAGCGTTTGCTCGAGGCGGGCGACGGTGGCGGCGTGGCGCGGATCGGCGCGGAGCCATTGCGCGAACTCGCGTTCGCGGGCGGGTGAAAAACCGTCGTCGCGTTCGGTGAGCCAAGTGATCGCGGCGTCTTCGATGGCGGCGGAGGAAGGATTGGGTTTCACGAGGGCTCCTTCGTTGCGGATGCGGCCTCGACCATGCCGCGGGCTTCGAAGAAGCGGGCGCAGTCGCGGACGCCTTTGAGTAAGTGGCCCTTCACGGTGCCGAGGGAAATATCGAGGCGCTCGGAGATTTCCTTGCCGGAACAGCCGTCCAGATAGCGGAGGAGCATCACCTCGCGGCAACGCTCGGGGAGCACGCGCATCGCTTCGGTGAGGGTTTCGCGGCGCTGGCGACGCTCCATGGTCTCGACGACGGTGGGTGGGGTGTCGAGGAGGGGGAGTGCGATGAGGCCCTCGTGGTCCGTGAGGGACTCGTGCGGGTGGACGTTGCGACGACGGAAGAGATCGATGGCGGCGTTGCGCGCGGTCGTGAAGAGAAAGGCCTTCGGATGGCTGAGCTGGGTGGGATCAGTGACGCGCAGGACGCGCACGTAGGTCTCCTGCACGAGGTCATCGTGGTCCGGGAGCGAAGGGAAACGCTTCGAGAGATAGGCACGGAGAGCGGGCTCGTGGGGGTGCACGTGCTCGGAAAACCAGCGGGCCTGTTCAGCGGAGGACATTCGGGTGGCGGCTCCGGCGGGGCCGAAGATGGGAGGTTTTTTATCGGGCTCGGCACGGTGGGTGTCGAGGGGGTTTGCGAGTGAAAACCGGCCCCGGGAAATATTTTAAAATCAGACCGGGTCCAAATCGATGGCGCTGCGTCTAAGGGCAGGCGGCGGGTGATGGGTTGGGGGGTAGAGACGGCTGGCCGAGCCGTCTCGATGTGAGGGTTGCGGACGCCGGAGAGAATCGCCCTGGCCGAGGTCGGCGGCGATTGCGCCGATTCGCCGAGGGGGGAGGGCGGCCGATCTTCTGCCTACTGCGGAACCAAAGTTGTCAGGTCCGGGAAGAACTGCAGATCGGTATCGAACGAGGTAACTTTGTCACCCTGTTCGACGGCCGTGGCAGCCAGATACGCGTCGCCGAAATCGACATTCGCGAGGGTTACGCGTCGTAGCGCGTCGAGGATGCGTTTGCGGTGTTCCGCTTCGAGGGCGTTGGACTGGATGAGCGGGATGAGTCTGGCCGCAGCTTCGACGCGGGTATGTTTGTAGACTCGGGCGAGGACGTAGAAGATTTCCGCGACCGTCACGGCCGAGATCGCCAGCCGGACTTGGCCTGACTTGGCGCGTGCGAACAATTTTGCCGACGCAGGAGATTGACGGGCGTCATCGTTCCGCAGGAAACGCAGGACGACGTTGGCATCGAGATGGTAGCAGGGTGCCATCAGGTTACTTTCTCTTCTTCACCGGCTGAGCAGCCCACCCCGTACGTGCCTTGGTTTTTTCCTCGGGGTCACGCAATTGGGAGGAGCGGGCCGAACCAAACAGCGACAGAATATCCGGCACGGGTCGCACCAGCGCGCTGCCATCGGGCAGGTCTTCCCAGACCACTTGCGTGGACTTCCAGCGCGCGCGGTATTTTGCCGGAATGGTCGTTTGGCCCTTACTTGAGATTAGAGTCTTTACCATGGGCTCATCCTTTACTGCGCGTTGGCTAGGGTCAATAGCCTCCTCGGGCTGAACCAGAACCACGTCGGTGAGGAGCTCGGCGGCGGACCGATTTTCCACGCGGGAGATGACTATTTCTTCGAGGCGAGGAAGTGCACGAGGGCGGCGAAATCGTCGAGGGAGAGCGCGTTGGCGAGACCCTCGGGCATCATCGAGGTCGGGAGGTGTTTGTCCGCCTTCACATCGGCGGTGAGCACGGTGGAGACGGCGCCGGCCATGTCGCGGAGGACAATTTTTTCCGAGGTGGTTTCGGTCGCGAAGCCGGTGCGCACCGAGCCGTCTTTCATGGTGAGCATGACGGTTTGAAAACCTTGGGAGATGGTATCGCTCGGGCGGAGAATGGCGGTCGCGATCTGCGCGGGATTCATGATGGAGCCGATCTGGCCCATGAAGGGGCCGAGGACGGCGCCGCCGGCTTTTAACGCGTGGCAGGCGACGCAGCCCTGTTGAGTGTAGAGCTCTTCGCCGCGGGTGTGGTTGGGTTTGAGTTTGTCGATGGCGAGGATGATGTCCTCGAGGGCGGTGGTGGCGACGGCACCTTTCTGCGCCGCGATCTTGGCGAGATCGATGGTCGGGGCTTTAGCGGTGGTGGCGGGAGCGACGTCGCGGGTGCCGAGTTTGGCGAGACCGAGGCGGTGGGAGTCGTTGAGGCGGGCGAGAAAATCGAGCTGAGCCGGGGCCGCGCGCGCGGTCTCGGCTTCGAGGGCGGCAGCGATCCGGGGCGAGGCAGACCACGTGATGGGGGTATAGTAAGGCCCGCGGGTGTCGGGGCGGGTGCTCCACCAGGTCGTGCCGTCGAAGGGTTTCTCCTGTTGGTAGAGGCGCGCGAGCGTGGTGAGGAGTTTCGCGCGGAGGGCGGGGGCCATGTCCGGGGTGAGTTTGGCGAGGAGGCCATCGACGACGGCGGGTTCGTGGAGGTTGGACAAGGTCCAGAGGGCGAGGTCCTCGTTTTTCGTGCCGACGGCGGCGAGTGCGGCGTCGACGGCGCGGAGGCGCGTGAGGGCGTGCGCGGCGAGGTGCGGGAGGACGATGGCGGAGTTCGGCGTCGCGTGGCGCGGAGCGAATGAGGCGGTGGCCTTTTCGAGTGGCCGGCCGGTGGACGCGAAGAATTCCACAGAGACCTCGGCTCCGCTACCGGCCGGGGTGCGGACGCGGGCGTCAAACTGCACGGCGCCGGGTGGCACGGTGTAGGTGACGAAGGGTGAGCCCTCGATGATCACGGCGGGGCCGGAGGGTGGGCGTTTGTTTTTATTACCGGATTTCGACCCGGTGGCGTCGGCGTTCGGCGCGGGTGCGGCGTTGGGTGCAGTGGCGGGAGCGGCCTCTACGGTGGCGCGGCCGGAAGCGGGTTTCAACGAGCTGAGAGCGACGCGGGTACGATCCGCGAGAGTGAAGGAAGCATCGAAGATGGCGAGGCGCGCGGGCTTGTCAGGATTGTCGGTCGAGACGAGATGGAGGCGCAGATCGTTGCCGGGTTTGGTGGAGAGCGTGACGCGGCTTTCGCGCGCGCCCTTGAGCGTGTCTTTTTGCGTGAAGTCGCCGTCGCCGGAATCGTCGGGCTTGGTGAACGGCTCGGCGAGGAGCGCGGTGGCGGCGGCGGGAGTGCCGAGGCGGCCGAGGGCGATGGCGGCGGCGGCGCGCTGGCGCGGCGTGCCGGTGCGGAGGGTGTTGGTGAAGGGTTCGAGCGGGAGACGGGTGTTCTTGAGACGCGGCAGGCGGTCGGTGGCGGCGCGCAGGGCGAATTCGCGGAGCGGTTCTTCGACGGCGAGGGCGAAGACGGCGGCGGCGGATGACTCGAGTTGGGTGTAGGTCATCAAGGCGGCGACGCGCACGGCGAGCGTGGGGGTGGACGACTTCGCGAGCGCTAAGACGGCGGTCTTGGCGGCGGCGGCTTCAGCGGTGCGCGCGAGAATCTCCTGTTGCGCGTAGAAGCGCGTGGTGGCGCTGGCGGAAGCGAGGAGGGTGACGAGATCGGTGAGTTTCGCGGTGGCGAGATCGGGGAGGGCGCGGTGGGTCCAGCCTTTCGGCGTGAGGCGCGAGACGTAGCCTTTGCCGGGGTCGCCCTTGAAGCCGGCGCCGTCCCAAGCGCTGACAAACATCTGGCCGGAGGGATCGACGTCGAGGTCGGTGATCTGGGAAATCTGGGCGAACTCCTCGGCCTTTTGGGTGAACGTCGGGCCGTCGGGAGTGAGGCGGTGGAGGTAAATCGCTTTGCGGCCCCAGTCGGCCATGAGGGGTTGGTTGTTGTAGTTGGCGGGCCAGGTGGGCTCGGAGAGGAAGAGCGCGCCGACGCCGGAGCCGCCGCCGAGATCTTCGAGGGCGGGGAGGATTTCCGTGGAGAAATTTTTGAAGAGACGCGGGTATCCGTAATCGGCGGACTGGATGAGGTGGAGGAAGCGGATGTTCCAGCCGCCGCCGTCGTTGGTGTTGCCGCGGGAGAAGAGGTTCAGGAACGGGTCGATCGCGACGTCGTAGTCGTTGCGGGTTCCGGTGGCGAAGAGCTCGAGCTCAGTGCCGTCGGGGCGGACGCGCGCGACGCCGCCGCCTTGGAGCGTGACCTTGGCGCCGTCGGTGCCGGTGGCGTTGTGGAAACCGAAATCGCCGACGGCGATGTAGATCCAGCCATCAATCCCCATGCGAATGCCGTTGGTGGAGTGGTCGGTGCCCCGGTCGTTGATGGCCTTGGCGACGCAGATGCCTTCGACGAGGATTTTCGCAGGGCCGTCGGCGACGCCGTCGCGGTCGGCGTCTTCGAGCACGGCGAGGTTCATGCCGGTGGCTTTGCCATCGGTGCCGTGGGCGGTGTGCAGGACGTAGACGCGGGTGCCAACAGCGAGGAGGCCGCGGGCGTTGTCGATGGTGGCGAAGACGGTGTGCGAGTCGGCGATGCCGTCGCGGTCGCGGTCGATGAGTTTCACGATGCGGCCCTTGCCGGGGCCTTTGCCGAGGGAGCCGTTGAGATCGACGCCGGCGTAGACCTCGCCTTGGGCGGAAACGCACAAGGTCGCGACGCAGGGCGTGAGGTCGGGGCCGGAGAAGCGAGTGAGGACGAGGTCGGCGGGGACGCTGTCGGCGGCGGTTGACGCGAGCGGGAGAGTGGTCGCGGCGGCGAGCAGTATTAAGATGATGGTGACGGGGCGGCGAAGGGAAGGGAGGATCATGCGATGGAAAGAGGAAGGCGGTGGAGACGGATTGGGAATGGGGAAGAAAGATTGGTGAGGCCGGAAGATTTTTCGGACGGCGGAAAATGTTGTGGGCCTCCGGCCGCGGACGGTGGGGCGGAGGAGCGCGACGACTCAGAGGTCCTGGATGCGGGCCTGTTTCTTGCCGGCTTTTTTCCCACCCCTATTTTTCCTCGTGCCGTTGCGTTCGTCGGCTTCGGCGACGGCGGCTTTCATGTAAGCTTCGCGGGCGGCGGGGTCGTGGCGGGCACGGAAGACGGAAAGCATCGGATCGCGCGTTTTCACCATCCATGCGTCGAGTGTGGCGATGAGGGCGTCGCGTGGGCCGCGGTGGGCGGGATCGGCGACGAGATTTTTCAGGGCGTCGGGGTCGATGGCGTAGTTGAAGAGTTCTTCAGGCACGCGGTGCTCGAAGAGGTCGAGGCGCGCAGCGACGGCGGGATTGGTTTTCGCGAGTGCGACCATGCGTCGGTAGGTGGCGGTGCCCTTGGTGGCGGTGGCCATGGCGCGGGTGCCGTTGGACCACGGGTTGAAGAGGTAGGCGTAGTCCTTCGTGATGATGGTACGCATGGGGTGGCGATTACCGCCGGAGTTTTCGTTGTATTCGGCGACGATGAAATCGCGGCCGGTTTGGTTTTCACCGCGGAGGACGGGGGCGAAACTGCGGCCGTCCATGCCGGCGGGTGCGGGCACGGCGACGATTTCGAGCAGTGTGGGCAAGAGATCGACAGCGGAGACGAGGTGGCGGTCGTCGACGGTGGCGGGTTTCGTGACGCCGGGCCAACGCACCATCAATGGTGTGCGGGTGCTGTGGAAGTAGAGCTGCGTCTTTGCGAACGGCAGTGGCATGCCGTGGTCGGAGAGGAAAATGATGAGGGTGCGGGCGTCCTCGCCGGATTCCTTGAGCGCACGGAAAATTGCGCCGAGGGAGTCGTCGCCGCGGCGGACGGTCGAGTAGTAGAGGGCGAGCTCCGCACGCACTTTGGGATCGTCGGGGAGGAAGCCGGGCACGGTGATTTCGGCGGGCGTATAAACGCGGCTCGGTTTGTTGACCTCGGATTGACCGTCCTCGTTGTAGAACGGTTTGTGGGGATCGGAGATGTTGAGGTTGAAACAAAACGGTTTGCCGGCCTGCTTCGCGCGCGCGATGCCGTGCTGGGTTGAAAGGTAATACGACTCGGGATTCTTCGGATCTGCGGCGGTGCCGTCGGGGAGTGTGTCGAGGATGAGGTCCCAGCCGGGGTAGGGCGTGTAGGGCGTCGAGTGACTTACCTTGCCGCGGATGCCTGTGAAGTAGCCGGCGGCTTTCATGAGATCGGACATCACGGGGTAGCCGGGATCGCGGACTTCGTAAAAACCCTCGACGCGGTTGTTGTGCGGATAGCGGCCCGAGAACATCACGTTGCGGGAAGGCATGCAGTTGCCGACCTGCACGAACGCGTGCGCAAAACGCAGGCTTTGGCCGGCGAGACGATCCATGTTGGGGGTGAGGTCGCGGGGCTTCGCTCCGTAGACGCCGACGGAATCGCAACTCATATCGTCGGTGGTGATGATGAGCACGTTGAGGCGCTCAGCGGCGGCGTGGGCGGTTGCGGCGACAGTGATGAGAACGGCGGCGAGCAGGACGAAGCTACGGGGAAAGAGGGCGGGCATGGGTGGGGCGGAGAGAGGGGAGACGGAGAGAGGGAGAGAAGGGGAGAGAAGGGGAGAGGGGGAGAGGGGGAGAGGGCGGGGTCGGGGTATATGGCTGCACGAGGAGAACCGGGTGAGGGGTCACCTCGTCGCTGCCTTACTGCGCTCGCGATGAAAAACGCGGACGATTGCTTCGCGGTTACGCGAGCTCCCAGCCCTTGCGGTAGGCGCGGCGGATGAGGGGAGCGGCTTCGGGGGCGTTTTTCGCGACGAGATTTTTCGCGTCCCACTCCACGCGTTTACCGAGGCGCAGGGCGAGGTTACCGAGGAGAACCGTTTCACTGAATGGACCGGACGACGCGAAGTTGGAGAGCGCGGGCGTGCCGGTCTTGATCGCGCTGAGCCACTCGACGTAGGGGCCGCCGCCGTCTTCGCCCTTGCCGTCTTGGGTGCCGCCGGGGACGCGTGCGATGGTTTTCGGCGGCGCGGGAAAATTCGTCCCGAGCGCGTCGGGTTTGAACACCCAGTCCTGTCGGGAGCGTCCGAAAAACATCCGGCCTTTTTCGCCGACGAGCATGAGGTCGAAGCGGCGGAACACGTGATCGGCCGTCGGAAAATCGTTTTTCCACAACGCCTCGGGCGGGGCGTTGAGATAGACGCCCTCCTTGGCGATGACGCCGTCATACCACATGAATTTCACGGGGCCGCCGAGGATGCTCGTGGGAAATTGATAGGTGATCGTCGAACGATTTGGCGCGGCGATGGCGGTGCCGCCCTCGTGCCAACTATCGACGGAGGTGGGCGCGGTCAGATCGAGGGCCCAGTAGGGCATGTCCATAATGTGGCAACCCATGTCGCCGAGGGCGCCGGCACCGAAGTCCCAATAGCCGCGCCAGTTGAAGGGAGCGATCGCCGGGCTGTAGTCGTGGAACGGCGCGGGTCCGATCCATTGGTTCCAGTCGAGGCCCTTCGGCGCTGGTTCGGCCTTGGGCCACTCCTTCATGCCCTGCGGCCAGATCGGGCGATTGGTCCAAGCGTGGACTTCGGTGACGCGGCCGAGGACGCCGGCGCGGATGAGCTCGACGGCGCGACGAATGGGTTCGCCGGCGTGGGCCTGGTTGCCCATCTGCGTTTGCACCTTGGTTTGCACGGCGACCTCGGCGAGGCGGCGCGCCTCCCAGATCGAATGGGAAATCGGCTTCTGGCAGTAAACGTGTTTCCCTTTCCGCATCGCGAGCATCGACGCGTGGAAGTGGTGGTGGTCGGGCGTCGAGACGGTGACGGCGTCGATGCCGTTCATGGTCGCGATCATCTCACGATAGTCGGTGAAGAATTTCGCGGCCGGAAAACGGTCGAGCATGGTGTCGCCGGCCTTGGTTTTTTTCTTGCGGCTGAGCTCGGGATTGCGGGGGTTGGCGACGTCGCACAGCGCCACGATCTCTGCACCGCCGGCGGAGACGGCCATGGTATCAACTTGGCCCTTACCGCTGACGCCGATGGCACCGATCTGGATGCGTTCATTGGCGCCGCGCGCGGACGCGGGGAGAATGTGGAAGCCGAGCGTGGCAACGGCGGAAGCGCGGAGAAAGTCGCGGCGGGAGGGTTGGGGGCGAGTCATCATGAAAATGGTTTTAGCGAGAGCGAGGGAGTGAGGGAGGGGAGCTGTGGTCGGTAGGACGTGGGATGCGGTGCGAAAGATTCAGGGGCGGGGAGGGTTGGGGTGCAATCGGCTTTTCGGGAGCGTTGGGCGTTGGGCGGACGAAGACGGATAGTCATGCAGGGCTGGTCAACGGATGCGAGGCGTGCGGTGGCGGCAATGGCCCGAGGGGGTGAGTGGGCAGTCGCCACGGGGAGTGCGGCGGGAGCGCCGCGCATGGGAGGGGGAGGAGCGGTAAAAGAGAGGTTTTTTTGGAGCGTTTTTTTCGGAGATTTTTTCGTGAGCGGGATCTTGCCTGCGCGGCGGCGGTGAAAAAGTATGGGGGATGAAATATCGAATCGGGTCGTTTGTCGTTTTGGGTTTGGCTACGGTGGTTTTGTCGGCCGCGGAGTCCGCCAAAAGGGCGATTACGCATGAAGATCTGTGGCTGATGTCACGCGTGGGCGCACCGGTGCCGAGTCCGGACGGGAAGTGGGTGGCATTTTCGGTGACGCAGCCGGCTTACGAGGCGAAGGACACGTCGGCGGATTTGTGGCTCGTGCCGCTTGACGGCAGCGCGCCGGCGCGGCAGCTCACGCAGACGAAAGCGTCCGAGAGCGGAGCGGTGTGGAGCCCGGACGCGACGCGGGTCGCGTTTTCTTCGAAACGTGACGGCGACGAGGTGGCGCAGATCTATGTGCTCGATGTGCTGCGCGGCGGGGAAGCGGAGCGCGTGACGTCCCTCTCGACGGGCGCGCGGGCGCCGCAGTGGAGTCCGGACGGGCAGCAGATTCTTTTTGTGAGCGAAGTGTTTCCCGGCGCCGCCGACGACGAAGCGAACAAGCAAGCGGCGAAGGCGGTGAAGAATCGGAAATACAACGCGCGCGTCTACGAGGGATTTCCGATCAAGTATTGGGACCGTTGGCTCGACGAGAGGCAGGCGCATCTCTTTGTGCAGGAGGCGAAGGCCGGAGCGAAGGCGCGCGATGTGTTGGCGGGCACGAAGCTGGCCGCGCTGCGAGGTTTCGGCGGCACCGAAGGGGAGACGGGCGAGACGTTGCCGGCCACGTGGATGCCCGATGGGAAAGGCGTGGTGTTTGTCGCGCGCACGACACGCGACCGGGCGGCCTATGCGCCGACGCCCACGCACTTGTTTGCGTTGGCCCTGAGCGGTGGCGAGCCCACGCAGTTGACGGACGGCCCAGACAGTTTCGACGATCCGGTATTTCAGCCGGACGGCCAAGGACTCCTCGCGGGCCACAGAAAAGGCGGCGACGGGAAGACGTACCATCACCAGCGCGTGGTGGCGTATCCGTGGCCGTTTGACGGGAACCGGCGGGTCGCGCTGACCGAGACGTTGGATTTGTCGGTGGTAAAATTTGTCGCGAGTGCCGACAGCCGGACGGTGTTTTTCACGGCTGAAGCGGGCGACCAGACAAAATTGTTTTCCGTGCCGATGACGGGAGGCGCGGTCAAGGCGCGGGACGTGCCGAAGGATGGCTGCGTGAGTGGGCTGGCCCGGGGTGGTGAGGTGCTGGTGGCGAATGTCGATAGCGCGGCGCGACCGCCCGAGGTGGCGCGCCTTGATGTGGCGGCAGGTTCGTATCAGGTTCTCACGCACTTCAACGATGCCAAGGTGGCGCAACTTGATTTGCCGGCGGTGGAGCGGTTTCAGTTTACGAGTGCGAAAGGGCGGCCGATTGCCAACCTGCTGGTCAAGCCGGCGGGTTTTGGCGCGAAGAAAAAATATCCGTTGCTCGTCGTGATGCACGGCGGTCCGGCCCCGCAGTTCAAAGACACCTGGGGGCTGCGTTGGAACTACCACCTGCTCGCGGCGCCGGGCTACGTGCTCGTCCTGACGAATTATTCGGGCTCGTCGGGCTACACGGAAGCATTTGGGCAAGCGATTCAACTGGATCCGCTCAAGACGCCAGGTGACGAGATCAATCAAGGGGCCGACGAGGCGATTAGGCGGTATGCGTTTATTGACGGTTCGCGGCAGGCGGCTGCCGGGGCGAGCTACGGCGGCCATCTGGCGAACTGGATGGAAGCGACCACGACGCGCTACAAATGCCTGATCTCACACGCCGGTCTCGTGACGCACGCGACGCAGTGGTCAACGAGCGATAGCATTTATCATCGTGAGTTGGGGAATGGCGGGCCGGTCTGGGAGCAGAATCCGGTCTGGCGCGAGCAGAGCCCGACGAGCTACGTGGGCAACCATGCGAAGGGCACGGGTTGGGTGACGCCGATGCTGGTGACGGTGGGCGAACAAGATTTCCGCGTACCGCTGAACAACTCATTGGAGAACTGGACGTACCTTCAGCGCCTCCAAGTGCCGAGCAAGCTGATCACGTTTCCGGAGGAAAATCACTGGATTCTCCGCGGGGAGAACAGCCGGTTTTGGTTTGG
>CAMCHO010000166.1 GCA_945874455.1 Opitutus sp. GAS368 | reverse complement strand
CCATCATCGGCAAGTGGCATCTCCAGATGAAATTTCCCGGCACGATCGGGCAACGCGATTGGACGCAGCCCATCACCGAGGGTCCGACCGAGCGCGGCTTCGATTTCTACTTCGGCATCCCCGCCTCGATGAACTACGGCGTCCTGACCTACGTCGAGAACACGCGCGTGACCGATCCCCCGTCGCTCTGGACGCGGAAAAAACAAGACAAGGAGCGCAACACGTTTCGCTTCATGCCGCCCTACGACGCCGAACGGCAAGGGCCGGAGGACATCGAGATCGCGCCGTCGTTTCGCGACGATGCGTGCCTGCGCATCACGACGGAAAAAGCCGTGGCTTACCTGGCGGGCCGCGCCCCCGCCGCCAAGGCCGGCACGCCGTTCTTCCTGTATCTCCCGCTCAACTCGCCGCACCTTCCGCAGAGCGTCGCGCCCGAGTTCGTCGGCCAAAGCCGCGTCGGCGCCTATGGCGATTTCATGATGGAAACCGATCATCGCATCGGCCAAGTGCTGGCGGCGCTCGACGAAAACGGTCTCACGCCGAACACGCTCGTGTTTCTCAGCAGCGACAACGGCGCCGAGACCGGCTACGCCCCGCGCCTCACTCAGTATCAGCACGCCAGCAGCGGCGAGTTTAAGGGCGGCAAGCGCGACATCTACGAGGGCGGCCACCGCGTGCCCTTCATCATGCGCTGGCCCGCCGTTATCAAGGCGGGTCGCACCTGCGCCGAGCCCGTCGGCCAAGTTGATCTCCTCGCGACGTGCGCCGACCTCCTCGGCGTCCCGCTACCGCCCGACGCCGGCGAGGACAGTTCCAGTCTGCTGCCAGCGCTGCGCGGCGAGGATTTTTCGCGCCCGTTGCGCGGACCGCTCGTGCATCACTCCGGCAGCGGCCTGTTCGCGATCCGCGAAGGCGCGTGGAAACTGAACCTGTTTCGCGGCTCCGGCGGCAGCCTCGCCCCGGCTCGCCTCGTGCCGCAAGCCGGCGAGCCACCCTTCGAACTCTACGACATGCAGCGCGACTGGCGCGAAACAACCAACGTCCACGATCAGCACCGCGACATCGTCGAGCGCCTCAAGGCGACCGCGACCGCGCTCGTACGCGACGGCCGCAGCACGCCCGGCGCAGCGCAGAAAAACGACGGACCTGCCCTGTGGCCGGAACTGGCGACGTGGATTCCCGAAGCCGCCACCGAAACGCCGAAAGCGCGCGCCAAGGGGAAAAATAAGAAAGCGGCCGGGGCCGACACCCTCGACCGGTGAGCAACAGTTGAGTCTGCGCATCCCCCACCCCACATCCCGAATACCATGAACCCCAGCCCAGCCTGCGTCCCCACGGGCCTTGTTTTCGCCGCGCTGTTGTGCGTCGCCCCTCCTGCCGCTGCCCAATCCGTCCTTGCTCCCACGGCGCCTCCCATCACGGCCCCCTCCGCGAAATCCGCGCCCGCGTCGGACGAAGCCATCACGCTCTCGGTCTTCGAAGTCACCGCCACCACCGATGTCGGCTACGAGTCATCCACCGCGATGAGCGGCACGCGCACCAACGAGGCGCTCGCCAACCTCCCCAACTCGATTTCCGTGCTCAACTCGGAGTTCATGGGCGACCTCGGCATCACCGACTTCTTCCAGGCCATGGAGTTCGCCGTGGGCGCCGAAAACGTCTACAACGACAACATGCAGGTCGGCGCCGCGATCGGTGCCCGTTCGGGCAATCGGATCAACTTTCGCGGCCTGCCCTCCGGACGCCAGCTCAAGGACGGTTTCCCCACCTACGCCCCGATGGACACCTACAACCTAGAGCGGATGGAGATTTCGCGCGGGGCCGGCGGCATCTCGTATGGTGACACCGACGCCACGGGAACGATCAACACCGGATCCAAGCGCGCTCGCTTCAATAACAGCTACGAGGTGCAGGCTCGCTACGACGACCGCGGCTCCCAGCGGCTCACGGCCGATCTCAATCGGGTGCTCGTGGACCAGAAGCTCGCCCTCCGCTTCAACCTCGTCGACTCCGATCTCGAGGGCTGGCACGCGAACACGGCGCGCAACATGCAGGGGTGGGCCGGCGCCGTGCGGTATCAGCCGTTCAAGCACGGCAACACGGTGATTGATTTCACCCATGAATCCGGACGCCTCTTGAGCTTCTTCAGCCACACGGCGCTGGTGGACCTCACCACCGCCTACGTCCGCGGCTCCGGCACCCACGCGCAAGACGCCGATCCCCTTCGCGCCGGGACGCAGGCCAACGGCGTCGGCATGCTCCGCCTTTCCGGGAACTCCACCCTCGCCAACGCCAACCAGGCGTTCATCCGGGGAAGTCTGTATAACCTGACTACGCAGGGCACCACCGCGGCATTTCCCGTCTACCGCGTCTCCACCTTGGTTCAGAGCGCGGGCGCCACTAACGCCACCGATCCCCAGAACCCCCATCGCCTTCCCTTCCTGCCCACGCAGAATCCCCTGTTCCCCCTCGAGCAGGATTGGGCCGGACCCGATGCGCGGGTCCGCTATGTCGACAATTCCACCAACCTCTCCGTCCAGCACAGTTTCTCGCGCGACACCCGCGTGTGGCTGGCTCTCAATCATCAAAAGGAATTCACCGATCAGACCCTCACGCGCAATGCTAACATCTGGGGCGCCAACGCCCGTGGCGTCTTTATCGACGTCAACCGCAACTTGCCCGATCCCGCGTTCCCCAACGACCCCACCCGCACGGTCCCCAACCCCAATTTCGAGCAGCTTTTCATCCCTGGCACCTTCACCCGCCGCTTCGAGGATCGCGACATGCGGTCCGCTCGGCTGATGCTGCTCCAGGATCTTTCGCTCTGGAATACGTCCCACCGCTTCATCGTCAGCGCCAATCACCGCGCCGAGATTAATCGCAGCAAGGGAATGCAATGGGCGCTCACCAAGGAGGAAATCACCCGCCGCGGCTACACCGGGACCGCCGCCCGCCTCGCCAATAACGCCGTCTCCCCCTGGTTCTACTTCAAGGACGGCAACGGCGAGAATCTCCGCATCCCGAAGCTTCCCGGCGTCGTCGACTACTTCACGAATAGCCTCGAATATTACGACCAGTCGCTTTCCACGGCGGTGTTCCAGCACCTCGGTTCGTTCTTCAAGCAGCGCCTGCGCACCAGCCTCGGCCTCAGCCGCGATCACTGGAAACAAGCGCGCAATCTCCCGACGCAACTCATCGGTGTCTTCCAGGAGACGCGCTTCGTCGACGCTGCCGGTCAGCCCTTGCCCGATGATGCCGACGATATTCCCATCAGGCTCAACGCCGACACTTGGCGCACCAACAAAACCGCCGGCGCGGTGTTCAATCTCACCCCGTGGCTCGCCGTCACCGCCTCCTACCAAGAGTCGGCGATGTTCACCGACAATGTCGGCACCGATCTCTACGGAAACGCCCGCCAGCCGACCTCCGGCTCCGGCATCGACTTTGGCCTGCGTTTCGCGCTCCTGGACGGGCGTGTCAACGCCAACGTGATCCGCTACGACAACACGGCGGAAAACTACGCGACCAACATCGGCGCGGCCCTGCAGACGGAGGTCAATGATGCCCTCAATACCACGCGCACCACGCTCTCGCCGGATCTGATTCTTGGAACGTCCGACTCCAACAATCGCACCACCGAGGGCTGGGAATTGGAGCTGACGGCCAACATCACCCGTAACTGGACGACCCGCCTCGCCCTCGCCACGACGCAAGACCATCGCTCCACCTCCGTCCCCCAGTTTCGGGCGAAGGTTAAGGCTGCCAGGAGCTACCTGGCTTCCATCGGCAGGTCCGCGACTGAGATCGACGCCGCCCTCTCTGGGAGCCTCGATTATCTTGATGGCCAAAACGATGAAAACAGACAGCCCAAGCGATATCGGGGGAGTTTCGTCACCCGCTATGATTTCCGTGCGGGTTTGCTCCGGGGCTTCAGCGTGGGCGGATCGGTGCGTTGGTCGCGCGGCGCCATGCGCAATCCCGGCGGCCTCTTCATCACCGGGGTGTTGGTCGTCCCGGAGCGGCAAAACGCCGATGAATGCGTGTTCAGCCCGTTCTTCAAATATACGAGAAAGCTCGGCCGGGTGACTTGGGCCGCGCAGCTCAACCTCGACAACGCGTTCAACAACGTCACGAACCAGGGCACAACCGCCCGCTACCCCCGCTACACCGAACCACGGCAGGTCACGCTGACGAATTCGTTCCGGTTCTGAAGATGCCTCTTTGCCTCCGATTGATCGGCCCGTTGGGCGGAGCTTTTTATCCATGAAACCAACAATGATTTTTCCCGTTCGCACTGCCGTTGTCTTGTTGCTGGCGGCCTGCATCCCCGCAGTGGCGCACGCCGCCGCCGCTCCCGCCCGCCCCAACCTCGTCTTCCTGCTCGCTGACGATCTCGCAGCGGGCGCCGTCGGCTACAGCGGGAACCGGGATGTGATCACACCCCACCTCGACCGACTCGCGCGAGACGGCGTGCGCTTCGTCAGTCACTACGACACCACATCCATCTGCATGGCCAGCCGCTGCACGATTCTCACGGGCCTCTATGAATACCGCCACGGCTGCAATTTCGACCACGGCGACTTGGAGCGCCGCTTCATCGCGCAATCCTATCCCGTGCGGCTGCGGCAGGCGGGCTACTTCACCGGCTTCGCGGGCAAGATCGGCTTCGTGTTGCAGGGCGAAAAATTCGAGGCCCTCGCGCCGCTCTTCGATCAATGGGCCGGCGGCCCGGGCCAGACGTTCTACGAGACCGCGAATAACGCCGGCTTCGCGAAGTATGCCGCGCAGTATCCGCACAGCTCGCGCGCGAATGGCGCGTGGGCGCAGGATTTCCTGAAGGCGGCGAAGGCCAGCGGGAAACCGTTTTGCCTGAGTGTCAGCTTCAAGGCACCGCACTTGCCGTTCACGCCGGACCCGATCGACCTCAAACTTTACGCGGGGAAGACCTTCACGCGCCCGCCAAACTATGGCGTGGAAAGAGGCACGCACGTGTCGCCGCAGGCCCGCACCAGCCGTGCGGCCACCGGCTATCGCGAGTGGATCGACGACTTCGATGGCACAGCGGCGAAGTATTACGCGCTCGTCACCGGTATCGATGTGGCCGTCGGCATGATCCGGGAGGAGCTCGTGCGCCAGGGACTCGACCGAAACACGGTCATCATCTTTACCTCCGACAACGGCTACAACGCCGGCTCGCACGGCTTCGGCGACAAGGTCCTCCCCTACGAAGAGGCCTCCAAGGCGCCGCTTATCATCTACGATCCGCGTCTGCCCGCGGGGAAAAACGGCCAGGCCTGCGCCGCCGTCACCGGCAACATCGACTTGGCACCTACCCTCCTCGCGCTCGCCGGCGAGCCGGCCCCGGCCGGCCTCGATGGCCGGAGCCTGCTCCCGCTGCTCGCGGATCCGACCAGCCGCGTCCGCGATTCGTTGCCGTTATTTAATTTCTGGGGAGCGCCCTCTGCGCAGTCCATGGCCGTCGTCACGCCGGAATGGAAATACATCTACTGGTATTACGGCGTCGGCATGAAGCCCACCGAGGAACTCTTCCACCTCGCCGCTGATCGCTACGAGATGACCAATGTCGCCGCGGACCCCCAACACGTCGGCGTCCTGACGAAGCTCCGCGCAGACTACGATATGCAGCTCGCCGCGATCCAACAGCAGTTCGTCCCCCAGCACGCCTACGATCACTACCCCGTCGTCTTTAGCCGCACCGCGCCGTGGGACCAAAAAGCCGGGCTGCTCGGCCAGTTGAAGATCAAGTCCGGTGCCGGCGACGACGAACCGTTCGACCAGCCGAAAAAGAAACGCAAGACCGCCAAATAATTACCCCATGAACATTCCGCTCCTCGCCCTCGCTGCCTTTCTGCTCGCGCCGGTCGCCGCTGCCTTCGCCGCTGCAAAACCCAACATCATTCTCGTGATGCCCGACGACGTCGGCTACGGCGACTACGCCTCTCTCGGCAATCCGCTTATCCGTACTCCATCTGTGGATACGTTCAAAAAGGAGAGCCTACTCTTCACGCAATTCCATGTCAGCCCGACCTGTGCGCCTTGCCGCTCAGCGTTGATGAGCGGCCGCCACGAATTCAAAAACGGCGTGACGCACACCATCCTCGAGCGCGAGCGCATGGCGCTTTCAACTTACACGCTGCCGCAGCTGTTGAAGAGCGTCGGCTACACCAGCGGTATTTTTGGTAAATGGCACCTCGGCGACGAGGCCGCTTATCAACCTGACCGGCGCGGTTTCGACGAGGTCTATATCCACGGCGGCGGCGGCATCGGCCAAATATTCCCCGGCTCCTGCGGCGACGCTCCCGGCAACACCAACCTCAACCCCACGCTGCTCCACAACGGCACGTTCGAGAAGACCACCGGCTACTGCACCGATTTGTTTTTCGCCCAGGCGCTCAAGTGGATCGACGCGAAGCGCACGGCGAAACAGCCCTTCTTCGCCTACATCCCGCTCAACGCCGCTCACGGTCCCCACGTCGTACCCGAGGAATATTACCAACACTACCTCGGCAAACCCGGCGTGACCGAGGACACCGCGAAGTTCCTCGGCATGGTGGAGAACGTCGACACCAACTTCGGCCAGCTCCTCGCAAAACTCAAAGAGTGGGGCATCGCCGAGAACACGCTCGTGATCTACCTCGGCAGCGACAATGGCGGCACCGCCGGCCGGGCGATCTTCAATGCCGGGATGAAGGCCGGCAAAGGCACGACGTATCAAGGCGGTACGCGCGTGCCGGTTTTCTTCCGCTGGCCTGCCGGCGGCATTCCCGCCGGGACGGAATGCGACGCGCTCAGCGCCCACCTCGATCTCTTCCCGACGCTCGCCGAACTCACCGGCGCGACCTTGTCGCCCGCCGTCAAACAACAGGTCGAAGGCCGCAGCTTCTTACCGCTGCTCAAGAACCCGCAAACGCCGGTGGCAGATCGCACGCTCGTGCATCACGTCGGCCGCTGGCCCAAGGGCAAAGCCGCAGATTCGAAACACGCCAAGTCTGCGATTCAAAACGCGCGCTTCACCCTCGTAAACAACACCGAGCTCTACGACCTCAAGGCCGACCCCGGCGAGACCACCAACGTCATCGCCCAACATCCGGAGGTCGTCGCGCAGCTCCGCGCCACGTATGACCAGTGGTGGCGTGACGTGCAGCCGCTCCTCGTGAACGAGAACGTTACTGGCATTCCCACCATCAATCCGTTCCAAGAACTCTACTACAAACAATTCGGCGGCAGCCCGACCGCCGCCGCCCTCAAGCGCATGGACCCCCACTCACCACCCGGCGGAGAGGACGCCAAAACACCCAAGAACCGAAGAGGGAAAGCAGCCAAGCAAGCAGACATTCCATGAATCTCAGGTAGCCCTAGCTCATGACTTTTGGACCGTTTGCCTCTGAATCGCCGTTACCATCGCCATGCCCGTTCCCACGTCGCGGTCAGCTGAGCCTCCGCCCACTCCCCCCTCCGCCGTCCGCCTCACCGGCTTCATTTCGGCGACGAAGTCTTTGAGCAGCACACTGCGCAGGGCGGACCGAGCCTTAAGTTCGCGAAACAGCGGATCGGGCAGATCGAGGGTGGTTCTCATAAAAATATTTTCACGCGAAAATGCGTGCGGGGGAGGTCAAGGGCTGGGAGCGCCGACGTCCTCGTCGGCTTTTGAACTAATGCCGGCGGGGACGCCGGCGCTCCCAGGGGTGACGCTCCCAAGGGTGACGCTCCGCGGGGTGGCGCTCCCAAGGGTGGCGCTCCCAGGGGTGGCGCTCCGCGGGGTGGCGCTCCCAAGGGTGGCGCGCCCAGAGGCGCTGGACCAGGGCCACGCTTCGGGGGTGGCGCATAAGCGCGCACTCACCGGGTTTTGGTGAATGTAGTCCACTGTCTTTTGGTAGTGAGTCTCGTCCCTGATGTAGCGATCCCAGTATTCTCGCATCCAGAAATTTTTACCGGGGACGCAGAGCCTCAGCTCGGTATTGCGGGCCAGAACCCAGCGCGAAGTGAAGGATTTCCAGCCTTGCACGATTGAAGCGAGATCATCGAGCGGTTCGATCAAGACGTGGACATGGTTGGGCATGATGCACCACGCGTGCAGGTGGTAGCGCTCGCCGTGGAAATGGAGAAAGGAGTTCAAGACGTAGCGGGCGACCTCGGGATGGCGCAGCGCGCAACACCCCAGGCCGGCATCCAGCCAGGTTTCGATTTTTTGTCGTTTAGCCGATTCGCGACGATTTTCGGGCAAGGTGCGGAGTTCGTCTGCCAACACGCGGAGTTTTTCTTGCGGCAGACTATCGGCGAGGCGGTAGGTGATCGATTGGAGCAGATGCGGTTTGTCGCGATGCGGGAGGTAGCCACGCGAGTACCATTCTTTGGAGGCTGTGCCGACGAGGACGTCGGCGTTCCCGGGGATGGGGACGGTATTCCTGGGAGCGCCGACGTCCTCGTCGGCTTTTAACCGAATGCCGGCGGGGACGGTATGCCTGGGAGCGCCGACGTCCCCGTCGGCTTTTAACCGAATGCCCGCGGGGACGCCGGCGCTCCCAGGGGCGCTCATACTTCAACCGCCTCCGGGGAGGGGAAAAGCTGCTGCATCAGGCCTTGCTGGTGGATCTTGAGGGCTCCGAGCGTTCGGGTTTGCGCAGCGATGAGGTCGTCGAGGCGGGTGGCCTCGAAGCCGATGGTAGCGCTGGACCGGGAAGAAACGGAGGTTTCAGCGCGGACCATGGGGGACAAAAGCTGACCAATCACGCGAGCAGCGTCGCGCTCGATTCCCTGCTGCGCAATGACCGTTTCCGCCGGTTGCGCACAGGCCGGGCCGCGCGCGGACCACGCGCTTCCGGCGGTGCCGCGACGCCCACGCCCTAGACCGCCGCGTTTTCCTGGTTCGCCCGGGCGGACTGCGTAGGGAGGCATCGCGCCTGCGGCCATGCGCCCCGCACCGACCCGGCCCACTCCCGACTTTTCCGACCCCGCGGAGACTTGCTCGACGACTCGCGGTCACCCACGGTTTTTTCCCGTCGACCTCACCACCCAGCAAGCGCGCATCGATTGGCGCTGATCTGCCCCGCCACTTTAACCTATCCCCTCATGCTCCTCCCCCGCCCTCTTCGCTCCCTCTCTCTTTCCCTCCTTCTCTCCCTCTCCGCCGTCGCCGCGACCGTCTCCGTCGGGTCCGCACAGACCACCGCAAACGCCACCGGATCGATCACCGGCCGGGTCTTGGCCGCTGGCACCGATAGTTTCCTGGAACGCGTCCGCGTCACCGTCGAAGGCACCTCACTCGAAACCTTCACCGATGCCGCGGGCGCCTACCGCTTCGAGAGCGTTCCCGTCGGCACGGCGCGAGTAAAATTATTCTACACCGGCATGACGCCCGTCACCACTGCCGTCGCCGTCGCCGCTGGGCAATCCGCCCTCCACGACGTCACGCTCACGGCCGCCGGACAGAGCGACCCCACAGCGGACCGCGTGAAACTCGCCACGTTTGTCGTCACCACCTCGAAGGAAATGGAGGCCGCTGCCATCGCGATCAACGAACAGCGTTTCGCCGCCAACCTCAAAACCGTCGTGTCCACCGACGAGTTCGGCACCGTCGCCGAGGGGCACGTCGGCGAATTTTTGAAATTCCTGCCCGGCGTCACCATGGAATACGCCGGCGGTAACGCCCGCGAGATCTCCATCAACGGCGCGCCCGCCGACAACGTCCCCGTGACGCTCGACGGCTTCAGCCTCGCCACCGCGATCAGCGGCATTTCCCGCGCCTCCGCCGTCGACATGGTTTCCATCAACGGCCTCTCGCGCATCGAAGTGTCCTTCTCACCGACCCCCGACACCTCCGGCGCGGCCCTCGCCGGCTCGGTAAACATGATTCCGCGCAGCGCCTTCGAGCGCTCGCGGCCGGTCTTCAACGGCAGCGTCTACGTGATGATGCGCGACCATCGCAAGCAGCTCCACGCCACCCCCGGCCCGCGCGAGGATCGCCGCAGCAAGGCTCCCCCGGGCTTCGACTTCTCCTGGGTGGTGCCGGTAAACAAGCGTTTCGGTTTCACGCTGTCGGGTGGCCGCACCACCCAATTCGCCGGCCAGGATCAGGTCACCAATACGTGGCGCGGCGCCGGGACGGTCACCAATGGCACCACCTTTCCGCACACCACACCCGACCAGCCCTACCTGTCCACCTTCGCCGTGCGCGGTGGTCTCAAGCAAACCACCCGCCACTCCCTCTCCGCCACGCTCGATTTCAAATTCGCTCGCTCCGACACGCTGTCACTCTCGATCCAGGCCTCCCGCTTCGAGGAGGATTATCTCAGCCAGACGCTCACCTTCAATGTGGGCGGCGTGCTACCCGGCAACTTCACGCCCTTCTCGACTCGCGGCACCACGGCCTTGGGCGACCTCGTCAGCGGCAACGCCGGCGGCTACCGCAAGAATCAAACCTACCTGCCCACGCTGCGCTGGCGGCACGACGGACCGGTGTGGAAAGCCGAGGCCGGCGCCGGCTATTCTCGCGCCCGCTACAACGGCCGCGACCTCGAGCGCGGTTACTTCGCCAACACCAGCGCCCGGCGCACCGGCGTGACGGTGGCCTTCGACGATATTTTCTACCTGCGGCCCAATCGCATCACCGTGACCGATGGCGCGACCGGCACCCCGATCGATCCGTACAGCCTCAACCACTACGCGGTGACGGGCGCCGGCAGCGGCCAACCCGAAAACAACGACCAGCAGCGCACCCTTTTCGCCAACGTGCAGCGCGACGTCCTGTGGCGCGTGCCCGTCACCTTGAAGGCGGGGCTCGACCGCCGCGAGGGCGTACGCGATCTCCGCGCGGACGACAACCGCACCTACAGTTTCGTCGGCCGCGACGGCCGCGCCAGCACGACTCCCGTCGGCAGCGATGACGCGGCGGCGCCGTTCTGGGCGCCCGAGTTGTCCGAACGCGCCCACCCCTACGGCTTCCCGCGTATCCAATGGGTCGGCACCAGCCGTCTGCTCGACTACTATCGCGCCAACCCCACCCATCTCACGTTCGACGAAAACGCCCGCTACCGCGCCTCCGTCACCAACTCCAAACACACCGAGGAGGCCGTGTCGTCCGCGTTTCTGCGCGGTGACGTCGCGTTGTTCGAGCGCCGTCTCAAACTCGT
>CAMCHO010000165.1 GCA_945874455.1 Opitutus sp. GAS368 | reverse complement strand
ATCGGCTCGCCAAAGAGGGCATGCGCTTCACCCACAACTGCGTCACCACCGCGATCTGCGGCGTGAGCCGCGCCACGCTCCTCACCGGCCAATGGATGTCGCGCCACGGCAACCCCGCGTTCGCCATGTTCACCACGCCGTGGGCCGAGACCTATCCCGGCCTCCTCCGCCGCAACGGCTATCATGTCGGCCACATCGGCAAGTGGCACAACGGCACGTTTCCGCAGGATAAATTCGACTTCGGCCGGGCCTACAGCGGCACCCACTGGATCCGAGAGGCAGACGGCACCAAAATCCACGTCACCCAGAAAAACGAAAATGACGCCCTCGAGTTTCTGCGCACACGCCCCACCGACAAACCGTTTGTCCTCACGCTCGCGTTCTTCGCCACTCACGCCGAGGACCAAAACCCCCTCCAGTTTCTCCCGCAGCCCGCCAGCATGGAACTGTACAAGGACACGGTCATCCCCGTGCCCAAGACGTCGTCCGACGAAGATTTCAAACGTCTCCCGCCCTTCATCGCCAACGAGCAGAACGAGGGCCGCGTCCGCTATCACTGGCGCTTCGATACACCGGAAAAATATCAGACGATGATGAAAAATTATTATCGTCTCGCCACTGAAGTGGACGCCACCTGCGGCCGCGTGCTCGCCGCGCTGCGCCAGCAAGGCCTCCTCGAGAACACGCTCGTAATCTTCACTGCCGACAACGGTTACTTCCACGCCGAACACGGTCTCGCCGATAAATGGTATCCCTACGAGGAGAGCATCCGTACTCCATTGATCGTGCGCGATCCCCGCATGCCCGCCGCCCAGCGCGGCCAGACTAACGACGACTTCACGCTCAACGTCGACCTCGCGCCGACCTTCCTCGCCGCCGCCGGCATCGCCGCTCCCGCCCGGATGCAAGGCCGCGACCTCTCTTCCCTCTACCTCGCGAGCAACGCCCCGGCTTGGCGCACCGAGTTTTTCTACGAGCATGCCACGATAAAAAACATCCACTTCATCCCCTCGTCCGAAGCCCTCGTCCGCAAAGAGGTGAAGTATCTCTATTGGCCGGATTTCCAACACGAGGAACTTTTCGACCTCACCGCCGACCGCGCCGAGACCCACAACCTCGCGGCGGCACCCAACCAGGCAAAAACGCTCGCGAGCCTGCGCAGCCGCTTCGCCGAACTGAAAGCCGCCGCAAAATAACCGGCGGTCCTGTTGCGCCCGCCCGACTACGTTTGCTTTCCCTGCCGCAGTCGGTCGAGAAACACGGCGACGATGATCACGAGGCCAATAATAATTTCCTGAAAATACGTCGGCCAACCCATCTGCTGTGAACCGTTGCGCAACACCGCCATGATCAGCGCGCCGATCATCGAGCCTAGAATCGTGCCGACGCCGCCCGACAGACTCGCCCCGCCGATGATCACGGCCGCGATGATGTCGAGTTCCAGTCCGACCGCGACGGTCGGATCGCCCTGCCTGAGTCGAGAAAGTTGAAACAATCCGGCGAGCCCAAAGAAGCCTCCGGCGAGCGCGTAGATCATGATTTTCAGGCGCACCGTCGGCAGGCCACACAGTCGCGCCGTCGCCTCATTGGAGCCCAACGCGAAGACATGACGGCCAAACACCGTGTTCTTCAACACCACTGCCGTCACCGTCGCCAGCCCGATGGCCACCCACACTCCCGGCGGCAGCGCGTAGCCCGCAGGGTCGGCCGTGGTCATCCACTGGTTGATCGGCGAGCCCTCGTAATTGACGGTTTGGTTGTCCGCCCGCCATTTGCCCGCGCCACGGATCATACTCATCGTGCCCAACGTGACGATGAACGGCGGCATCCGCAGCGCCGCAATCATCGTCCCATTAACGAGTCCGATGATCGCACCAGCGGTGAGAACAAGGATGACAGTCGGAATCGTCCCGAACTCGCGTTGGATCAGCAAGGCCCCCACGACACTGGTAAACGCAATGCTCGACCCCGCGGAAAGATCAATGCCGCCGCTCACAATGATCATCGTCATCGCGATCGCCCCGATCGCGACGATCACCGTCTGCGTGAAGATAATCTTGAAATTGTGATAGGTCAGAAAGAACTCGCGCGTTTCCGTGGGCAGGGAAAACAACGCGATCACCAAAATGAGGCCGATGAACGGCCCGCCTTTCGCGAGCAGGTGTTTGAGCGTGGATTTCATCGTTGAAAATTAGACGCTCCCCATCGCGACGCGCATGATCTCCGCCTCGGTCCAATCCGCCCGCGGCCGAATCGCCGCGAGTTCACCGCGGCACATCACCCCGATGGTATCGCAGAGGCCCAGGAGCTCAGGCAGGTAACTGCTCACCACGATGACGGTTTTGCCCGCCGCCGCGAGTTCACCGATGAGCTGGTAAATCTGCGCCTTACTGCCGACGTCGATCCCGCGCGTGGGTTCATCCAAGAGGAAGATCCGAGCCGGGTGTTCGAGCAGGCGCGCGATCGCGATTTTCTGTTGGTTGCCTCCGGAGAGCTCGCCGATCCGCTGGCCCGCATCGCGGCACTTCACCCGCAGCGCACCCACCCAGCGCTGCGCGACCTGGCGCTGCCGGCGACCGTTGATCCAACCGCAGCGACCAAACGAATCTTGTTTCGTGAGGGTGAGATTGTCCGCGATGGACTGGTTGAGCATCAGCCCCTCCTCCTTGCGATTCTCACTCAGAAAACCCAACCCTTGCCGCCAACGCCGGCGCGGCGTCGCCGTCTCCTCAGCCTCGCCCTCGCCCACGATGCACACTTCGCCAGCGGCCAGCGCATCGAGCGAAAAAATCGCCCGCAATAAATCCGTGCGCCCCGCGCCGATCAGACCGGCCACGCCAAAAATTTCTCCCCCGTGGACCTGAAAACTCGCCCGTTTGAGGCGCGGCTCGCTCGCGACCGCCTTGACGTCGAGCACGACCGCCCCTCGCGCGTGCGTGCTGCGAGGATAAAGATCGGTCACCTCCCGCCCGGTCATCAGCGTGACGATATGATCAAGCGTCGCCGCGTCCATCTGTCCCGTGCCGACCGTCTCACCGTCTTTCAACACCGTATAGCGGTCGCACAGCTGGCGACACTCTTCGAGAAAATGACTGATATAGATAATGCTCACCCCTTGCGCCCGCAGCCGGAGAATCGTCGCGAAGAGTTTTTCCGTGTCGGCCCGCGTGAGACTACTCGTTGGCTCATCCATAATCAGCACCTGCGGCTTGATGAGCAGGGCGCGGGCAATCTCGATCACTTGCTGCTCCGCGATGGAGAACGCTCCGGCGCAGCGGTCCAGAGCGATGCTCTCGTGCCCCAATTGCGCGAGGGCGGACCTCGCGCGCTCACGAGATTGGCCGCGGTCGATCCAGCCCAATGAGGCGGACTCGGCGCCGAGAAGAATATTTTCCTGCACCGACAAATGGAGCGCGAGATTGAGCTCCTGGTAAATCATCGCGACGCCTTTCTTTCGCGCGTCATGCGGATCAGCCGGCAGGTAGGGCCGCCCGCCCAGCTCCATCGTCCCGGCGTCGGCGGGATGCGCGCCGCTGAGCACTTTCATTAACGTGCTCTTGCCTGCACCGTTCTCACCGATCAGCGCATGGATCTCGCCGGGGGCGATGTCGAACGAGACCCCGCGCAGCGCGCGCGTCGCGCCAAAGCGCTTTTGGATGTCGACGAGTCGCAGCCCGGCGGTCGCGGTCATCACTTCAAATACTTGTCGAGCGGCGGACGCACCATCTCCGTCATCGCGGGGTCGTTGAAGTTCGCCTTCGTCACGAAGCCCACTCCCGTGTCGATCATCGGCGGAACTTTTTCCCCCTTTAAGATAGCGTACGCAGTCTTCACGCCGAGGTAACCCATGCGCATCGGATTCTGCACCACGAGGCCGTCAATGTGCCCCGACATCAGTCCGGCGTTGAGGGTCTCGCCAGAATCAAAGCCTACAAATTTCACCTTGCCCGCCAGGCCAGCGTCACGCACGGCGAGCAACATCCCGGCGGTTGCCGACTCGTTGCTCGTAAAGATTCCGTTTAGTTGTTTACCGAAGCGGTTGAGCAAATTCTCCGCAGCCTGCTTGGCCGTATCGCGCGACGCGCCGGCGTGTTGATCGCTCGAAAGGATCTTGATGGCAGGAAAATCTTTCTTGATCGCCTCGAGAAAGCCCTCCTCGCGCTCTTCCGTGCTGGCCGAGCCGACTTGCAGGCGCAGCATGATGATATTGCCTTTCCCTCCGAGGAGCTTGCCCAGCTGCTGGCCGGCGATGCGCCCGCCCTCGCGATTGTCCGTGGACACGTAGCTGGAGATCGCCTTGGTCTCGAGGCCGGAATCGATCACGATCACGGGAATCTTCGCCTTGATCGCACCCTCGACGGGGGCCACCAGTGCCCGGCGGTCGAGGGGCGCGATCACGATCGCGTTCACTTTTCGGCCGACAAAATTCTCGACGACTTGCACCTGCTGCTCGCGGTCATCCTCTTTCAGCGGACCTTTCCAAATAATTTTCACGGCCTCATGGCCCGCTGCGGCATTGATCTCGCGCTCGGCCTTCACCGCGCCGGCGTTGATCGATTTCCAAAATTCGTGCGTCGTGCCCTTGGGGATGACGGCGATTTTATAAGCTTCGGCCGCGTTCAGCAACGGGGCGGCAGCGAGGGCGATGACGACAAGGAGTTTGTTCATGGGGAGGGATTTCTCAGGGGCCGAAGCAGGCTCCACATAACCGTCAGAGACGGGAATGGATCATCTCGGCTCGGACATGACCATTAATTCGCCGAGCCGGTTCAACCCTGAATTTTCGCGATCACCTCCCGGCCCCAGGGGAGCGCCATTACCCCACGCTCCAGCATCGGGAGGGTGACACAGCGGCCGGCCGGCGCTTTGGCCAGCTACTTCCGGCCGCCTCCGTAAGGTGGCACCCCGCTTGCGCAAAGCTAAACACTCGCTGCAGATCGAACCAACCAACGAATGCATAAATACCTAAAAATTAGCCGGTAAAATGAGCCGGTAAAATTAGCCCGTAAAAACGACGTTTCATACCAACTTTCTTTGAACTCTGGACTTTTCGGTAGCCGCGAGCGCCAGCGAGTGGACGGATCACCCCTCGCTGGCCCTCACGGCTAATCGGCAGATCAAAGTCTGAATTTTTTGGGCGATTGATATCAAAACATTCCCCAGAAGATTTCGGGACGAATGCGGAAAATCGGCACGAAACGCATGATTTCCCGAAAAACGGTTTCCTGCAATTTTTCAGCGCCTGAGAATTTTCACTGGGCCATCCCTACCGAAACGCGTGTCGCGTCCCACTCCTCTCGAAGGCACAAAACCCCTTGCGGGGGAAAGTGCTATTTGGTGCCCGGGACAGGACTCGAACCTGCACGCCTTACGGCACACGCCCCTCAAACGTGTGTGTCTACCAATTCCACCACCCGGGCAGCTGGGAAGCGAGGAACGCGGACTAAGGTGAATCCATTTCGCATTGTCCAGCCCTGAAATCATCTCGCGAAAAAAATACCCGTCGACCGCCCTGCCCCCTCGGTTCCGCGTCGTTGCCACCTCAGTTCTGTTGCCGCGCGACGAGGGCCCGAGCCAATGCAGCCGCGAAAAACGGCCCGCGATAAATCATTCCCGTATAGACCTGCACCAAGGTCGCGCCCGCATCGAGCTTCTCCCCGGCACTCGCGCTATCCGTGATACCTCCGACGCCGATGATCGGCAACCGCCCGCCCGTCGTGCGCGCGATGTAATTGATAATCTCCGTTGACCGGCGGTGCAGCGGGGCACCGCTTAATCCGCCAGCTTCCGCCACCTTGGAAAACGGTCCCGGCCGCGCCAGCGTGGTGTTGGTCGCGATGATCCCGTCGAGGGAGAACTCCGCGATCACCCCCAAAGCCGCGTCGATCTGGGGCCAAGTGAGATCCGGGGCGATTTTCAACAAGATGGGCACGCGCCGCTTGCCGGGCTGAGCTGCGCGCTGGCGATTGGCGCGAGTGACGGCACCGAGCAATTCGCGCAGTCTCGTCTCGTCTTGCAACTGCCTCAGCCCAGGCGTGTTGGGACTGGAAACGTTGAGCACCACATAGTCTGCGTAGTCCGCGAGGAGGGCGAAACTGCTGAGATAGTCCTCTGCCGCCTGATCGAGATCGGCGATTTTCGACTTACCGAGATTAACGCCCAGCGGGATGCGACGCGCGGCCGGTCCCGGTTGCTTCGCCAGTCTGGCCGCGACCGCCACCGCACCTTCGTTGTTAAAACCCATCCGGTTGATCACCGCCTCCTGCCCGGGGTAGCGAAACATCCGCGGCCGCGGATTTCCCGACTGGGCCAACGCCGTGACCGTGCCGATCTCCACATGACCGAACCCCAGTGCCGCTGCCGCAGGCCACGCCCGGGCATTCTTATCAAACCCAGCCGCCAGGCCCACCGCGTTGGGGAATTTTAGCCCAAACGCCTCGACCGGCCTCGTCGCCGCCGGCAGCGCAGACCACGCCTCCAACGCGCGGCACAGCGGCGGGAACGCCCCGAGCAACGCCATGGCCTCGACTCCGCGGTCATGCGCCACCTCGGAGTCGAGCGTGAATAAAGTACGCCGAAACAGTTTTTCGTAAAAAAGACCCATTGTTTGAACGTGAAAGTCACCCCTGAAATGGCAAGAGCCACGCGCCAAAGCTCAAGAAATCCAATATCTTCCAACGCCGCCCGCACTCGTAACCGAGCTGTTACCCACTGACCGTTTTTGTGCTTGTTTTTTAAAACTCCCCTCGCACGCTGCGAAAAATTCTCATCTGAATCATGGCTAAAGCTACTTCCACTCTCGACTGGTGCATCGTTCGTCTCGGAGACGACCATAATTGGTGGGTCGCCGAAACCAGCGACCCCGTCCGCTGGGATGTGGACGGCCTCAGTATCGTCGATCCCCGCCAGCTCGCCCACTTGATCGAACTCGTCGATCCCGTGCGCGATTACGGCTTCGATCAGGATGTTTTCGAGTCGGCCTTCATTCGCTTCCGCATCGATAAAGATCTCGGCGAAGGCAAGGTCCGCCTCAAGCGCGTGAAGGATTCACTCTTCGACTCCGAAGAAAAGCTCTTCGTACTCGCCGACGTGCTCGACGAGGAAAACGGGCCCTACGCCGATCTCCTCGATCACCTCACGCGCTGCCGCGTGAAATTGCTCAACGACCTGTTCGCCTTCGAGGCCAAATTGTCCGTCGACGAAGTGGAAGACGAACTCCGCGAAGAACAAAACAGCCACTTCATCCAAGGTAAGGCCGTTCACACGTTCGAAGAGCTCACCTCTATCCTCGATTACATGCCCGCCGGTTATGACACGGATGACGAAGCCCCCGCCAAAGGCGCCGAGGACGAGCCCGATGTCGATCTTCCTGATCTCGAAGAAGCCGAAGAGGAAAAACTCAAAAACGACGAATCCCTGAAGTGGGACGAAGATGATGGAAGCGGCGCCGAGAAGCCCGCCGATGAAGCCGAGAAAAAGAAAAAGAAAAAGAAGAAAGGCGACGACGATGAGGACGTGGATGACGACCTCGATGAGGATGACGAAGATAGCGACGACGAGGATGACGACGACGAGGACAGCGACGACGGCGAAAAGCCCAAACGTAAGACCAAAACCAAGCGCTAAGTCGCCCAAGCATCCCGCAAGCTTTCACGGCAGCCTTTCGAGGCTGCCGTTTGCTTTTCCGCCTGCCGCGCGGCGTCCTCCACGCCCCCTTTGCCAACCGGCCACGGTTGCGCCAACATTGCCCGCGACGTGCCTGCGGCCCAGTTCTCCCCACCCGCGTGGGGATGGGTCCGTTTTGACCGCTCGACTGGGCTCGGCTGGGCGACGATTTCCACCACCCACGTCGATAGCCATCAGACCGCATTTGTCCTACCTCATCGTCTAGGCTGCCGGTCCATGACAACGACCGTCCAACTCGATTATCAGGCCATCCTCGCGAATAGCGCCCAGCCCGTTCACCTCGCCTTCCACTTCACCGCCCCCGGCCATTCC
This sequence comes from Opitutus sp. GAS368, assembly GCA_945874455.1. Lineage (GTDB taxonomy): Bacteria > Verrucomicrobiota > Verrucomicrobiia > Opitutales > Opitutaceae > GAS368. The sequence goes on along the minus strand of CAMCHO010000165.1, from coordinate 3,261 downwards.
GGGCACCGCGACCACCCCATCGCCTTTTCTGTCGTCCTCGATCGTAGCGGTTCGATGAGCGGCGATCCCTTGGCCTCGGCCCTGCGCGCCGCCAAGACCGTCGTGCAGAACCTCCGCCGCGAGGATAAGTTTTCCCTCATCACCTTCGACGATGCCGCCGAGGTCGTGATCCCCATGGGTCCGGTGTCGAGCAAGCAAACCGTCCTCGACCGCATTGATGGCATCCAGAGCGGAGGCAGCACCAATCTGATAGGGGGCTGGATGCTGGGCCGCGATGAATTGCGCGGCACGCCGGCTGGCACCGTGCGCCGTCAGTTGCTCCTCACGGATGGCATCCTCAACATCGGCATCACGGAGCCCACGCAAGTGAAACAGGTCGTCACCGCCGGCTTGGAGCGCGACGGCATTCGCACCAGCACGCTCGGGTTCGGGAACGGCTACGACGAGGATCTGCTCGGCGAACTCGCCCGTGCCACCGGCGGCTCGTTCTACGATGCCAACGGCGCCGACAAGCTCCCAGAAATCTTCCGCGCCGAACTCGATGGGCTTCAAAATATCGCCGTGCAGAATCTGCGGCTCCGCTTCAAGTCGCTCGATTTCGTGGACGGCATCCGCTCACTGGGCGGTTACAACGATGTCACCCTGCCCGACGGCCGGCATGAATTTCCCGTCGGCGATCTCACTTCCGAGGAGGCGCGGGTCGCCATTTTCGCTCTGGCCGTTTTACCCATTCCGTTGCTTACCGGCACCACCACACCCGCCGCCGACCTCGATGGTGAAGTGCTCACCGCAGTCGAAATCCTCTACGACAAAATCACCGCGACCGGAGTCAGCTCGCACGTCGAGCGTCACACCATTCGCGTCCGTCCCACCCAGTCACGCGATGACATCCAGCTCAACGAAACTGTGCTCCCGTGGGTCTCAGCCCAACAGGCGGCGGAGATCCTGAACCAGGCCCTCGCCAAGCGTGACGCCGGTGACATCGCAGGTGCCAAGCAAGTGCTCGAAGCAGGCATCGTGAAGCTACGAGCCTACGCGCGGGACGAGCAGATTGCCGACGGCCTGAACCTCCTCGCCAGCGCCCTGGTCCGACTCGCCGACACCGAAAATTACACGCGTTCGCGCAAGGCCCTCCGCAGCGAAGGCGCGAGTTTCTGCAAAATGAGCAGCTCCGAACACTGGTCAGTCAACGAGGTGATGCCGACCCCATCGTTTAAGAAGCCGCGTCCAAAAACTCCGCCCTCCCCAGACGTGATCGATCCAACCACCGGCCAACCTATCCCCACTCACTAACATGTGGCTCTTCACCCAACACGGTTTCTATTCGATAACTCGCTCGCGGACAGAGCCGGATAAAACCCAGGTCCGCGCTCGCACCCGCTGCGATCTCGAAAACCTCCAGACACTCACCAGTAACGCGGCGCCCATCCTCAAAACGCTCAACGCCGACTACCGGCGTCGAATCATCATCACGCCGAGCGAGAGCGAGCGCATCGTCACCCTGCTCACCCGAGACATCGACTTCCCCAACTTCAAAGCCCGCGTGGCCATGCGACCGGACCAAAAGCACCGCGGGCACGACGATCACCGTATTTGGGAACTTCATCACAGCCGGCAATCAAACGACGCCCAAGGCAGTGCCGTATCCGCCCCAGTACCACGCCCTCGCTAACCCCTCGCCACCATGCCCCTTTTCCACAGCACCACCGGCAAGCCGCCGCAGATTCTCGCCAAAGATCGCGACCGCGTGATCACCTACACCCTGTCGACCGCCGCCGCCAAGCGCCTCCGGGAGACGGGCGTGCGCCACGGCCGCTCCGTGCCCGGGCGCGTGCTTGCCTCGCTGATCCGCACGGGTGACGCGCACTCACCGCGCACCGCTGATGCCACGGGCCAACAAGTAATCTTCGAGGACGACTCCGCCACGCACCTGCCTCGCTGTGAGCTGACCGGCGCGACGACCGACCTGCACCTGGTCGTGTTTGGCGAAGGCCAAGGCGTCGTCGTCAAACTCGTGGCCACCGAGCCGCGCTTTCTGCTGCAAAAAGTCACGACGCTGAGCGTGCCTCTCGCAGCACTCACCGTCGCAGTCCTCGCGACGCTGGAAAATATCGGCAAGCTACCGGTCGGCAGTCCCGCGGCAAAAACCCTGCGCGCTTGGTTGCGACAGGACCTGGAGGCGAGTTGGAGCAAGCTCGCCGCCCAACGCTCCGAACCACAGCAAAACCTCGAACTCGGCCCCGCGCCCGATGAATTACCTCTGGCGAGCCAAGGCCCATAGGCGACTCTTCACCTCCGCTGGACGCGGCTTTAGGCCAGCAACTCGGTGCGCGTCGACGATTGGAAGCACGCCGAAGTCCGCTGCGCAGCTCCACCCGCAGAATCGAAAATCGGACTTCACGTGATGGCCCAGATGAGTCTCTTTCAACCGCATGATTTCCATCTTTGAAACCGCAGCCGGGAAAGCCAACGCCCCGATCTACCAGTTGAACGTCGTCCTGCTCGGCAGCGCGACGCCCATTTGGCGGCGATTACACGTGCCCGCCGACGCCAAACTCGACTGGCTGCATGCCGTCCTGCAGGTCGCGATGGGCTGGACCAACAGCCATCTGCACCAATTCAAGGTGGGCGAGGACTACTACTCGGACACGCGCCACCACTCTGCTGAGTTTGATGCCGACCTGCCAATCTTCGAAGAGCGCCGGTTTACTCTCCGACAAATCGCCCCGCGCGAGCAGGATGTCTTCCGCTACGAATACGACTTCGGCGATTCTTGGGAGCACGAGATTACGGTGGAAAAAATCTTGCCGGATACGGCGGAGTCCTCGTCCGCGCGCTGCCTCGAGGGTGCCCGCGCCTGCCCGCCAGAGGATTGCGGCGGCACTCCGGGCTACGACGATCTGCTCAAGATCCTCGAGAACCGGAAACACCCGGAGCACAAAAGTATGAAGGAGTGGCTGGGCCGTCCTCTCGACCCCGAAGCCTTCGACGTGGAGAAAACCAATCTGTGGCTACGAAAATTGAAATGGCCCCGCGTGACCGAAGCTCAACTGCGCAAGGTGATCATGGCGCGGCTCACCGCCCACGATTAAGACCTCGCCACGACCGGGCGTTGCCGACGCACCGCCTCCGTTCGTCGCGGATCGCTGAATACAGTAACTTAACGTTTCTCAGGGGGGAAATCTCGGTTTGCGTCTTAACTCGGCCCTTGGACACTCGCTGTCCCATGGCCAAGCCCACGCAGCCTCTCCGCTCACGTCC
>CAMCHO010000164.1 GCA_945874455.1 Opitutus sp. GAS368 | reverse complement strand
GTGCGCATGAGATAACCTTCTTGGATGAGGAAGGGCTCGTGCACTTCTTCGAGTGTTTCGGCTTCTTCGCCGACGGCGACGGCGATGGTGGTCATGCCGACGGGTCGGCCGGCGTAATTTTCCGCCATTACGCGGAGCATGCGTTTGTCCATTTCATCGAGCCCGGCGGCGTCGATTTCGAGGAGCTCCAGCGCGGCGGCGGCGACCGGTTTCGTGATCTTCCCCGTGGCGCGTTCCTGGGCGTAGTCGCGGCAGAAGTTAATGAGGTTGTTGGCGACGCGGGGCGTGCCGCGGGCGCGGGTGGCAATCTCGGCCGCACCGCCGGCATCGAGTTCGACTTTGAGGAGGCCGCAGCTGCGTTGGACGATGCCCTCGAGGGTGGCGTGATCGTAGTAGTCGAGGCGGGTTTGCAGCGTGAAGCGCGAGCGGAGCGGCGCCGTGAGCAGGCCGCTGCGGGTGGTGGCGCCGATGAGGGTGAAGCGCGGAATCGAGAGGCGCACGCTGCGGGCGTTGGGGCCCTGGTCGATCATGATGTCGAGGCGGAAGTCCTCCATCGCGCTGTAGAGATATTCTTCGACGGTCTTCGGGATGCGGTGGATTTCGTCGATGAACAGGATGTCCCCTTCTTCGAGATTGGTGAGGAGGCCGGCGAGGTCGCCGGCTTTTTCGATGACGGGTCCGGAGGTGACGCGGACGGCTTTACCGAGCTCGTTGCCAAGGATGAAGGCGAGGGTGGTTTTGCCGAGGCCGGGTGGGCCGGAGAGGAGAATGTGGTTGAGGGCCTCGCCGCGTTTTTTCGCGGCGCCGACCATGATCTTGAGACGCTCGACGGTTTTGAGCTGGCCGGTGAAATCGGCAAACGACAGCGGGCGCAGCGCGGCCTCAGCGGGCGAGACGGGCGAGGCGAGGGTCGAGGCGAGGTAGTTGAGGCCCTTGGGGGCGGAGTCGGGAGCGGGCATGGGCGGTTTCAGATTTTCGACGGGGTCACAGCGAGGGCGGGCGAACGATTTCCGGCGTGCCGCGCGCTCCGTGCCAGACCCGCATGATTACGGGGCGCGGCTGGTGAGGGAACAGTTCGTAGATGATGCGATAGGGAGCTTTGATGATTTCGCGGAGGGATTGGTCTGCGAACTCGGGAACGAAACGACCGAGGTGGGGAAATTCTGCCACAGTCTCGGCGGCCGCGATCAGCTCCAAGCCATAGGTCTCGGCGAGCAACGGACGATCGGCGGCGATCCGGAGGACGATTTCTCGCAAAACCTCCCGGGCCGTCGCGGTCCAGATTATTTTTTCAACCATTCGCGGAGATCGGTCTTGATCTGAGTCGTGGTGTAAACGCGACCCGCCCGCACGTCGGCCCGAGCCTTTTCGATCCCGGCCAGCAAGCGCATCCTTTCGGAGAGGAATTCCCAGTCGGCATCCTCCGGCAGGCTGCTCATCTCAGCCACAATCTCAGTGACGGCCTGTTCTTTGCTCGACATGGCGGAAACGAATCACGCGTCGCGCGACCGCGCAAGCCGTCACTTCCACTCCAGCTCCGCGCCGAGGCTGCGGAGGTTTTCGACGAAACGCGGGTGGGCGCGTTTGATGATTTCGGCGTTGCGCACGACGGAGCGGCCGGGGATCGCGGCGGCGACCATCGTCAACGCCACGGCGGCGCGGATGACATACGGCGAATCGACAATGGCCGGGCGGAGCGGGCGGTTGCCGAAAACGACGATGCGATGCGGGTCGCTGACCATCGCGTGGGCTCCGAACTTCGCGAGCTCAGGAATCCACGAAAAACCGTTTTCATAAACCTTGTTCCAGAAATGGATCGTGCCCTCGGCCCGCGTGCTCAGCGCGATCATCAGCGGGAGCAGGTCGACGGAAAAATACGGCCACGGAGCCGCCTCAATCTTCGGGAGTAAATTGGCGGTGAACGGCGCCTCGATCACGAGCTTCTGGCTGCGGCGCACGATGGCGGTGTCGCCCTCATGCTCGACGATGACGCCGAGTTTGGCGAAGGCGCGGGTAATGAGGTCGAAGTGATGCGGGAGGGATTTGGTCACGCGCACTTCGCCACCGGTAATGGCGCCGAGGGCGAGGAAGGTGACAATCTCGTGGTAGTCGCTGCCGATGGTGATGGTCGCACCGTGGAGTTTTTTTACGCCGGTGACTTCGAGGCGGGAGGTGCCGAGACCCGTGATTTTCGCGCCCATCGCGACGAGTGCGGCGCAGAGGTCCTGCACGTGCGGCTCGCTGGCGGCGTTCATGAGGGTGGAGCTGCCTTTTGCGAGGGCGGCGGCCATCGCAAAATTTTCCGTGACCGTGACCGACATGTAGTCGAGCCAGTGGCGGGCGCCCCGAAAGCCGGCGGGCAGAGCGATGACGAGTGGGTCGCCTTGGTGGACCGAGGCACCGAGGGCGCGGAGGATATCGAGATGGGGGTCGATCTCGCGCACGCCGAGCGTGCAGCCCTTCGTGTTGGCGTGGATTGTGATCTGGCGCAGACGGTGCAGCAGCGCCGGGTAAAGCAGGACCGTGGAGCGCATGTCCTGCGGGAGCTCGTCGTTGGCGAGGGCGTTGCGAAACGTGGAGTGGTCCACGCGCATGACGCCCTTGTCGCGGTTCCACTCGATCTGCGAACCCTGGGCGCGGAAGAACGTGACGAGTTTATCGAGGTCGGTGATGTCCGGGACATTTTTCAGCGTGACGGGCTCATTCGTGAGCAGCGTGGCGCAGAAGATGGGCAACACGGAGTTCTTGTTGCCGGAGGGCGTGATGGTGCCGGAGAGGGGCTTGCCGCCGTTGACGATGAGGTCGGACATCGATCGGAAAAGTTAAGGGCTGAGAGTCGGGACGAGGACTGAAAATGAAAAAGGCGTCCGTGAATCACGGACGCCTTTGAAATGCGCGCGGGTTTGCGCGGTGCGCAAGGCTTAACGCGAATCAGATCGCGCCGCCGCCCTGTTGGCCTTCGGGGCGCGGGCCGCGATCAGCGCGACCGCCGCCACCACCTTCGTCGCCTCGGGAACGTCCGCGACCACCGCGGCGTCCGCGGCGTCCACCGCCGTCGGGTCGGCCTTCGCCGCGATACTCACTGCGCGAGCTGTCACCGCCGCCGTCGGACGGAGCGACTTCATCGCGGGGATCGGGGTGCTGGAAGTTCGGGTCGCGCGGTGTGCGGTTACCGCCCCGATCACGTCCACGACCGCGGCCACCGCGGTTGCGTCCATCGCTGCCGTAGTCGCCCTCGCGGCGCGGCTCGCGACCGTCACCGGAGGCGGGAGCTGCGGGGGTTTTCTTTCCGCCGAAGAGGCCCTTCAGCCAACCGAAGAAACCACCGGATTTTTTCACCGGTGCGGGTTCTTCCCGGCGCTCGGGACGGTCGGAGCGATCCGTACGGTCGCTGCGGCCGGAGCGTGCGCCGCGGTCTTGGTAGGGTTGGTTCGAGCGCGGCTCGAATGTGCGTTCGTCGCGGCGCGGCTCTCGGGGAGCCCCGGCGTCGAAGGGCTTCGGCTCGCGGGTATCCGCGGGACGGGCGTCGGCCGGACGGGCGTCCCTACTCTCGTTGTCGCTGCGGCGACCGCGTTCCGTGCGGAACGTCGGACGATCTTCGCGGCGCGAGGGTGGGGTAGCGGCGTCGCCGGCAGCGGCGGACGGAGCCTCCCAGTTCACCGCGGCGCGTTTCTCGCCGCCTTGGGGCGGGAGAATGTTCAACGCGGGCTTCGGAGCGTCCTCGTTGCGTTTTTCGTCGCCGAACGGGAAAAGGTCGGCGGTCTGAGCGGTTGCCGGGGCTGCCACTGGCGCGGCCACGGGTGCGGCCACGCGTGCGGGCGCGATTGCGACCACGGGGGCCGGAGCCGGAGGGGGGATGACGGGGGCGGCCTGGGGTGCAGGCTCGTTGACGACGGGCGCGCTCGCGGTGGTCTCACCGGTGAACGGGTTTACGTATTCGCTCTTCGAGGTGATGACTTCGAGGGCGCTGGGTTTGAAGCCGCTGGAAGCGGCGGCACCGGCGGCAGGGGCCGCGGGCGGGGTGACACGTTTGCCACGGTTGAGGCCGGAGCCTCGGGTGGAGCCGAACGTGCCGAACGGCTGGGTCGCGGCGGGGGCGGCACCGCTCGCCGCCGGGGCGGGAGCTGGGGCCGGAGCCGAGGCGCCGGACTGATCTTGATCTGACATGTGCTGTTGTTTTGTGCTGAGGCGCTCATCCTGCGTAGGCGGGAGAGCAACCGGTTTGGTTGGGCACACACGGAGCGCGGGGACCGCGCTCGACGCGTGCATGAAGGTAGGAGGGTCGCTGCGGCGCCCTGGGGGAGCAACTGCAAATTCCGCCGCCGCCAGTCCGCCGCAGGGCGGCGTCGAAGTCGGTCGCGCGCCCAGTAATCGTTCTCTTTCCTCTTTCTCTTAATCCTACTCTCCGGCCGACAAGCCGCTCCGAGCTGGAGGCCTGACGAATGAGAAAGATAAAGAGGAAAGATTGGCGGAACGACGTTGACACTGCCCTGCAGTCCGCCGCCGAAGGCGGGCTTGCCAGCGCCGGGGCGGTTTCCCACCGTCGATCTCATGGACAAACTCGAGGAAATCTTTCGGATGCAAGATGCGTTGAACCAGCGGATCGGCGTCAGCCTCCCGCCCCCGACCGACGAGGAGAAGGCCAAGTGGATCCTCAACTACACCCGCGCCATGCAGCAGGAAACGGCCGAACTGATCGACTCCGTGCCCTGGAAATGGTGGGCGAAATACCAGAAATTTGACGAGCAGAACGCCAAGGTGGAGGTCGTGGATCTGTTTCATTTTCTCGTGTCGCTCGCCCAGACGCTCGGCATGACGGCGGACGATGTTTACCAAGCCTACCTCAAGAAGAATCAGGTGAACCACCAGCGGCAGGACAGCGGCTACGCGAAGAAGGACGAGGCGGACTCGAAGCATATCTGAGCCAAGCGCGGCCGTGCTGCAGATCGTCGCGACCTTGCGCGTGGCTGCGTGGAGGCTGCGTGGAGTGAAGAGATCCACGCAATTTTGCCAGTGATCTAGGGCAGCCCATACATTTCGACGATCAGCTCCCGCAGTCGGGCGGCATCCGCCACGGCGAGCGCGTCCACTTTCTTGACGAGTCGCAGGGTGCTGATCGTGCGAATGTGATCGACGGCTATTTCGGCGGGTTTGCCGGCACTGCGCATGGGAATGTGCGGGCGTCACGTTGGGTGACGTTTCGTCATGAGCGGGGATCATCGATCCAACGCCGCGAGGCCGTCGCCCGCCGTGCTCTCGAAATCGGAAAACTCGCCGCCTCTCTTCCGCTGCTCCGCGCCCGTCGCGCGAAAGGTGTCGTCCCACGACAGCCGGCCAGCGCGGGTCGGCCGGAGCAAAATCCCCTCGGCGGTCCGTTCGGCGATGACGGCGGGGCCGATGCGATAATGCGAGAGCAGTGGCACGGGTAGACGCACGCCGCGGGAGTTGCCGATCCGCACAACTTTAAGGGTTTGGCTGTGCATGAGTAGTTGCCGTGCTCACGCCAATCGGCTCGTCGAGCGAGGGGTGGGGTGGGGAATCCCGTGCGGCGGCCCACCGCCTTTCCGGGCGAAATCAGCGCGTGACGACAAACGCCGCCGTCACATCCACGGCGGTCTCGCCGGCTTCGATCACGCGGGCGCGGAGCTTGAGCTTCGCTTTGCCGTAGCGGTCGAGGGCATCCTTAAATTCAGCAATGGCGGCTTGCGCGGGGCGTTCGCAGATCGCGCGGAGGTCCCCGATCACGGGGCGGCGGTAGGCGGCGCGGCTCTCTTTTACGACGATGCTCCACTCGGCTTTGTCGGCGCCTTTTTCGTTCTTCATCAGCTCCCACACGACACCATAGCCGGCGAGCGTGGCGAGGGACACGAGGCTGCCGCCGAAGGCCGTATTGAGCGAATTTTTGTTCTGCTCCTTGGGGGCCGTGAGGGTCAATGCCCGCGCGTCGCTCACCTCCACGCCGACGCCCATCGCTTTCGCGAGCGGGATCATCTCGTGGAGAAAAAGCTCCAATGCGGGGACCTTGACCGATTTCATGAGTTCGGACCGTGGAGCGATTTTATCGGCGCGTCAAAGCTTCAACCGGAGAACTTTCGGCCGAATTTTGGGTCGTCGGATTTGACGTTTTGAAGCGAGCGCCACTCGTTAGGTTTACCATGATTTCCAAAGGCAAAAAGTTGCGGGCCAAGTTTAAGCTGACGATCGTCCAAGACGGCGCGGTGCGGGAGGTGGTGTTTGCCGACCTGCTGACCCGGCGCACGATCGTCTCGGTTTACATGAAAAATAACACGGGGAGTTGCGACAAACAGAACGACAGCCTCGCTGCGCACGCCGCCGAATTTGACCGCGCCGGCTACAATCTCGTCGCGCTCAGCCGCGACACCAGCGGCTCGCACCTGAAGTACGCGGTGAAGAAAAAAATCTCGTATATGCTCGCGAGTGATCCGGGCGATCTCTTCGCGCAGGCGGCAGATTCGATCGTCGAAAAATCGATGTACGGAAAAACGTATCAGGGCCCCGCCCGCGCCGCTGTTGTCTTGGACGAAGACGGGACCGTGCTCGCGGTCGCCGAGAAAGTGGACACGGCGGACCACGCGGCGCAGTTACGGGCGCTGATTGCGGGTCTGTAAACGCAGCTGCTCGCAGTGGAGGTGAAGTTGGCATTGCCGTTGCCCGAGGCTCGGACCGGCGAGTGCAGCGTTGCGACAGGCGGAACTTTGCACTGACTACGCACATGTTGGAATTTTCCCGCCGACGTTTTCGTTGGCTCATCCTTTGTGGGTTGGTCGGGTTTGGTGCCATCTGGCTCCACGAGCGACGCCCGCCCGCGCGCCGGCCCGCCGGCGTCGCGATCGGTCGCGCGGCCACTCCCGCCGCACCGAGTTCTGTTTTATCCGTTGCGGTCAGTGACGCTTCGCCGGCCTTCGCGCGCGGAGCGCTGTTTGCCACGCTGGCGCCGCCTCCGACCGTGCTCGCCGCGCTCGACGCCGCGCTGCCGGCTCCGAGCCGCGCGGTTCACTACGTGCGCGTGAATACGGCTTGGCTTGCTGGCAAGTCCTCACCGTTTTGGCAGCGTCCGGGCGAAGGGCGGGTCACCTGGCCCCTGCCGGATGGACGCGTGCTCACGGTCGTGATCGATGCCAGCGAAATGCTCGGGTCGGATCGGTTCACTAGCACCGGACATCTCGCAGGTCGGCCGTCGAGTCGGGCGATTTTCGCGTATAACGAAGGGTTTCTCCACGCCACCCTCGACGACGCTGAACGTGGCGTGCACGTCCTGCGGGTGGCGACGGCCGAGCTTTCCCAGTATTATCAAGTGGATCCGGCCCTCGTGCCGCCCTGCGGAGGCGAACGTCGGAAGGTGGTTGACGGAGCGGTGCTGATCGCCGCGCGCGAGCGGCAGGCGCGGGCCGCCGCACTCGCCTCGGCCGCGCTGCCAGCCGATCCCTCGGCCCCCAGCGAGCTGCCGGAGCGCGCCGGGGCGGTCGCAGGAAACCCGCAGAGCGTCGAAGTGCATGTGATGATGGCCGTGACGCAACAGGTGCTGTCCACGCTCGCGGGCGCGCAGCGCACGGCAGCATTGGTGAGTGCGTTTGATGCCTCGATCGCGCGCGTGAACCGCGATCTCGCCGCGAGCCTCGTCTCGGCGCGGGTGAAACTCGTGAAGGTGGCGGAGACGACGTACGACGAGACGAAGAGCACGGGCAACAAAGTGCAGGACGAGGCGCTCACGGCGTTGCAAGGTACGGCCGACGGGCAGATGGACGAATTGCATGCGCTCCGCGACCAGTCCGGTGCGGACCTCGTGTGTCTGGTGCTCAACCGATCTGATTTTTCGAGCAGCGGTCTCGCGTTCGTGATCGACACGCCCGGGGACACGACGAACGCCTTGTTTGCGTTTTCCGTCGTCCAGTATTTTTCGGTCGCGGGCACGAGCGTCATCGCGCACGAATTTGGCCATTCGTTTGGGTGTGCGCACGATCGGGAAAACGCCTTCGTCCCCGGAGCGTATAGCTACAGTTATGGCTATCGATTTTTTGGTGCCGACGGCGTGCGCTACCGCGACATCATGGCCTATCCGCCGGGCATCGAGCTCGGGTATTTTTCCAACCCGAGCATCATCGCGCCGGCCCCCATCAACGTGCCCGTTGGCTTGGCCGAGGGTCGTGCCGGAGAATCCGATTCGGCGCGCACGATCGAGCAGGCGGCCTTCGAGGTCTCGACGTATCGCCTCCAGACCCAGACGCGGCCGAGCCTCGGCACTCTCGTGAATGTTTCCACGAGTGCCAGTCTCGGGCCGGGCGAACGCGCGGTGATCGCCGGCTTCACAGTCGAGGGCAGCCAGCCCAAAGCGATGCTGGTGCGGGCCGCGGGACCGGCGCTGGCGGCCTTCGGCGTGCGCGCGCCGCTGGCCACACCGGTGCTTGAGCTTTACGCGGGTCCGCTGCGATTGGCGGAAAATTCCGGTTGGTCGGCCCAGCCCGGCGCGGCGGCGGTCGCGGCGGCGGCGCTGCAGGCGGGCGCGTTTCCTTTTGTCGCCGGGAGTGCCGACGCCGCGCTCCTCCTGACCCTGCCGCCGGGTGGCTACACGGCGGTCGTGAGTAGCGAGTCCGCCACGGGCGTGGTGCTCGTCGAGGCCTACGAAAGCGGTCCTGATGCGGGGCGTATCGTAAATCTCGCGACGCGGGCCTACGCCGATAATCGCGGCCGCCCCATCGTGGCTGGTTTCGTGGTGCGGGGCTCACCCGCTGCAACCAAACGCGTGTTGGTGCGGGTGCGCGGTCCGTCGCTGGCGCGGCCCCCGTTCAATGTGCCCGACGCCATGGACGATCCCTTTATGGAGATCCGCAACGCTGCGGGGCAGCTGATCCTGCGCAACGACGACTGGAGCACGGGCGCAGTCGGCGGGGCGAGCGAGGAGAACGACTTCACGCCGCTCGTGCGGTATTACCATGAAAAACAATTCGTCGCCACGGGCCTCGCGCCCGCCAACCGCCGGGAACCCTGCCTGATGGCCGATCTGCCGCCCGGGAGTTACACCGTGATTGTCATGCCCTTCGAGTTACTTCCGGACGAACCGGCGCGGCCGGGCGTGGCGCTCGTGGAAGTGTTCGAAATTGGCGGACCCTGAGGGATCGCGGCGCAGCGCGGTCCCCGCGTGACCTACCGCTGAGACCGGAAATGAAAAAAGACGGCCGGTGTTTTCCGTCCCCCACGTGCTGACTGTTTCCTGCCGACCGCCTGCGGTTTTTAGCTGTAGCCCCGGCCAGTGCGATGTAGGCCCGGCCGGTGGCCGGGCACCATTGCTTGGGTGGTTGGCGGTGGGCGTGCGCGACGCCGCCGAACGGCTGCACCAGCCGTGGGTAGGCGTGAGCTGGGAGGGCTTCGTGATCGGGCAGGTGGTGGAGCTGCTCGCCGCGCGCGGCTTATCGGTGGCGCCTCCTTATTTCCGCACGAGCGATGGTTACGAAGTGGAGCGGGTGTTCACGCTGCACCGGCAGCTCGGGGCGATTGCGGAGAAGCTTACGTCGCATCCGGCGCAGGCGGATTGCGCGCTTCAACGCCGCCGCTGACCTCAACGCCCCCGACCGGCGCGTGCTCGTGGCGCAGGTGAACGAGATGGCGTTTAACGGTCGGAGCGGCGTAGCTTCGCTGCCGGGATTGTTGAAATTGCCCACCAAGGAAGTCGCGTGAACAGCGGTAAAAAACGCGCCACGCTCAACGCTCGATCAGCTGAACGCTCATCCTAGATTATCGTAGGGTCGGCGCTCGCCGCGTGCCGCTGACATCCCTTCCCCTTACGCCCTTGCTCGCCGAGGCGCGCAGGCCCGACCTTGCCTTTGCAGGCCGCGCTCGCGTTGATCGTGGTTCAACCCATCCCCATGAAATTATCTCTCGGTCTGTTGGCTGGTCTCCTTGTGGTTTCGACGCTTTCGGCGGCGCCGCCCAATATCATTGTCATCCTCGCCGACGATTTGGGCTACTCGGATCTCGGCTGCTACGGCGGCGAGATCGCGACGCCGAATCTCGATGCACTCGCGGCAGGTGGGCTGCGGTTCACGCAGGCTTACAACACCGCCCGCTGCTGGCCGTCGCGCGCGGCGGCGATGACCGGCTACTACGCCCAGCAGGTGCGACGCGATGTTGTGCCCGGGATCGCGAGCGGCGGCGGCAACCGCGGCATCCGTCCGGCGTGGGCGCCGCTCCTGACCGAGTTTTTGCGCCCGGCCGGTTATCGGAATTATCACTCGGGCAAATGGCACATCGACGGCCGTCCGTTGGGGAACGCCTTCGACCACAGTTTCGAAATTGGCGGCGGCCAGAGTAATTTCTTCAAAGCTTCCGGTAATACCGACGACGGGGTACCGAATGTGCAGACGCCCGACTACTACGTCACGACGGCTACCGCTGATCACTCGGTGAAGTATCTACAGGAGCACGCGGCGAAATTCCGCGGGCAGCCGTTTTTCCACTACTTATGTTTCACGGCGCCGCATTTTCCGCTGCACGCACCGGCAGCGGACATCGCAAAATATCGTGACACCTACGGCCAGGGTTGGAACGTGATCGCTGAGGCGCGCTATGATCGGCTCAAGAAGATGGGCTTGGTCACCCACGCGCTCCCCGCGATGGAGCGCGAGATCGGCCCGCCGTATGCGTTTCCTGACGACATCGCGAAGCTGGGGCCCGACGAGGTGAACCGCCCTCTGCCGTGGAGCGAGCTCACGGGCTCTCAGCGGGCGTTTCAGGCCGCGAAGATGGCCATCCACGCCGCGATGGTCGACCGCATGGACCAGGAAATCGGCCGCATCATCGCGCAGCTGAAAGTGATGGGGGCTTACGAAAACACGCTGATCCTCTTCGCGTCCGATAACGGCGCGAGCGCCGAAATGATGGTGCGCGGCGACGGCCACGACCCTGCGGCGCCGATGGGTTCGGCGAAAACGTTTCTCTGTATCGGCCCCGGTTGGTCGAGTGCGGCGAACACGCCGTTCCGCCGCCACAAAACGTGGGTGCACGAGGGCGGCATCTCGACGCCGCTGATCGCGCACTGGCCCGCCGGCATTGCCGCCCGCGGGGAACTACGCCGCAGTCCGACCCACTTGATCGATATTTTGCCCACGGTGCTGGAGCTCGCTGGCGTGAAGATCCCGACCGAGATCAAGGGCTTTCCGGTGCCGCCGTCTCCGGGCCGGAGTTTTGCGGCGGCGCTCAAACAGGACGTCGCCGTCGCGCATGAGTTTCTTTGGTGGGAACACGAAGGGAATCGCGCGATCCGGGCCGGCGA
>CAMCHO010000163.1 GCA_945874455.1 Opitutus sp. GAS368 | reverse complement strand
GCCGCCCGCGGCATCGGCGGCGTCGCCCTCGGCTCGCTGCTCTCGTCGAGTATCGCGCGCGCGGTCGAAGCCAAGAGCAAGGGTCGGCCGGGCCTGCCGCATTTCGCGCCGAAGGCGAAGCGCGTGCTGTGTCTGTTTCAGAGCGGAGGTTTGTCGCACGTCGATCTCTTCGATAATAAAGCCACGCTTCAGAAGTTCGCTGGTCAGGAGATTCCCGCCTCCGTCAAGGGCACGCAACGCCTCACCGGGATGACGAGCGGGCAGAGCGCGTATCCCGTGGTGCCGCCGCTGAAGTCGGGTAAACTGTGCGGTAAACACGGCACGTGGATCAGCGATTTGCTGCCTAATATTCAGACGATCGCGGACGACATCTGCATCATCAAGAGCCTGCACACGGAGGCGATCAACCACGACCCCGCAATCACCTACATGAACACAGGGAATCAGCTTCCTGGTTACGCCAGTATGGGCGCGTGGGCGAGCTACGGGCTGGGGACCGAAAACGAAAACTTGCCGGCCTTCATCGCGATGGTGTCGCAGGGCACGGGGAAGAATCCCGGGCAGCCGGTGTTTTCGCGGCTGTGGGGCAGCGGATTTTTGCCGGCCTCGCATCAGGGCGTCGGACTACGGCCCGGTGCGAATCCCGTGCTCTATTTAGACAACCCGCCGGGCGTCGAACGCACCCAGCGGCGTGCGCAGCTCGATGATCTCGCGAAGCTGAATCACCAGCGCGCCGACGAACTCGGCGATCCGGAAACGCTCGCCCGCATCGATGCCTACGAAATGGCGTTTCGCATGCAGACCTCCGTGCCGGAGCTCACGGATATTAGTAAGGAATCGCCCGCGACGCTCGATGCCTACGGCCCCGAGGTGCGCAAGCCCGGCACCTACGCGGCGAATTGTTTGCTCGCGCGGCGACTCCTCGAGCGCGACGTGCGCTTCGTGCAGTTGTTTCACCGCGGTTGGGATCAGCACATCGCGATCGCGCGGCAGTTGCCGAATCAGTGTCACGACATCGATCAGCCCACGGCGGCGCTCATCAAAGATCTGAAAGCACGCGGGCTGCTTGAGGACACGCTCGTGGTGTTTGCGACGGAGTTTGGGCGCACGGTGTTCAGTCAGGGCAAGCTCGGTGATCCCGCGGCCGGCCGCGATCACCACGGGCGGGCGTTCACGGTCTGGCTCGCGGGCGGTGGCATCAAGGGTGGCATCGAATACGGGGCGACCGACGATTTCTGTTACAACATCACGGAAAATCCGGTGCACCTCCGCGACCTCCACGCGACGATTTTGCACTGCCTCGGCATCGACCACGCGAAGTTCACGCACAAATTCCGCGGCCTCAACACCCGCCTCACCGGGGTCGAGGAAGCGCACGTGGTGAAGGCGATTCTCGCCTGACGCTCCGCGGGATCGCCTCGTGGCGGGGTGGGAACGGAGGATGATTTCCCCGCTCGAACTCAGAGCACGGTGGGGCGCTCGGTCTGGATGGGCGGCACCTGCATCAGGCGTTGCCCCATCCGGACACGATCGCCGGAGCGGATCTCCGGACACAGGGTGAATCCTTTGGGCGCGAACATAATGATCGTCGAGCCGTGCTCGAACCAGCCGAGTTCCTCGCCCCGCGCCACCGGCGTGCGACAAGGGATTTCGTTGGGGCCGGCCCAGCGCAGGTGCAGGAGCACGTTGAGAAAATGTAGCCGGATGGCCGCGACCAAGATCGCCGCGACGGCGACGAGGGCGACGGGCCGGCCGTCGTTGCGGCGCAGGTGGACGACGGCGCGTTCGTTGCGGCAGAATAATTTTTCGACGCGCTTCAGGGCGATCGGATTCACGTTCCAGGTGTCGCCGCTGATGTAGGTCACATGCTCGATGACCGCGTCGGCCGGCGCGTGGAAGCGGTGATACATCGTCGAAGTCAGCCGCAGCGTCACGTAGCAGCCATCGCGGAACGCCTCGCCAGCGGCCTCGCGGCCGAAGAGGTCGGCGAGGGTGTAGGGAAAGCCCTTGGCCTGGAAAATCCGGGTGCCCTCGACCGTCCCGCAGGCGCCCACGATGGCGTCGCACGGGCTCACCATGACGTCAGCCTCCTGATTGATCGGGCGAGCGCCGGGGCGCAGCTCGCGGGTGAAGCATTCGTGCAGGCTGCCGAACGTAGTGTGCTTGGCCTCGCTGAGATCCAAGTCGGTGAACATGCGCCACGTGGCGATG
The DNA here is from genome assembly GCA_945874455.1 of Opitutus sp. GAS368. Lineage (GTDB taxonomy): Bacteria > Verrucomicrobiota > Verrucomicrobiia > Opitutales > Opitutaceae > GAS368. The sequence continues at coordinate 9,162 of CAMCHO010000163.1, read as the reverse complement.
GAGAGCCGGGCGACGTGGCGGTTGCGGATTTGGCTGAAGCGCCCCATGAGCCGGGTGAGAAACACGCGTGGGAGCCGGTTGGTCACGAGAAAGTTCAGATCCTCCTGCAGGAGCAGTTTGTCGCGCAATTGTTTCAATCGGGAATGCGCTGCCGGTTTGGCAACGGCAGATTTGGTCGGCATAGGTTTAGTTTCCATGATCGTTCTCGTGCTAAAATATTTGGCCGCGGCGGCCGTCGCAGGGTTTCTTTTGCACCGAGCCCGGCGTCGGCTGCAATTGTCGCTCGCGAAGCACCGCTCGCTCGCGGGGCATTCGCGTATGGCGAAGCGGGTGGCGGGGCTGCTGCCCGGCTTCTCCTACGCCGAGGATCGCTTTTTTGCGGTGGACGACGCGCCATCCGAAGTAGAGGGCCGGCGCCGTGCGGGGTTCCGGCGACTCGCGCAGCAATTCGCGGAACGGCATCCCCAGTCCATCGCCCAATCCATGGCGGCAGGCGAACGGATCTCCGATATCGGGTTCACGCGCACCTACCGCGTGCCGTTTCCTTTCAGCCGCTACTTTTGCGATCATCTGAAGCTGGGCGGATTCTTGGCGTCGAGCGACGGCGTGATGCTGACCGACCTCGACGGCCGGCGTTTCTACGATCTCGCCGGCTCGTATGGGGTGAACCTGATGGGCTACGATTTCTACAAGACGTGCATGGCTGAAGGCAGTGAGCGGGTGAAGGATCTCGGAGCGGTGCTCGGGAGTTTTCACCCCTGCGCAGCGTGGAACGCGGAGCGGCTCTGCCGGATTTCCGGATTGGACGAAGTGTCCTTCCACATGTCGGGCACGGAGGCCGTGATGCAGGCGGTGCGACTGGCGCGCTACCACACCCGCCGGAACTACATCGTGCGGTTCTGCGGCGCGTATCACGGTTGGTGGGACGACGTGCAGCCGGGTCCGGGCAATCCCCAGCCGCCGGGAAAAGTGTACACGTTGAAAGAAATGGACGAGGCGACGCTGCGGGTGTTGCGCACCCGGCACGATGTCGCGTGTGTTCTCATCAATCCGATCCAGGCCCTGCATCCGAACGTCGCGGCCCCCGGCGATACGTCGCTCGTGGACAGCAGTCGCCGGGCGAAATTTGACCGCGCGGCCTATACGCAGTGGCTGCAACAGTTGCGTGAAGTCTGCACGGCGCGGGGCATCGTGCTGATCTTCGACGAAGTGTTTCTCGGCTTCCGGCTGGCTCCGGGCGGGGCGCAGGAGTACTTCGGCGTGCGGGCGGATTTGGTCACCTACGGCAAAACTCTCGGTGGGGGATTCCCGGTCGGCGCGATCTGCGGCCGGAAGCATTTGATGCGGCGGTTTCGCGAAGAGCGCCCGGCCGACATCTGTTTTGCCCGCGGCACCTTCAACTCCCATCCGCACGTGATGGGGGCGATGCAGGTTTTCCTCGAGCGGCTCGAAACGGAGGAAGTCCAGGCGCGGTATCGCGGGATGGACGAGCGCTGGGACGGCCGCGCGGCCCGGCTCAACGAGCGTCTGCGCGCGGCGCAGGTGCCGGTGCAGGTGGCCAACCTCACTTCGGTGTGGACCGTTTTCTACACGGCGCCGTCCCACTACAACTGGATGTTCCAGTTTTATCTGCGGGCGGAAGGACTGGCGTTAAGTTGGATCGGCACGGGGCGGTTGATCTTCAGCCTGAATTACACCGAGGCCGATTTTGAGGCGGTCGCGGTGCGATTCGTTCAAGCGGCGCAGGCGATGCAGGCGGACGGGTGGTGGGAGTGTCCCGGCCTGACCAACCGCGCTATCCGCCGTGGCATGCTCAAGGAAGCGTTTTGGCCGCGGTCGCGTTCTCAGGCGTGACGTCTTCTCCGTGACCGTTCACATGATTCATCGGATCGATCAGCTCGCCCCGCAGCAGGGCGAGGGGTGATTTCCGATAGAGCATGAAGTCGTGGAAAGGATCGGTGATGATTTTGAACATCCACACGAGGCCGGTGATCACGTCTTTGATGAAGAAAAGATGAAACGTGCGGAACAGCAGGCCGCCGAGGCCGAGGCAAAGCCAAGCGAGTCCGACGTGGTTCAGGTAACCTTCCCAGCCGGCCGCGGGTTCGATCAGACCGAAGAGAGAAGGGGAGAGTAGAAAGACGACGGGGGAAACGGCCCAGAGTGACATCAGGACTACTTTGCGGCGCAAATTGTAGCCGATCTTAATGTCCTCTTTGTGGTCGTGCGTGGCGTGGTTGACGTGGTCAAAGCCGCGGGGTTCGAAGAAGAAATGCCCGGCTTGACGGCTGGTCATCGAGATACCCCACGCGATCAACCCGGCGAGCGCCGGATCGGTGAACAGGCACACGTAGGCGACGAGGAAGCAGCATGCGCTGACAAAGTGCAGCGACTGGTTGATGCGGCTGTGATGGTAGTAACGATGGTCGTCCCAACGTTGAATGCGGAGAGCTTCGAGATAGGTGTTCAAGGGTTGATAGATAATTGACGAGTGGCTGATGAAACCGAGGGCGGGTTGAGTACCGTGGAAGCAGGCACGGGCCTGATTCCGGCGATGAGATGAAGGGTTTTTTCGGGGCGGCGCGAACACTCCCGACGGAGTTCACCTAGATGTAACGTTCGCACGATTTCCGGTTTCCTGGGTGGATTTGCCTCCCTCATGAGACCGCGTCTGCGCCGATGCTGCGCTGCCCCTGAATCGAGTCGCCCAAGATTCCCCGGACTGAACTGACAATTTACGGCGGGCGAGGAAGCGCACGTGGGGCAGGCGATTCTCGCGGTGCGATGCGGGGCATTCCCGCTGCCGCCGGGCGCGGCGCAGTTCACGTTCCTGCGCGCTGCGTGGGGGTAGGCCGGGTCTCTTTGGCGGCGGCAGGCGTGCCACGACCACCCCGTGGGCAAGCACGTGAGACGCGCCCGTACCGTGGGGTCAGGGCAGTGTCTAAGTCGTTTCGCCAATCTTTTCTCTTTCGCTTTATCTTTCTCATTCGTCAGGGCTCCGGCTCGGCGAAGCTTGTCGGCCGGAGAGAAAGATTAAGAGAAAGAGAAAAGAGAAAGATTACTGGGCGCGCGACCGACTTTGACGCGCCCGTATCGTGGGGTGCCCTCGCTGGAAATTAGTCTGTTCAGCCCCGCGCGCCCTGTGCAGGTTCGCGATTCGTCAGCGACTTCCACCTCACCTTTGACCCCAACCCCCATGACCACTCTTCGTTTCTGCGTCGCCTTGTGCGGAGCGTCCGCCGCCGTTGCCGCCTCGGCCCAAACCTTACCGGGGCCCGTCCTTCCGCCGAAAGACTCCGCCGTCATCCTCTCGCCTTTCGAGGTCAACGCGGACAACGACCGCGGCTATCAGGCCGCCAATACCCTCGGCGCAACCCGCACCAACGTCGCCATTCGCGATCTGCCCATGCAGATCAACGTCGTCACGGAACAGCTCATGGTGGACCGCGCGCTCTTCGATCTTGATCAGGTGCTCGACGTCATCCCGGGCACGGCGCGCACGTTCAACGAATTCGTCCCGCAGGCCAACATCCGCGGCTTCGACTCCTCCGCCGCCATGCGCAATGGTGTCCGTGGCCTCACCACGCCCGACATGAATTCCATCGCGCGCGTCGAAACCCTCAAGGGCCCTGCCGCCCTCCTCTACGGCCAGACCCAGCCCGGCGGCGTCATTAACTACATCACGAAAAATCCCTCGCCGCAGAAAAAGACCACGCTCCGCCTCAGTGCCGGCACCGACGGGTTGTTCCGCAGCGAGCTCGACAATACCGGCCCGCTCAACGCCGCGAAGACCTTTAACTATCGCCTCGGTGCCACCTACTACACCGTCGATAAAGGCGAGCGCCAGCGCAGCCTCGAGCGCGTTTCCATCGCGCCGATGCTCCAGTGGAAACCCTTTCAGCACACCAGCGTCGTCGTCCGCTACAGCAACACGCACGACAACATCCGCCCCGCCGAGGGCCTCGCGCTCAAACCCACCGGCGCCCTCAACCGCGGCGGCGATCCGTCCTACTTCGCCGCGTTCGGCCTCGTCGATCCCGTGGACACCCCGCAGTGGGTCGATGACGTCGGCCCCGGTTTCATCAAGGACAGCCCCTCGTCGTATCGGGATTACAAGCCCGCCATTTGGGAGCTCGAGGCCACTCAGCGCCTGAACGCGAACATGGATCTGCGCTTCAACCTCGCCTACCACCGCCGTGCGCGCTCCAGCATTCGTGAGGGCGGCACCGGTCTCATTAACCCATGGACGCAGACCGCTCCCACGCTCGCGAGCCTCGGCGGTCTCAACTCGTGGAACCTCGACAGCACCCGCGGCGATCCGTTTCCCGAGGCGCGCCACCTCTACGAATTCATCGGCCGCGGCGGCATCGCGGCCACCGGCGATCCGCTCGCCGACACGCGTCTCCTCAACGGTCAGCCCTATCGCTACGATCCCAACGTCGCCACGCTCCAATACACGCCTGGAAAATCCGGCTGGCGCCGCACGAACTGGATCGGCAACAACCGTCGCGAGCGCCGCGTCAACGGCCAGATCGATCTCGTCACGCGTTTCAAGACTGGCCCGCTCGCCAACACGCTCCTCACCGGCTTCGAGCACAACGAAGACCGCGTTTGGGAAAACAACAGCACCTTCGTGCGCAACCCCGCGCTCGGCACCGCCGGCACCACGCTCTTCACCATCCCCGGCACCACGACGCAGATCACCAATGTCGTCGATTATTTCTACAACATCTACAGCCCCACCTCGACCGCCGCGCGTGATGCCTTCGCTGCGCGCAACCTGACGCCGCTCTCCGGCTTCGCCAGCAACGGTGCCAACAACGACCAGCGCTACACCAGCGACGCCATTTATGCGAACTGGTCGGCCACGTTTCACCAGAACCGCGGCCGCGTCTCCTTCGGCGGCCGCTTCGACGATGTCTCTGCGCGCAATAGCACGAAAAATCCCGGCACCAACTCGATCGGTTTCGACGGCGTCGTCACGAGCACGATCGAAGGCGCGCGCCAACGCACCACCCCGCAGGGCGGCATCTCGTATCGCGTCACCAACCCCGTTTCGGTTTACATGCTCTACTCGCAGTCGGTGAACCCGCGCGTGACCTTCCAGCCCGCGCGTACTGCCGCACGTGATACGCAGCTCCTCACCCGTTACCAGCAGGACGGCTTGCCCGCGCCCAACCTCGACGAGAAACCCTGGGGCACGCTGCTCGAGCCCGAGTTTGGCAAAAGTTTCGAATACGGCGTGAAGACCGATCTCTTCGGCGAGCGCGCGATGATCAACGTCGCTTACTACGTCATCGACAAAAAGAACGTCTCGCGCGGTAAGCCCGCCGCCGACCCCGACAGCGCCGTCGGCTTCATCGACCTCAGCGGTCAGGAACGCGCGCGCGGCATCGACATCGACTTCTACGTGCGTCCCGTGCGCGAACTCCAAATCGGCGGCGGCGGCCTCTTTAACAAAACCGAGATTATCGCCGTCAACGCCACCACGCTTGCCTCGCCGCTCGCGACGACGTTTACCGCCAACACCGGCGCCAACGTGCCCTTCACGCTCCTCGGCCGCCGCACGCCCAACGCCGCAAAATACTCCGGCAACGGCTACGTGCGCTACGAATTTTCGCAGGGCGCGCTGAAAAACACCGGCCTCGGTCTCAGCTACATCTACATGGCCCCGCGCCGCGAAGGCGACGCGCAGCGCTGGTCCGAGAGCTGGAGCCGCTTCGATTTGAACGCGAGCTACCGTACGAAACTTTTCAATCGCGCGACGAACTTCAGCGTGGTGGTGCGAAACGCGACTGCCCGCGAATACCGCGTGGACCGCGACACGTTTGCGCAACCGCGCCAGTTTGTCGGCAGCGTGGGCGTGGAGTTCTGAGCAAAGACTCGTCGCGGCGGCTCTCCGGCGCCATCACGTTGTCGCGGTGCCCAGCGATCGGATCGTCACTGAGACGTCGCGTAAACGCGGCGTGACGACGTGGGCCTACGTGCGCCCTCCACGCCAAGCTCGCAATGACAACCGTGTCGGGCCCACGCACGAAATTTTGCTCGTCGCGTCGCCATGGCCGGTGTTCGCTGCGCGCCCGATGCCTCAGCCGCCTCGCGTGCGCTGCGTCGAGTCCTCGTCGCGGCGCGCTCGGAAAAATTTGATTTAACCCCTCTCATGACCACCCCTCGTTTCCTCCTGCGCATATTCGTTTCGGCGATCGCGCCGCTCGTTTTTCTCGTCGCTTCCGCCGCCGCCCAGGCGCTGGGTGTCGGCACGATCGAGGGCCGCGTGAGCAACCCGCGCACCGGCGAATATCTGGAGCGCGCGCGCGTCACCGTCGAAGGCACCACGTTGGAAGCGTTCACCGACTCAAGCGGCCAGTATCGGCTGAGCAACGTGCCGGCCGGTGTCGCGCGCCTGAAGGTTTTCTTCACCGGGCAGGACCCGCAGACGGACAGTGTGACCCTCACATCCGGCGCCCTCGTGCAGCGCGATTTCAATCTCACGGCTGCCAGCGCGCGGCCCGGCGCGGACAAATCCGGCAGCGTGGTGAAACTCGATAAGTTCGTCGTGGAGACCTCCAAGGAAATGGATGCCGCGGCTATCGCCATCAACGAGCAGCGGTTTGCGGCCAACATCGTCAACGTCGTCTCGGCCGACGAATTCGGCGCAGTGGTCGAGGGCAACGTCGGTGATTTCCTGAAATTTCTCCCGGGTATCACGGTGGACACCGGCGGCGGCGACATGCGCACGATTTCGATGAACGGCGTGCCGTCGAACAACGTGCCGATCACCATCGCCGGATTCGCGCTGGCCAGCGCGCAGTCTTCCGGCACCTCGCGCAGCGTCGAGCTGGAGCAGACCTCGGTGAACAACATCGCGCGCTTCGAAGTGCACCACTCGCCGACCCCTGAGTCGCCGGGCTCGGCCCTCGCTGGCTCGATTAACATGGTGCCGCGCTCGGCCTTCGAGCGGGCGCGGCCGGTCTTTAATGCGACGGTATTCCTGATGATGAAGGACAACTACAAGGACTGGAAAAAAACGCCCGGTCCGCGCGTCACACCCACGCACAAGATCCAGCCGGGTTTCGATTTTTCTTGGGTCGTACCGGTGAATAAAAAATTCGGCTTCACCTTGTCCGGTGCCAACAGCACCCAATACACGAGTGAGGATTTTTCGCAGACCAACTGGCGCGGGGCGGGTGCGGTGACCAATGGAATCACCGTTTCCGGTACCGGCGCGTTGCCCGCCAGCCAGTTTCCCGATACCACCGTGGACCGGCCTTACCTTTCGGACTACGCGGTGCAGGACGCGAACAAGTTTAGCAAGCGCACCTCCTTCGGTTTCACGATGGACTACAAGCTCTCGCGGAACGACCGGGTCGCGCTGTCGTTTCAGTGGGCCTTCTTCGATGCCGAGCTCAGCAACCGCATGCTGACGTTCGTCGTGAACCGCGTGGCCCCGGGGGATTTCAGTCCGACCTTCACGCACGGGCAGCCGGGCGCCGGCCAAATCCGGCTCAACAACGGCGGCATGCGCCAAAAGTCCGGCACCACTTACACCCCGACCCTGACCTACCGGCACGATGGGCCGCTGTGGAGGGCGGAGGCGGGCTTCGGAAATTCGCGCGCGAGTAATCATTATCGCGACGAGTATCGCGGGTTCTTCAATAACTCGGTCGCGACGCGCAACGGCGTGACGATTAATTTCGACGACAATTTTTATCTCCGCCCCAACCGGATCTCGGTGACCGATGCGGCAGGCCAACCGGTGGATCCTTATAACCTCGCGAACTACTCGCTGACCTCCGCGAGCCTGGGCGACCAGGAATCGTCGGATCTGCAGCGCACCGCCTTCACCAACCTGCGGCGTGAATTTTATCCCCGTGGCATCCCGCTGGCGCTCAAGGGCGGCCTCGAAGTGAAGCAGTCCGTGCGCGACATCCGGAAGTATTCGCCGTCGTGGAATTTTGTCGGTGCCGACGGCCGCACGAGCACGACGCCGATCGGCAACGACGACAGCGCCGCCGTCGTGTTCGACGAAACGTTTTCGCAGCGGATCGCGCCATTCGGCTTCGGCAAAATCCAATGGGTCGGCCAGGAAGAACTCTACGACCTCTTCAAGGCGCGCCCGACTTATTTTGTGCCCAACACTCCGAACAGCGCGTATCGCTCGCTGATCGACCAGTCGAAGTTTGCGCAGGAGATCATCTCGTCGGCCTATGTGCGCGGCGACATCGCGTTCTTCGAGCGCCGCCTCAAGTTCATCGGCGGCCTGCGCGCGGAGCAGACCAACGTCACCGCGCAGGGCCCGCTCACGGATCCGACGCTAAACTTCCAGCGCGACGCGCAGGGAAACTTCCGTCGCGGTCCCAATCTGGCGAATGGCACGCCGGGCCGGCCGCTGCTCATCGTCCCGACGGCGGATGCGCTCGGTGTGTCACGGCTGACCTACATCGATCGCGGCTACCACGCTGACAAGGAATACCTGCGCTATTTCCCGAATATCAACGCGAGCTACCACGTGCGCGAAAGCCTCATCGCCCGCGCCTCGTGGTATACGTCGATCGGCCGCCCCAACTTCGACCAGTATTCCGGCGGGCTCACGCTGCCCGACACCGATCTGCCCCCTGCGAGCAACAACCGGATCTCCGTGAACAACGTCGGTATCAAGCCGTGGAGCGCGCGCACGACGAAGGTCCGGGTCGAGTATTACTTCCAGCGTGTCGGCCAGGTTTCGATCGGTGCCTTTCGCCGCGATTTCAAAAACTTTTTCGGCAGTATCACCTTTCCCTCGACGCCCGAGTTCCTCGAGCTCTACAACCTCGATCCAGCGGACTACGCACGCTACGACGTCGCGACCAATTACAACCTCACCACCACGGTGCAGATGACGGGGCTGGAAGCCGACTACAAGCAGGCGCTGACGTTTCTGCCGCAGTGGGCGCGCGGGATGCAGGTATTTGCCAACGTGAGCGCGCAGCGGGCGACCGGCGAGGGGGCGAGCAATTTCTCCGGCTTCGTGCCGCGCAGCGGTAGCTGGGGCGTGAGTCTCTCCCGCCCGAAATTCAACGTGAAACTCAATTGGAACTACCGCAGCCCGGCGCGGCTCGGCGCGCTGACTGGCCGTGGCCTCGAGCCCGGCACCTTTGAATGGCGCTCGAAAAAGATGCTCCA
>CAMCHO010000162.1 GCA_945874455.1 Opitutus sp. GAS368 | reverse complement strand
CAGCCATTCATGGGATTTCGCGTAACAGAGATTCGAGGGGACGTTGCTCATGGGTGGGCCTTTTTCAATTCGACGAAGGGTGGTTTGACCAGATGCAAATTCAGTTTTGTTCCGCGAATGTCCACGACGAGCGCTTCCCTCGCTGCGGCTAAGGTCACCAAGGCGGAACCGATGGACTCGTTGAGGAGGGGGGACAGCGTACCCGAGAGTACCCGACCGACGATGGTTCCATTCGCTCCCAGCACGGGCGTTTCCGCCCGCACGATCCGACGGTCGCCCGTTTTGAAGAAAACGACTTTATTCACCGCGCCGTTTTTCTTTTCGGCAACCAGCGCATCGCGGCCAATAAAATCCGCTCCTTTGTCCAACTTTACCGTCCAACCCAGACCCGCGGTGAGCGGTGAAATGTCTTGGGTGATTTCGTGGCCGTAAAGTGGATAGCCCGCCTCGAGGCGCAGGCTATCGCGTGCACCCAAGCCGGCCAGCTCGAGCCCTCGCGGAGCGCCGGCGGCCAACACCGCCTCGGCGAGCGCGACGGCATCACCGGCCGCATGATAAAGTTCGAACCCGTCTTCGCCCGTATAGCCGGTCCGGCTGATCAAGCAGTGGATGCCGGCGACGGTGCCCTCGGTGACATGGTAATACTGCACGAGCCCGAGCTTCGCACCCGTGAGCGACTGGACGATCTCCGCTGCGCGCGGACCTTGCACCGCGAGCAGCGCGTAATCGTCGCTGCGATCCGTGATCGTGACGGGGAACGGCGACGATTGCTCACGAATCCACGCGAGATCCTTCGCGACGTTGCCGGCATTGATGCAGACAAAATAATCGTCGGGCCCGCGCATGGTGACGAGCAGATCGTCCACGACGCCGCCGCTCGGATAGCACATCGGCGAATAGAGCACGCGGCCCGGGTAGAGTTTCGCGACATCATTCGTCACGAGATAATTCAGGAATTTCCCCGCCTCCGGGCCACGCACGTCGACCTCGCCCATGTGGCTGACATCGAAGAGACCAGCCGCGCGACGCACCGCTTTGTGTTCCTCGAGAATGCTCCGGTATTGCACGGGCATTTCCCAACCCGCGAAATCGACCAAGCGCGCGCCGTGGGCGGCATGAAAATCACGCAGTGGCGTGCGGTGGAGATCGCTCATTGAGCGAACTACGCGCGGCGCGCCCGAGCGCGGCAAGTTCCTTTTCGGCCGTCACCGCGCCGCGCCGAATATATTCGCCACGGAGGGGCCCTGCATAAACTGCCGTCATGCCACTCGCCTACTGGGTTCACGATCTTAGCCCGTTTCTGATCCGATTTTCGGATAACGTCGGCATTCGTTACTATGGGCTGGCCTACATGCTCGGGTTTGGGGGAGCCGTCTGGCTGCTCCATCGTTACCATCGCGCAGGGCGGTCCCCCTTTGGCAGCAACACGATTGGGGATCTCATCACCTACATCGTGTTTGGCGTGATGCTCGGAGGGCGGCTCGGTTATTTTCTGCTCTATCAGTCCGAGGCGATTTTTCGCGATCCCCTCGCGTTGCTGCGGGTCTGGGAGGGCGGTATGGCGAGCCACGGTGGCTTCGTCGGAGTCTTGTTCGCACTCATCCTGTTTGCGCGCCGGCACCACGTCTCGTTTTTCCCCGTGAGTGATCTGATCGCGACTACCGCCGCACTGGGACTTTTTTTTGGCCGCGTCGCCAACTTCATCAACGGCGAACTCTACGGGAAAATCACGGATGTTCCGTGGGCCGTCATTTTTCCGCAAAGCGCGACGGCCGGGACGCCTGTTCACCTCATTTTGCCTCGCCACCCGTCACAACTTTACGAGGCCGCACTCGAAGGCGCGGTGCTCTTTGCGTGGGCGCAATGGCGGTTCTGGCGTAGCGACGTCGCCCGCACTCACCCGGGACGACTCTCAGGGGAGTTTCTGCTCGCCTACGCGCTGGTGCGCATGCTCGGCGAATCGTTCCGCGAACCCGACGCCTCGCTTTTGCTGGGCGTCAGTCGCGGCACGTTTTACTCGATCTTTCTGATCGCCGGCGGCCTGGTGCTCGTATTGCGCCGACCTGTTCAGCCACCGCGGCCTTAAACCGTCGTGCCAGGAGGCAGCGTCGCACCCTTCGGCACCACGAGGACCCCGTCGCGAATCACGACGGCCCCGTTGGCATAAGTGCCGTCGGCCTTACCAGCGGCGATGAGGACGCAACCGGCCCCAATCCGCGCGTTCTTGTCCACGATCGCACCTGTGATAACACACCTCGCACCAATGCCGATGCGCGGGCGCCCCAGCACCGTATTCTCCTGCAACTGCGCGGGTGTCTCGTAGTGGTCCGCTCCCATCACCACGGCATCCTTGAGAGAAGAGCCTTCACCGATAAAACTACGGACTCCAAGCACGCAGCGCTGCAGAGATGAATTCGTGATGATCGAACCGTCGCCGATGACCGCGTGGTCGATGGCGCACGTGTTGAGCTTCGCGGCGGGCAGGTAGCGATCCAGCGTGTAGATGGGGTCGACTGCGTCGAAAAAATCGAAGGGCGGCTGCGGCTGCGCCAGCGCGAGGTTCGCGTCGAAAAACGCACGCACCGTGCCGATGTCCTCCCAGTAACCTTCGAAAATATGGGCAAACAGTTTTTTCTGACCGAGGAGTCCAGGGATGATCTCCTTGCCGAAATCCGTCTGCGGCCCGCTGAGCGCGTCCGCCAGCACCGACCGGTTGAAAACGTAGATACCCATCGACGCGAGACAGCGTTTTTCCGCGGACGGGGTTGCCAATTCGGACTCCAGGGCCGCGCTGAGTGTCAGGCTTTGAATCACCTCGGGATCCTTGGGCTTCTCGACGAAACGCGTGATAGAGTGATCATCCTTGATCTGCATCAGGCCGAGACCTGCCACCTTCGAAACCGGAAACGGCACCGCCGCGACAGTCACGTCCGCTTGTGTGGCGATGTGCTGCTCAACGATCTTGCGGTAGTCCATCCGGTAGAGTTGGTCGCCCGAAAGAATCAGCACGAGATCATGCGGGAAGGCGCGGAAGTGCACGAGATTGCGGCGCACCGCATCGGCGGTGCCCTGATACCAATCGGCGCTCTTCTCGGTCTGCTCCGCCGACAGAATATCCACAAAGCCGCCGCCGAACGGATCGAAGTGGTACGTGTTCTGCACGTGGCGGTGCAGTGACGCGGTCTGGAACTGCGACAAAATGAATATCCGATTAATATCGGAGTTAATACAGTTGCTGATCGGAATATCCACGAGGCGATATTTGCCGGCGAGGGGCACGGCCGGTTTGCAACGCTCCAGCGTCAGCGGGGAGAGGCGGGTGCCGCGGCCACCGCCCATGATAACTGCCAGCACACGTTTTTGGTTTGTCATGGAAATTTCGAGTGAGTTCGGAACCAATCACACCTGCGCGCCTACCGGAGTTGACGCCAGCATTTTTTGAGAAAGTCTCCGCCCTATGGCACATGTTTTCGTCACCGGCGCCGCCGGCTTCATTGGCAGCCACACGGTGGACCGTCTGCTGGCCGCCGGCCACGCCGTCATCGGTCTTGATAATTTCCGCACCGGCCGCCGCGCCAACCTCGCGGCGGCCCTCGCCTCGCCTCACTTCTCCTTTCACGAGGGCGACGTCTCCGCTCCGGGCACGCTCGCCGAGGTGGTCTCCGCGACGAAGCCCGACGCCATTATCCATCTCGCCGCACTCGTCAGTGTGCAGGAAAGCATGACGAACCCGGACCTCAACTACGCCCTCAACATCCACGCCACCCATCTCGTGGCCGAGGCTGCGCGACTGCACGCCGTGCACCGTATTGTTTTCGCCTCCTCCGCCGCGATTTACGGCGACGCCTCCGATTTTCCGATTCGCGAATCCACCGATAAAAAACCCATCAGCCCTTACGGATCGGCCAAACTCGCCTCCGAGGCCCTCTTGCTCGGCCACGGCGCCGCCTTCGGCCTCACGGTTCGCTGTCAGCGTTACTTCAATGTTTTCGGTCCCCGCCAAGACCCCGCCTCGCCTTACTCCGGCGTTATCTCGATTTTCGACCGCCGCTACCGTGACGGTAAAGGCGTCACGATTTACGGAGATGGGCAACAAACCCGCGACTTCATCTCGGTCCACGATGTCGCCCGCGCCAACGTTCTCGCCGCCACCGCACCGACCGTATCCTCGGGTGTCGCCAACATTTGCACCGGCCGCGCGACGTCGCTGCTCGAGGTGATCGGCGTGTTCGCCCGCCACTATCCGCAAGCACCAGCCTTCCTCCACGGGGCCCCGCGCACCGGCGACATCCTCCATTCGCTCGGGGCGCCCGAGCACGCCGCCGCCGCGCTCGGCTTCCGCGCCGAGGTATCCGTCGAGGAAGGGCTGAGCGAACTCATTCGTTCCGGATGAACGTCCCGGGCCGGCTCGCCTGACGCCCTCTGCGGTGGCGCGGACTTCGCGACCGTGACCGACTCCGCACAGCCGACATACGCTGGGTGGCCGCGCGTCGTGATTATCCTGTCAGCACGTTGACTGCGGTCGGCCTGGCCGCGCATCCCGCACACGTCGGTCTTGAATCCGCAAGAATTTCAGCTCGTCTGCTGAGTGAAGTGATCCCCGCATGCCATGAGTCCGTATTATCCGGCGTCGCAGCCATTCCGGTGCACCGTCCTGTTCCTTCATCGGCGTTGAACGTGTTTGCGATGTCGACAATCCCCTCAATTTCGCAAAATCGATTACCGTCGAGGAGCGGCCGTAGCGGCGCCATTCGCCGCGGGCACTGCCGCAAGCGGGCGCAGGCCAGCAGTTCAGCCCACGCTCCGATATCCCGATTTGCCTTCCGCCTTGCCGCACCCGCACCCGGCAAGCATAAGCCCAAACCTGCCGATGAATATCCACCCGGACAAAGCCGCGTTTCTGACCCTGGCCACCCAAGGCAATGTCATCCCCGTCTACACCGATTTGATGGCGGACTTTGAGACTCCCGTCTCCGCCTACGCCAAACTCCACGGCGCCGGACCATCCTACCTTTTTGAATCTGTCGAAGGCGGTGAAAACCTCGCCCGTTTCAGTTTCATCGGTTGTCGGCCGCGGAAGATTTTCGTGTGTGGTCCAGTCACGACCCAAATCAGGGCTCCGGGTGTGCCGACCGTGATCGTCCCGACTCCGCGCGACCCACTGACCCTCATCGAAGAGGAGATGCGCGGCCACCAACCGGTCGCACTGCCCGGGCTACCGCGGTTCACCGGCGGGGCTGTCGGGTTCGTCGGCTATGAGTATGTGACGCGCATCGAACCGACCGTGCCTGCCGCAGCCAACGATGACTTGGGCACACCCCTGCTCTATTTTATGTTGTCCGATTCGCTGCTGATTTTCGATCGCGCGAAACAAACCCTGCGGCTTTGCGTGAACGCCCACGTCCGTGGCACCGACCCGACGACCGCCTACGACGCCGCCGTCGCCGAGTTAAACGCGCTCTACACCCTGCTACGGCAACCCCGCTCCCTCGCGCCAGTCCCGCTCAGCGATCCAGGGAAATTCGTCGCGCCTGCAGGCAACTTCACCCAGGCGCGTTTCGAGCACATCGTGGACGAGGGCAAAGAATTCATCCGCTCAGGTGACATTATCCAATTCGTGCCGTCGCAGCGCTTCACCCGAGACTTTTCGAAATCGCCCCTCGACCTGTATCGCGCGCTCCGGACGGTCAACCCGTCGCCTTATATGTTCATTCTTGAGACCGGCGATTTCTCGATTGTCGGAGCCTCCCCGGAAGTTCACGTCCGCCTGACGGATGGGCTGGTCGAAATTCGGCCGATCGCTGGTACCCGCAAGCGCGGCGTCACACCAGCCGAGGATCTTGCGCTCGAAAAAGAACTTCTGGCGGACGAAAAAGAGCGCGCCGAACACCTCATGCTTGTCGATCTCGCCCGCAACGACATCGGCCGAGTCTGCCGCTATGGAACGGTGAAGGTTCCTGAAATGATGGTCATCGAACGATACTCGCACGTGATGCACATCGTATCGCAAGTCGAGGGACAGATCGCCGCGGACAAGACCGCCTATGACTTGATGCGGGCGACGTTTCCTGCCGGAACCGTCAGCGGTGCGCCCAAAATCCGCGCCATGCAAATCATCGCCCAGTACGAACCCACGCAGCGCGGTTTTTACGCCGGAGCCCTCGGCTACTTTGGCTACGATGGTAACAGTGACACGTGCATTATGCTTCGCACCGCCTTGCTCGCCGACGGAAAAGTCCACATCCAAGCCGGCGCCGGCATCGTCGCGGATTCCGTGCCCACCTCCGAGTATCAAGAGACCATCAGCAAGGCGTCCGCCCTCTTTAAGGCCGTCGCGATGGCCGAACAGTTTTGAGCCCGCTGGGTGACGCGTTTCCTCGGCTTAGGAGTCCGTCCAGTGGATGCGTGAAGCTTGACGAGGCGGTCTGACTGGCGGTTACCGGCTCGTTATCGCGACTTAATGCCCGTGCGCCAATCTTGCGCACACCGTAGAAAATAAAGTGCATCCGCCCTGTCTGCCGGCGCGTTGCTCTTTTGGTACACCCTTTGCTATCCACTCGGAACACTCAGCCGCTACTCGGCTCTAATCTTTCCCTCGATCATCCGCCCATGCCTTCGAAGAAAAAATCCTCTCGCGCTCCGCATGCCGTCGCAGATTCCACCTCCTCGGAGACGTCGGCTACCGTCCTCAACGCTGCTCCCATGGACGCCCCACCTTCGTTTCTCGAGAAAAACGATCGCTCCGCCCCCGAAGCCCCTGTTCCCCACGGAGAGCGCAGCAATCTTCAACTCTACCTCCAAGAAATCGGCAAAACCCCGCTCTTGACCATCGAGGATGAAATCCGACTCGCGAAGCGGATCCGCCGCGGCGACAAAGCCGCTCGCGATCACATGATCTCCGCCAACCTTCGGCTCGTAGTGAAAATCGCGATGGATTATAAGGATTTCGGCCTGCCGCTCCTCGATCTCATTAGCGAAGGCAATATCGGGCTGATCAAAGCCGTCGAGCGTTTCGACCCCCGCAAAGGCGGTAAGCTTTCAACCTACGCCGCATGGTGGATCAAGCAGTCAATGAAGCGAGCGCTCGCCAATCAGAGTAAAACGATCCGCCTACCAGTGCACTTGGTTGATAAGATTTCCAAGATGCGCCGCACTGCGATGAAGCTCACCGAGGAGCTCGGCCGCGAACCCACCGATGAAGAGTTGGCGATCGAGCTCCAGATCCCCACCTCCAAGGTCGCTCATCTAAAATCTGTTAGCGTCCGGCCCGCCTCGCTCGACGCCCCCCTGAGTGAGAGCGGCGATTCCGGTACCTTTGGAGAAATCGTCGGTGACGATAACGCAGTCAGCCCACGCGAGGGCCTGCAGGACAAAAATCGCAATAGCGATCTGCATGCGATGATTGACTCACTCGACAAACGAGAGGCCGAAATCATCAAGCTCCGCTTTGGTCTCGACGGTCGCGACGAACTTACCCTCGAAGAAGTCGGCCAGAAATTTCACGTCACTCGCGAACGTATCCGCCAGCTCGAATACTTGGCGTTGACGAAAATGCGCAAAGCCATGGTCAAGTACGAGGCCGTCCGCACGGTCGAAGAAATCGCAGACGAAGAGCGTCAACGCGAACGGATGGCCGTCATCCGCGAATTCGTAGAGAGCAAGACCTCGAAACCCGTCAAAGCCGAGCGGAACTGATTGCTGGCGTCTGCTCCTCGGGCTCCGGGATAACTTGGTCGTTTTTTTCAACAAGCCGACGCCATTTTCCGTTGTGTCAGGAACACGTCGCGCAGCGCCAAACTTAGTTTGTCCTGTTGCGTCTGAAGTTCGCGATAGCGAGCCAGATTGGTTTTGTTCGGCGCACAGCGCGTCGCCTCATCGAGTGCGACTGTGCCAGTCGTAAAGTCGGAAAGCTTCGCCTTCGGGTTTCCGTTGCTCAGCGCGACGCACCAGGCGGCTTGCAGCGCACCGCCGAGTGCCGCCCCTTCGTCCTCGACCATCGCCACCACGGGCACACCGAAGATATCGGCCATCAGTTGACGCCAGACCGGCGATTTGGCCCCACCGCCAGTTACGCGAATTTCTTTCGCCTTCACTCCGAGTGCGGCGAGGCGCCGCAGACCGTAGTTCATGCCCATGGTAACGCCCTCCATGGCTGCACGCGCGATGTGCCCGGAGGAGAAATTTTGATTGTTCAAACCCAACAACACACCCGACCCCGCGGGGACATTGGGCGTCCGCTCGCCTGCCAAATAAGGTAGCAGCAGCAGCCCGCCGGCACCAGCCGGCGCAGCGGCCACCGCGGCATTCAACGCCGCATGATTTTGGCCAAACAACGCTCGCACCTGCTCAGTCACAGTCGTGACATTCATGGTGCACAAGAGCGGCAGCCAGCCACCGGTCGAAGAGCAAAATGCGGCAATTTCGCCGGCCGGATCGATCACCGGTTTTCCAGCGTAGGCGTAAATCGTTCCACTCGTTCCAAAACTCGCGGTAACAACCCCCGGGACGACGTTGCCGGTGCCAATCGCGCCCATCATGTTGTCGCCACCACCGGCACTCACGACGACGTCGAGCGGGAATCCGTAGCGCGTGGCCAACTCCGGGCGCAACCGTCCGGCCGCCTCGTGCGAACCGGAGAGTGGCGGCAGCCACGTGGCGAGTTTTTTATCGATGGCATTGATCGCATCGCGCGACCACGTGCGCTTGCGGACATCCATCAGCGCCGTGCCGGAGGCATCGCCAAATTCCATGAAGTAGTTTCCGGTCAGGAAAAAATTCAGGTAATCGTGAGGCAGCAGCACATGACGCAACTTAGCATAGTGTGCCGGTTCGTGGCGTTTGAGCCAAAGAATCTTGGGCGCGGTAAAACCCGGGAGAATCAGGTTACCTGTCTTGCGAATGGCGGCCTTCGGCCCCCCGAGCTTTTTTGTGATAATCGCGCATTCCGCCGTCGTGCTCGTGTCGCACCACAGCTTTGCCGGACGGATCACGTTGCCGTCGGCGTCAAGCGGGACGAAGCCGTGTTGCTGTCCCGAAACGCCGATCCCCCGCACCCGCGTGGCATCGATTTTTGCGGCTACTTCGCTCAACACAAAATCCAGGGCGGCCGTCCACTCCTGCGGATGCTGCTCCATATGGCCGACCGGCAACCCCGCGATCAAGGTGTGCGGAGCGCGCGCCTCGGCCATGACCTTGCGGGTGCCGAGGTCGAGGACGACCGCTTTAACGCTCTGAGTTCCAGAATCGATGCCGATGTAGAGGGACATGGTCGCAATGAAGAGTGAAATCTGGGTCGGAGAAAAGGCTTCACTTCGTCATGAGGGGTGCGGGCACGACAGCCCTACCCGCCCGTAACCGCAAGCGCCAGCGAGCGGTTCGGCTCCCCGCCCGCGCGCTTCGCCGATCAGGCGATGTCCGCCCACCATCGTGTCGCGCGGTCTCACCCCTCCCGTTACCCAAAAATCTCCATCGGCTTTACCGCAAACGCCGGAAACACACTCGCCATGTCCACCGCACCAAACCCCACCACTTGCCGCGCCAACACCGACGCGAGCACGTTGCGATAGTTGTTCAGCACCGGCAAATCCCCATAGCCCTCCAGCACGCCTCTTTTCTCCAGCACGTCTGGCGCGAGCCCCCGCCACTCACCGTGTATCCGACCGCCCCGCACGCCGCCACCGAGCACAAACATCGTCGATCCGCGCCCGTGGTCTGTGCCAAATGACGAATTCTCCTCCACCGTTCGGCCAAATTCCGTCATTACAACCACTGTGGTCGTCGTCATCCTCGCGCCCAAATCTTTGCGAAACGCCGCCAGTCCGTCCGCCAGTTTTCCCGCGAGCCCCTCAACCTGTCCCTGTTGCGCAAAGTGGGAATCCCAGCCCGCCAGATCAATCGACGCCGCTTCCAGCCCGACGTCCGCCTTGACCAACCGCGCCAACTGACTCAGCCCGTTTGAAAATTCATCGCGCCCATACGTCGCCCCGTTGTCCGGCCGATACTTCGTCGTGCGCATCGCCTCAATTCGCATCAACGCAGCAAACGTATCCCGTGCCGCCGCGCCGAGTTGCCCGCGTTGCATCGCATAGAGCTTCTCCAGCTGCGTCCCCAACGCTGGCGTCCGTCCCGCGATCGCAAAATCCTCGAGGCTCTGCATCACCGTCACCGTCGGCGCTCCGAGCAGGCACTCCGGAAGCGCTTTGCCGACCGCTACGCACGCAAGCGCCCCGCGGGTCTCGCTCGGTCGCGTACGTAAATATCGCCCAAGCCATCCGCCCGCGACCACGCCGCCGTGCTCCATCAGATCCTGCGCCTCGAAGTGCGAACGCGTCTGATCCTCTGTCCCGCACGCATGCACGATCGCCAGCTCCCCCTCGCGCCACGCCGACTCCAGCGGACGCAGTTTCGGATGCAGTCCAAAGCGTTCGTCCAGCTTGACCGCGTCCTTCGCCAAAATCCCCAACCGCGGCCGCGCTCGATAATAGTGATCATCCGTCACCGGCGGTACGAGTGCCAACCCATCTGCCGCCCCGCGCAAAAAGATCACCACCAGCGTCCGCCGCTCGTCGCGATTTCCCGAGATTACTGCTTGGGGAGAAGCCATCGTCAGTCCCTCCAGGCAGGAGCCCGCTTGCGGGCGATTCCATCTGCACCGCGCAGCCGCGTGCCGCCGAGTCCCTGCGGCTGTAATCCGTCTCCATCTGTATTCATCCGGGGTTCAAAATGCATGTCGCACCACGCGTTAGCAGTATTGAAACGCCGGCGACGCCAACAACAGCGCCAACCCCGATCCAGATTCGTGATACGCCTCGCGCTCCGCGTCACTCGCCCGACGCCCCAGCACCGTCGCCATCAATCCCTCGTCGCCGCCCAACCGCTCGCATAACTCCACCGCCGCGATCTTCGTGCCCTTAATCCCATTGCCGGCCAGCGCGCTCGCAAAGTTCCACCGCCACAGTAGCGAGCTCTGCCAATGCGACGCCGCCTCCGGATACCCGTCCGGCGTCGCGTAGCGAAACGGTGCGTGCCCCAGCCGCACGAGATAGTCCACCAGCGGCTTCGACGCATCGGTCTCCGCATTCGTCGCGCGCAGCGCCGACACCACAAAGTGAAACGGCCGCTTAAACTTCCCGCCGCGCCCCGCTGGTTGCCAAAACTCTTCCGTCGCAAACAGCGCCCGCAACGTCGTCGGCACATCTCCTCCCGACGCCGCAAAGGCCGCCGCCGTCGCCGCCACGGCCTCGGTCGGCGGTTCATCCGCGATGAACTTCCGGCACAATTTCTCCGCCACATGCCTCGCCGTGCTCGGATGCGCCACCAAGATTTCCAGCACCCGATCCAGATCGCTCGCCCCTAGCCCCGCCGGAATGTCCACGCCCAGTACTCGCTTCGGCCCACCGTCATGCTCCCACTCGTGAAACTCCACGCGCCCCTTAAAAAAT
>CAMCHO010000161.1 GCA_945874455.1 Opitutus sp. GAS368 | reverse complement strand
GTCGCCGAGCGGATGATCAACGAACTGATCGTCACCGGGGAAATCAACCAAACCTCGTCGAGCGGGACCGTAATCGACGGCGACACAAGTTATCCGTGGACGATGCAGTCCGAGCCGTGGGGTGAAGACCCGATGACGCAGCTGACGGTAAAAGTCGTCTTTTCAATTCAGGGTAACAGCTACGACGTGAGTGCCAGCACGCTGTTTGACCCCAACGCCGGCACCGGCGCGGCCGCCGGTTCATTATCCACACTGTGATGAAGCGCCGTCGCCCATCCCTTCGTTCGACCCGCGGCTTCACGCTGCTGGAGTTGCTGATCGCTACGGCGGTTTCGGCCATTGTCTTGCTCGCGATCAACACGACGTTTTTTGGCGCACTCCGGCTGCACAACACTACGCACGAAAAAATCGACTCCGATCTCACGCAGCAGCGCGCCCTCGGCATCGTGCGGCGCGACCTCGCCGGGCTCATGTTGCCGACCGGCGGCAACGGCACCGTGTTGGCTGGGCCACTCCAGACGACCGAGTTTTCCTCGTCGCCGAACGATCCGACCGGGGATCGGGTGAGTGCCGATTTCTACACGAACTCCGGTAAGATCGATGGTTGGAATCCGTTCTCCGAAGTCCAGAAAATCGCCTACTATCTCGCTCCGTCTACCGACGGCACCAACGGCAAGTCGCTCGTGCGCGCGATCACCCGCAATCTCCTCCCGGTGCAGGAAACCGGTCCGGACGACCAGCAGGTAATTCTGGCGGACGTCGCCTCGGCCGAAATCGAGTTTTACGACGGCACCGATTGGGTTCGCGATTGGGATTCCACCGTCACGTCCACGTTGCCCACGGCGATTAAGTTCCGCCTCGTGATGGCGCGTCCGGGCAGCAACGTCGAAACCGGCGGACCCATCGAGCTGGTGGTGCCGGTATTCGCGACCACCACGACGACTCAGACCGAGGCGGCTGCCAGCGGGGGAGGGTTCGAATGATCGCGCGCGCTGCCTTCAGCTCGTTGTCTCCGTTCCGCTCACGCCGCGGCTCGGTGCTCATTATCGTCATGTGGACGTGCCTCGGCCTCGTCTCGCTGACGCTTTATTTTGCGAACTCGATGAGCGCGGAGCTGCGCGCCGCCGACAATCGGGTCACGGAGATCGAGGCCCGTCAGGCGGTCGCCGGGGGGATTCGCTATGCGGGCTACATTCTCGCTAATTTCGCGACCAACGGCGCGGTCCCCAATGTCGCCGATTACAAGTCCGAGGCGCTGCCCGTGGGTGAAGCGCAGTTCTGGATGATCGGTCGCGACAACAGTCAGATCCCGACGTCCGCGCCCGTCTTCGGCCTCATCGACGAAGCGTCGAAGCTCAATCTCAACACGGCGACGCGCGCGATGCTGACGGAGCTCCCGAGCATGACGCCGGAACTCGTCGAGGCCATTATCAGCTGGCGCCGGGCAGCCAATGCGCAGGCCGGCGGCGGCGACAGCGGCGAAACCGGCGGCGGTTCCGAGAGCGCCTATGCCCGCCTCGATCCTCCCCGCTTGAACAAAGGGGGACCCTTCGAGTCCGTTGACGAACTCCGGCTCGTTGATGGTGCGACGCTGGATATTCTCCTCGGCGAAGACACGAACCGCAATGGGGCCCTTGATGCCAACGAGGACGATGGCGAGTCGTCCGCCCCTCGTGACGACCAGGACGGCCAGTTGCTGGCGGGGATTTTTGAATACGTCACCGTTTACAGTCGTCAGCCCAACACGCGCGCCGACGGCACGCGGCGCGTGAATGTCACCAACGGGAGCGGCCAGAATCGCCAGCAACTCATCCAGCTTCTCCTCTCGAAGAATATCGAACAGCAGCGGGTCGCCACGATCGTCAACCTCGCCTTTGGTCCGCCGACTGGCCAAGGCGGTCCGGGTGGCCCGGGCGGCCAGCCGGCGCGACCTGACTTGACCAGCGTCGCCGAGTTTATGGTCGTGAGCCGGATGACCGCCGAGGAATTCGTTTTGATCCACGCGGATATCACGACCGCCACGGGGGCGACGCAACAAGGGCTGGTCAACGTCAACACCGCGAGCGAGGCCGTCCTCGCCTGCATCCCCGGTATTGGCCTCGCGAATGCCTCGACGCTCGCCGCCTACCGAGTCACCCATCCCGACGCACTCACTTCGTTTGCGTGGCTCACGCAGGTGTTGCCGCCCGCTGCGATCCGCCAAGCTGGCCGCTACATCACCGATCAGTCCTATCAGTTTACCGCCGACATTGCGGCGGTCGGTCGATTCGGTCGTGGCTATTGCCGCGAGAAAGTCGTTTTCGATACCCGCACCAGCACTCCCCGGATTATTTTCCACCAAGACCTCAGCGCCTATGGCTGGGCTCTCGGTTTGCAAGTCCGGCAAACCCTCAAAGGAACGAATAATTCATCGTGATTACGAAACGGAAAACTAAGAAACGACTAGCCTCTGTCGTCGGCCTCGCCTTCGCCGACGGCCACATGCGGGCTTGCCACGTCACTCGCGCCAAGGGCGTCAACGAAGTGGTGAAGGCCGCTTCCGCCGCCCTCACGCTGGATATCTTGCATGCGGACTCCGAGCTCGTGGGCCGAGAGATCAAGAATCACCTCGATGCCGCCGGGATTCGCGAGCGCCAGTGTGTGGTCGCGCTCCCGGCGAGTTGGGTCATGAGCCAGCACACCCTCGTGCCGGAGCTCGCCCCGGAAGATGCGAACAGTTTTCTGCAGATCGAGGCGGAGAAGGGATTCCCCTGCGATCCGTCGCAGTTGCAGATCGCGCGTTCTTTCCACCGCTCCGCCGGCGCGGCCTACGTCACTCAGCTGGCCGTGCGCAAAGACCAGCTCGAGCAATTGGCCGGCGCGTTGAAGGCCGCCGGGCTAAAGGTGGTCAGTTTCTCGCTCGGCCTCGCAGCGTTGCCCGAGGTCATTGCTCCTGCCGGGAAGGGGCGCATCACCGTCGCCGTCGAACCCCAGGGCGCGGCTTTGTTGATTTCGGTCGGTGGCGGGATTGCGGCGTTGCGCACGTGCGAAGCGTCGGTCGAATCCGAGGTGGGAGAGCACGTGGTGAACGGCAATGCGGTCGCCCGCGAGCTGCGCATTACGTTCGAGCAAGTGCCGGCCGATTTGCGGGCGGAGCTCAAGCAACTCACGCTCTGCGGCGACGCCACCCTGAGCCGTCAGCTGGCGGAAAAACTCACCGCATGGGCGGCTGCCGAAGGATTGGCCGTCACGCGCGGCGCGGTGTCCTCGCAACCGATTTCCGATCAGATTGCCGAGCAATTAGCGGCGCGATGGGTGGCGTCGGAAGGCCCAGATTTGGAGTTTCTGCCGCCGCACCCTGGCCGTTGGGCGATGCTGCTGGTCCGTTACAACTCGAAACGGCTCGCGACTGCGGGTTTCGCGGTGGCTGGCGCGGCCGTCTTGGCCTTGGGGGTCTTCGCCTGGCAAGAATTCAGCCGTTGGTCGCTCCGCTCCGAATGGGAGGCGATGGCGGTCGACGTGAAGGCGCTCGACGTGGTGCAGGATCGCATCCGTGAATTTCGCCCGTGGTATGACGAATCGTACCGCAACCTGACGATCCTCACCCGCGTGACCGAGTGCTTCCCCGATAACGGCAGCGTGACCGCGCGCTCCGTGGAAATTCACGGGACGACCACGCAGACCGTCAGCATCAGCGGCACGGCCCGGGATAACGCTTCGCTGCTGCGCACCCTCGACCAACTGCGCAAAGTGAAGGAAATTCAGGCCGTGAAGGTGGAGCAGATTCGTGGCAAGGTCCCCGCGCAGTTTACGTTTACGTTTCGTTGGAAAGGAAACCCCGGCTCATGAATGTGAATCCACAAAATCGCCAGAAAGTGCTCTTGATCGCCACGGCCTCCGTGATCGCGCTCTACGTGCTGGATGCCGTCCTGATCACCCCGCTCACCACTACGTGGAAGACGCACGCCGCCGAAATCGTAAAACTCCAGAAAGACGTGGCGCGCGGCCGCGGGTTGATCGAGCGCGGACCCCAGACTCAGCGCAAATGGACGGAGATGCAGACGGGCGCGCTCCCCAAGGACGCTGCGCAGGCTGAGCAGGATCTGATCTCGGCGTTCGACCGTTGGGGGCGGGACAACCGCATCGAACTCGGCTCCATCAAGCCCCAATGGAAACGCGGCACCGATCGCTATTCGACGCTCGAATGTCGCGTCGATGCCACCGGGACGCTCGCTACGCTCAGCCGCTTTCTCTATGAGCTGGAAAAATCTCCGATTGCCCTGCGCGTCGACTCAGTCGAGCTGACCGCCCGTGACGAGGGTGGAAATAAACTCACCCTCGGCCTCATCGTTAGTGGGCTCCGGATGTCCCCGTTGGAGGGCAAACTATGAACACGCTTCATTCGCTCAGTG
This sequence comes from Opitutus sp. GAS368, assembly GCA_945874455.1. GTDB lineage: Bacteria > Verrucomicrobiota > Verrucomicrobiia > Opitutales > Opitutaceae > GAS368. Next base: position 7,053 of record CAMCHO010000161.1, on the reverse strand, counting down.
CGCTCGCGCTCGCCTTGGCGCTCGCCTGCGGAGTCGGCTTTGCCGCAGAGGTGTCCCCAGCGCCCGCGAAGCCTGCGGTCGCGGAGCCGAAGCCGGCCGCGAAGACCACCACCAAGTCCAAAAGCGCCGACCGTGCGAAGGTCGCGACGCCCACGGGGCCCACTTTTGATACGTATCGGCTTATCGGCGACCGGAATATCTTTAATCCGAATCGCGTCAGCCGTAGTCGCTCTTCGGAGACGCCGCCGCCCCGCACCGAGGTCATCTCCTTTGTGGGCACCATGCAGTATGAGAAAGGCCTCTTCGCCTTTTTCGACAGTCCCGATACCGCCTACCGCAAGGCCCTCAACGAAGGCGGCGCGCTCGGGAAATTTACGGTCAAGGGGATCACGGCCGACAGCGTCGAACTCGAACGCGATTCCCAGCCCCTCGCCTTGAAAATGGGACAACAGCTCCGTCGCCCCGAGGGCGGTGAGTGGTCGGTGATCGGCGCTGAAACCGTGCGCAGTGAAGCGCGCGCCGCTGAAGCCGTTGCTAATCCTGGCTCGGGGGCGCCCCTCGCTATCCCGGCCGATGCCTCCGATGCACTCCGCCGTCTGATGGAGAAACGCCAACAACAATTGAAACAATGAAAACTACCCGATTCACCCCGTCTCTCCTGCTCGGCTTCGCCGCCATTGCCGCTGGCGCGTCAGCTCAAAATATCGCTCCCGCCCCCGCGCCTGCGCCGGTGAAGGCCGCTGCTCCGGATACGAGCGTTCGGCCGACGGCCACGCGCCCCGCGTCCAAACCAGCCGAGTTGCGCTTCAATTTCCGCGGCGCCCCGCTCGAGACGGTGCTCAACTACATGAGCGACGCCGCCGGTTTCATTATCGTCCTAGAAACACCCGTCCGCGGCACCGTGGATATGTGGAGTTCGCAGCCGGTCACGCGCGAGGAGGCCGTGCAGTTGCTCAACCAAGCACTCAATAAAAACGGCTACAGCGCCAGCGTGCAGGGGCGTAGCTTGATCGTCAGCTCCAAGGACGAAGCGAAGAAGAAGAACATCCCCATCCGCACCGGCAATGATCCGCAGGAGATCCCCATGAACGCGGAGCTGGTCATGCAGATAATCCCGTTGCGCCGGATCGACGCCACTCAGGCCGCGCGCGATCTGGCGACGCTGATCCCCGGTTCCGCCACGCTCACCGCTAATCAGGACAGCAACTCGCTCGTCGTCACCGACACCAATATCAATGTCCGCCACATCGTGGAAATCGTGTCCGCCCTGGACACCTCGGCCGACACCGTGTCGACCATGAAAGTGTTCCAGCTAAAGAACGCGGACCCGGTAGAAATGGCTCAGCTGATCACGAACATTTTTTCGAGTCCGAGTCAGGGCCAAGGCGCGAATGCCAGCCGCGGTGGAGCCACCGGTGGCTTTCCCGGATTTCCGGGCTTTGGTGGACGCGGAGGCTCCACGGGTGGCGGTAGTCGCACTGGCGGAGGTAGTCGCACCGGTGGAGGTGGCTCCGCCTCGACGTCGCGCTCGACGCCGGTGGTCGCGATTGCCGATGCCCGCACCTACTCGGTGATTGTGACGGCCAGCAAAGACGCGATGCCGGAAATCGGCGAAATCATCGCGCAATTGGATGCCAGTACGGCCCGCAAACAAAAGGTGTTCGTTTACACTATGGAGAATGCCGACGTGAAGCAGGTCGAAACCGTCCTCAAGAATCTTTTCCAATCGAGCAACTCGCGCGCGACGACGTCCACGCAGACCGATCCGCTGGCCACCCGGGCCGCCAACAACAGCCAGACCACCTCCACGAACAACACGCTCTCCACGAGTGGCCGTCGCTAACCCACTCAGTCGCGCATTTCCCTCCTAAGGCATTCCTATGAATCCATCTCGTTTTTCCATTCGCTCGTGGCTCACGGTCGGAATTTCTCTGTTCCTCGCTGCCGATCTTCTGGCCCAAACCCGCCCCACGCAGACGCCCACTCGCGCCCCGACGACCCCGACCCGTTCCACGGGAACCGGAGGCACCGGCGGTGGTGGTGGCGGGGGCAGCGGCGGCGCGTCCAGCCGTCAATATAACAACTCGACCATGGTCGGCGATGCGACGATCACGAGCGACTTGGAGTCGCGCCGCCTGATCGTGGTGACCGACGACGAGACCAACGAAAACATCAAGACCATCATCGCGAGCCTCGATAAGCCGAAGCCGCAGGTGCTGATCAATGTGGTCTTCCTCCAAGTCACGCATGACAAGGGGCTCGACCTCGGAGCGGAGGCTTCCTTCGAGGGTCGGCTCGCCGTTAAGAACAACCCCGAAGGCAACGCCCTCACCAAGTTCGGTGTCGCCGGCGCACTGACCGATCCCACGTCCTACGGTGCGTTCTACAAAATTCTGGGCGGAAATGTGAATGCGACAATTCACGCGCTCTCGTCCGTTAATAAGACCGAAATTCTCTCCCGGCCTTCAATTCTCACGCGGAGCAGTCAGCAGGCGACCATTCTCGTCGGTCAGTCGATTCCCCTCATTACCAATTCGCGCGTCAGCGATACGAATAACACGACGATCAACACCGTCTCCTACCAGGATGTCGGTATCATTTTACGTGTGACGCCGTTTATCACGCAGGCCGGTTTGGTCGAGATGATCGTCTCGCCGGAAATCTCGTCGCTCAGCGCGACCACGGTCCCGATCTCGACGGGCGTCAATTCTCCGGTGATCGACAAGCGCTCCGCCGACACCGTCGTCGTGACCCCCAGCGACCAAACCGTCGTGATCGGCGGTCTGATTTCCACTCAGGTGATTGATCAGGAAAACAAGGTGCCGATCCTCGGTGATATCCCGCTGTTGGGTTACGCGTTCAAACGGAACATTAAGAAGAACCAAAAGACGGAATTGCTGATTTTCCTCACGCCGCACGTGGTGATGGACCCCAACGATTTGTCGGGCATCGCCAAGGACGAACGCTCGAAACTAGAATTGGCTCCAAAGACTTTCGAAAAAGAGGAAATGAAGAAATTCATCGGCAACCCCTGATTGCGGGCTTGGAACGGCGCGGGCTCTGGGGCTGAGTGTATCCACGCCTCCCATGATTTGGCCGTCTGCAAAGCGCAACCTCGTCGTTTCCGTCACCCTGATCGGTTGCGGTTTGGGGATCTGCGGGTGGCAGATTGAGGAACACTTCCGCTTCAAGCGTGGCGCCGCCCAGGCGCTGATCAATCGCGGGCGCGACATTACGTCGACGCTCGGCGTCGTGGTTCGCTCCCAGCGTCGCAACGGGATCGTGGTATCGAAGGAACGCCTACAGTCAGCGCTGCAAGATTTGATTCGCCCGGATGAATTGGAGTCCATTGCGATTCTTGGCGCCACGGGTGAACCGATCGCGAGCGCCGGCCATGCGGTGGAGCTGACGCCCGAAATGCTCCGCGCGCGCGGGGTCTTTTGGAGTGAGCTCTCGCTGACGATTCTCAATCTGATGGATCTGGGTGCGGCCGCCACTGAGGACGGCGTTCGCCCACCGGCCGCGATCGTCGTCTCCGATGAACGGCTCACGCGCCCATTTCGTCCGACCGCATCGCGGCGGCCGACTGAGCCCGGCGCGGCTCCCGTGACAGAGCCTGCGGGTGCCGCGGTGTCCCGGCCCCTCTTTAGTCGTCCCGCGTGGATGTCACGAGAGGACTATGATGCGGTGATTCAAAAACAGGGTGCCCACAGTCTGGTGATTTCCATGTCCACGGCGGAAATGCGCCGGACCGTGCAGAGCGATTTACTTCTCCGGTCGCTGGTCAGTTTGCTCGCGCTCGGCGGTGCGGTGCTCTCGGTGCTCGCCTGGCGCAATCTCTCGAAGAATTCCGAATTACAGATCCGTCTGGTCAAAGCGGGGGAGATGAACACCCATCTCAAGGGCATGAATTTCGCCGCCGCCGGTTTGGCGCACGAGACGCGCAATCCGCTCAATCTCATTCGTGGTCTGGCGCAGATGATCGCGATGCAGGCCGGCAGTTCGGCGAACCTCAAGGAGCACGCGTCGACCATCATCGAGGAGGCCGATCGCGTTACGGTGCAGCTGAATGAATTCATCAACTACTCGAAGCCGCGCGAGGCCCATCTGGGCCCCGTCGAGGTGCGGCGGTTGGTGGCCGACGTCGCCCGCACGCTCGTGCCGGATATCGAGGAAAAACATGTTACGCTGGTGCCGCTGGAATCTCCGTTGGTCGTCGAGGCCGATGAGCAGTTGTTCCGGCAGGCATTGTTCAACGTCCTGTTGAATGCGCTGCAAGCCGTGGGGCCCGGGGGGCGCGTGGAAATCAAGCTGACGCCGATCGGGCCCCGCGAGGCGGTTTTGGAAATCAGCGATGACGGCCCAGGCGTCGCCGTTGCGGAACGGGCCAATATTTTCAAACCTTACGTGACGATGCGACCGAAGGGGGTCGGACTTGGGCTCGCGATCGTGCACCAGATCGCCTCCGCGCACCACTGGGAGGTGACCTGCGATGCGAACGTGCCGCACGGTGCGCTCTTTCGGTTTAGTCGACTCATCCTCACCGTGCCGGCCGCATGAAGCCCGACGTCTCCGCCGCCGTCTCCATTCTCATCGTCGACGATGATCGCGGCCAGCGCAGTCTCCTCGAAACGTTTTTGCGCACGCAAGGCTACCTCACGCAATCGGCGGCATCGGGCGAAGCCGCGCTGGAGCTGCTACTCGCGACGCCCTTCGCGATGATGATTAGCGATGTGCGGATGCCGGGTATGTCTGGGATCGAAACCTTGCGGCGCGTCCGCCAAAAGCACCCGACGCTCCCCGTGCTCCTCGTGACGGCGTTTGCTGATATCCGTAGCGCAGTCGCCGCCATGCGCGACGGGGCGGTCAATTATTTGGCCAAACCCATCGATCTCGATGAACTCATCGCGACCGTGCGGCTCGCGACTGAGCGGCGGGGCGTCGCGCCACTTTCGAGTAAAACGGAGAGCACTCTTCCGGTCGGAGTGGTGGCGGCCAGCCCGCTGATCCAGAGCGTTTTTCGTGACGCCGCCGTAATCGCGCCCTCGGAGACGCGCGTGTTGATCACGGGTGAAAGCGGGGTGGGGAAGGAAGTCGTGGCCGAAGTCATCCACGGCTGGAGCCCGCGGGCGGCCGGGCCGCTCGTAAAAGTGAACTGCGCGGGGATTCCGGAAAACCTCATTGAGAGCGAACTCTTCGGGCATGAAAAGGGTGCCTTCACCGGTGCGACCCAACAGCGGATCGGACGCTTCGAAGAGGCCAACCACGGGACGATTTTTCTGGATGAAATTGGTGACTTGCCGTTGCTGCTGCAGGCCAAATTGCTGCGCGTGATCCATGATGGTTCCTTTCACCGGATTGGTTCGGGGCGGGATTTTCACACCAACGCGCGCGTCCTCGCGGCCACCAACCGCGACTTGGAGGCGCAGATCGCCGCCGGACAATTTCGTGAGGACCTGTTTTACCGGCTGAACGTAATGGAGATTCACCTCCCGCCGTTACGTGAGCGCCCGGAAGATATTATTCCGTTGGCGACTTATTTCATCGGGCTGTTTTCTCGGCAGAAATCACGCTTCTCCGCTTCGGTCGCGGCCTGTTTGCTGAACTATCGGTGGCCGGGCAATGTGCGCGAGTTGCGCAATGCGATGGAGCGGGCGGCGCTGCTTTCTCGCGGAGAAATCGTGCTGCCGGAGCACTTGCCGGCGCGAATTGTCGCCCACGTGGCCGTGCCTGCGCTCGCCCCCGCCGAGGCGCAGCGCCTGGAGCAGATTGAACGCGAGGCGATTCTCCATGCCCTCCGGAAAAACAACTACAACCGGACTGAGACCGCGAAGGAGTTGGCCATCAGCCGCCGCGCGCTCACCTACAAACTTCAGCGGTTAAGGTCCGAAGGCGTGGCGGTTGATCCCGTGGTCGTCCCTGGCACGTCGTGATCCCCGCTCGTCCGGTCGAGGCCGGTGCAGCGGACTGAACGGCAGTCTGGGCGTCACGCCGGTGTTTTTTGGATAGGGGTAAAATCCCCCGCCACGCCGCGTCACTGCAAACGGTGCGCTCGGCATTGAGCTTGTCCGCCGTTTCGCCGAAATTAACGTCTCCGTTAATGCCCCGCCCCCAACTCTGGCTAGGAAGCTTCGCGTTTGCCGGCGCGCTCGTTTTCGCCTTCACCGCTCCGCTCTGGTCCGCCGACCTGCCGTTCCGCCTCCATACCATCAACGCCGACTCGACGTTCGAGGCGTGCTCCGTGATGGACGTCAACCGGGATGGTAAACTCGACATCGTGTGCGGCGGGTTCTGGTACGAAGCGCCGCGGTGGAAACAACACTTCGTCCGCGACGTCGAAAAACTCGGCGTGCCACCGAACTGGGACGGCTACTCGCACCTCGAGATGGACGTAAATCGCGACGGCTGGACCGACCTGATCAACGTCAACTGGCGCAGCCGTTCCCTCTTCTGGGTCGAGCATCCCGGCCCCGGTCTCGGTGAATGGAAGAAACACCTGATCGCCGAACCCGGCGCCATGGAGACGGGCCGGCTCTACGACATCGATGGCGATGGCCAGCTCGACCTGCTCCCGCGCGGCGGTAATTTTTCCGCATGGTGGGAGTTGCTCCCCGCCGCGCCGAAAGCCGAACCGAAATGGGTCCGCCACAACCTCCCCATCGCCTCCTCTGGCCACGGCGGTGGCTTCGGCGATATCAACGGTGACGGCCGCGGCGACATCATCGGCCCCAACGGCTGGCTCGAAGCGCCCGTCGATCGCCGGAAAGGCGAGTGGATCTGGCACCCTGAGTTTGCGCTCGGCCAAGCGTCGATTCCCGTGATCGTCGCCGACGTGGATGGCGACGGCGACGCCGATCTGGTTTACGCGATGGGCCACGACTACGGCGTTTTTTGGCTGCAGCAGACGAAGGAAAACGGAAAGCGCGCGTGGAAAAAGCATCTCATCGACGACACGTGGTCGGTCGGCCACAGCCCTCTCTGGGTGGATCTGGACAACAACGGCATCCCCGAATTTGTGAACGGCAAACGCTACCGCGCGCACGAGCTCCGCGA
>CAMCHO010000160.1 GCA_945874455.1 Opitutus sp. GAS368 | reverse complement strand
CGCGGCTGGTTATTCGCGTGCTTGCGCGTCATCTCGATCACGGGGACGGTTTTTATTGAAACCAAAGTTCCGAGTCGCGCTGCCGCGCTCAGCTTCAGCTCGCTCCTGAGTCTCGGCCCACTGATCGCCATCGCTGTCCTCGTCGGCGGATTCATTCTCGGCAAGAATGACGATCCTAACCTCGTCGCCAACCAGGTTGGGGCTCTCCTTGAGCAGGTCGCTCCGCAACTGCGCTCCCTCCAGACCGCGAATAACGCCGACGCCACCATCGGCGAAGCCGTCAATCCGGAGGTCGTCTCGATGCTCAACGGGATCATCACGAGTGCGCGGTCGGGCTACGGCGGCGTCTTCGGTGCACTTTCGCTCATCGTCATCGTCCTCCTCATGTTCAAAGGTGTCGAAGACGCGTTTAACGACATCTGGGGCATCCGGCTGGGACGTTCGTTGCTCATGCGTATCGTTTTCTACTGGACGATCCTCACCCTCGGCGCGGTCCTCTTTTTTGCCTCGCTCACGCTCGTCACCGCGGGCGCAGCCGTAAACGTTTTTAGTGAACCTTTGAGCAAACTCCCCGGAGGTGCCGGCCTGATCGCCATCCTGCGGTGGTCGCTCCCGGCGTTTTCACTCATCCTGCTCGTCGTCATGCTGACGCTCGTTTATCGCGTGATCCCGAATACGCACGTGTTCTGGCGCGCCGCGTTCGCAGGTGGGTTCGTCGTCGCCGCACTCTTGATGCTCAATAATTTCGTGGGTTTCTTTTATGTCCGCCGCGTCATCCAAACTCAGGATCTCTACGGCAAACTAGCGGTTCCACTCGTACTCATGCTGGGCCTTTATATCTTTTGGCTCTATGTCCTCGTCGGCGGAGTCATCAGTTACGCCGTTCAAAACGTCCACTTCCGCAACAGTCAGGCCGCGTGGGGCCAACTCTCCGAAGCGATGCGCGAACGCCTGTCGCTCGTCGTCCTGCTCACCATTGGCCGCCGTTTCCAAGCCTGCCTGCCGCCCATCACGGCCTCCCAGCTCAGCGATCTCCTCAAAGTTCCGACGCAGATCCTCAACGAGTGCCTCAACCGCCTCGCCCTTATGAATCTCATCACGACGCTGCGGCCCGCTGAGAATACCCCGGCCACCGAACACCGCTACCAGCCCGCTCGCCCGCTCAGTCGCATCAATCTCTTCGATTTCAAGACGCTCGACGACAACTTCGGCGAAGACCCGATGGGCCAGTCCTTGGAACGGATTGATCCAATTCTCCAGCACTACGATGAGGGCCTCCATCGACTCGGCGATCAGGTCTTTTTCCGGAAGAGCCTCGAAGAACTTTTTATCGAACACCCGTTCGGCGAATCTCGCCCGCCTCTCCCGCTCGACCAGTAGCGACGTTGACGAAACCGCCCCTCGGCCGGCACCCACCTCGCGCCCTTCCTCGCCGCGTGTTTCCTGTCCTCGACCACCGCTTTTTGACCTTCGAGTTCGCCGTGAATTCCCACCGCGCCGTCGTGAATTCGCCCTTGCCACGCGAGGCGCGCAACCTAGCGTCCGAGATTTTCCGCTCATGATTACCTGGATCCAGAAGTCTTTTCAGCACCACTTCCGCGCGATTTTCAGCGTCCTATTGGCGCTCATTATCGTCTCGTTTGTCTTCACGATCGGTGCCTCCGGTGGCCTCGGTCAGGGCGAACGCCGCATGGTGGACCGCCCTTTCTTTGGCTACAATCTCGGTCTCCAGCAGGATCAGCAACGCCTCGTCGGCGACGCGAGCCTCAGCGCCAATCTCCAGATGGGCGCGATGGGTGGCATCGAACCCGAGCAAATCCAAAATTACGCCTTCCAGCGGGCCGCGACGCTCCACCTCGCCGATCAGTGGCAGATCCCGGCCCCAACCACCCCTGAAATCACCGACCAAATCAAAACCCTGCGCATGTTCGCTGGTCAAGACGGTCAGTTCGACGCCAAGACCTACGCCACCTTTCTCGATAACCTCAAAACAAACCCCCGTGGAGTCAAAGAAGCGGACCTCCTCCGGGTCATCGCCGCCGATGTGCGCGCAGACAAGGTCAATAAACTCATCGCTGGCCCCGGTTACGTTCTGCCCAGTGACGTAAAGAGCCAACTGGCCCGTGCTGACACGTCTTGGACGATCGCCAGCGCGAGCGTCGACTATGCAAGTTTCGCTCCGACCCTGAATCCCTCCGACGCGGACCTCACCAAATATTTCGAGGAAGAGGCCGCTCGATACCAGATCCCGCCGCGGGTTGTCGCCACCTTCGCTGACTTCTCCTCGCTCAACCACCTATCAGGAGTCACCGTTTCCGAAGCCGAGGTGCGCGGCTACTACGACGCCAACCCGTCCCGTTTCCCTAAAGCAGCCGCCGTCAAACCGGCCGACGACAAGACGCCAGAAAAATCAGACCCTGCCGCCGACTACGCCGCCGCCCGGCCGCAGGCGGAAGCGACCCTGAAACTTGAGCGTGCCCAGAAATTGGCTACAAAGTCGGCCAGCGACCTCTCGCTCGCCCTCTACGAAAATAAAGTTACCGCGGCCGGCCTCGACGCCTTCCTCTCCAAACTTAAGCTCACGGCCAAGCCCCTCGCTCCTTTTACTCGCGAAGCCGGTCCCGCCGAGCTCGGCGGATCCCGTGACGTCGCGAACGAAGCCTTCAAGCTCCCTCGCGAAGATCGCTACTACTCCGAAGCCATCTCTGTTCCCGCCGGAGCGGTGGTCCTCTTCTGGAAAGAAACCCAACCCGCCCGCAAGCCACTCCTCACCGAAGTCCGCGACAAAGTCCTCGCCGACTGGACCGAGGGCGAGAAGCGTCGCCGATTCGTCGAGCTGGGTAAGACCATGAAGACCCAAATCGAGGCTCGCATTAAAGCTGGGGATACCATGGAAGTCGCCGCGGCCACGAGCGCTACTTCGGCGAGTGTGAAGATTGAGGCTAAGAGTCTCGCTGCCTTTTCCCTGCGTAATCGCCCCCAAGATGCGGATTCCACGGTGCTGGGTGCCCTAGACCGACTCGAAAAAGGCCAGCTCTCAGAAATGCTCATTGCCCAGGACAAAGGTGTTTTCGTCTACGCTACTGACAAAGTGGCTCCCGACCTCACTGAAACCAATCCTCAGTTTGTTCCCACGCGCCTGCAAATCGCCGGTTACACGGCTCGGTTAACCGCCGGGGCCTACATCTCCGAACTCGTCGAACAAGAGCTCAAGAAGTCCGAACCCAAGACCCCCTAATTCCCTGTCGTCCCTCCGGCGCGAATTCTCATCGTCCTTGGTCCCGTCCGAAGCGCGTTTCCCCACGCGCTTCTTTTTTTGCGATAATGCCAAGCCTGACTGTTCCCCCTTTCTTTTCCAGACGCCACGCGCCCACATTCGCCTCGCCGCTTCCCGCGCGTCGTCGTGAAATCCTCCCACCCGATGCCGCTCCACGCCTACGCCCCGCTTGCGACGCCGTGCCGTCTATGCGGCACAGGATTCGAGCACGTTGCGCAAGCCGGCACCGCCCCACTTGCAACCTGTCCTACCTGCGGACAATGCGTCCGGCGCGTCTCCGCCCAAGGTGTAAATTCTCCGAAACTTTCTGCCCCACTTTCCGTCTCGCGCGCCAGACAAGCAGGCTTCACGATTCTCAAGCGCACGTCCGGCGGTGAGTTTGAAAAACAGTAACGTTCAAACCAAAGCTGGTGTAGAAGCCTTCTCCCTCGACCCTCTAAATTCCCAAGCCATGTCACGTCATCTCACTCCCGCCCTCCTCGCGCTCGCTCTCCTCGTCCCATTCGCGCCTGCTGGCGCCCAAACCGTACCCGGCAAGCCGCTCTCACTGGAGGAAGCCGTCGGGCTCGCGCTCAAGAAGAATTTCGATATCCAGATCCAGACCCTTACGACCCAGAACGCGCGCGAGTCGTTCAATGCCTCTTCGGCAGTTTTCGATCCCACCCTCACGAGCTCGATTTCCCGCTCCGTCAGTCAAGCCGCCTCGAATACCAGTCGACTCGACGGCGCCCAATTAGAGGGCCCCCGCAACGATGGGACCACGGTGCGCGCCGGCGTCAGCCAGCGCCTCGCCCCCACCAACGGCATCATCGGCCTCTCCGCTAACCTCACACGCGCGGCCACCAATTCATCCAACGCCTTGCTCAATCCCAGCTTCGGCAATGGTCTCACCGCCACGCTGAGCCAACCCTTGCTCCGCAACGTCGGCCGCGAGAGCGCCACGTCAGCCTCCCGCCGCAGCAAGCTCGGGGTCGACATCGCCTTGCTCGGCTATACGAGCCGCATTCTTGCTGTGATCGCGGCGACTGAAACCTCCTATTACAATCTGGTCTCCGCCCGCGAAACCGTCCGCATCCGTCAGCTCACCCTCGAGCGCAACCAAAACCTCTTCGATGAAAACACCGCGCGTCGGGCCACCGGCGTGATGACCGACCTCGATGTTCTCACCGCAGAAGTCGGCGTAGCCAACGCCCGCCGCGCCCTCATCATCGCCCAACAAAACGTCGCCGATCGCGAAGATGCCCTGCTCAACGTCATTAACCTTCCTGAATTCGAATCCCGCCCCGGCCCCGTGAGCTTCGACGATTTCAAGGGTAACGTACCCTCCTTCGCCACTTCTTATAAACTCGCCCGCGAACGCTTCCCTGACGCTCTCACGCAACAAGAGGCGATCAAGCAATTCGAACTCGACCTGATCGTGGCACAAAAAAATCTAAAACCCACCCTCAACCTCGATGCCTCCTTAGGCTACACCGCGAAAGCCACTAGGGATGGTTACGGGGGCGCCATCGCCAACATCCCCAACGACCACGGCAATAACTGGAGCCTCGGGGTGAACTACTCGATGCCGTGGGGCCAGCAGGCCGACAAGGCCAACCACCGGAGCTCGCTCAACACCGTTCGCTCCCAAAAAGTCCGCCTCGAGCAACTCGAACAAACGCTCGTCGTCAACGTTCGTGCCGCCGTGCGGGCCGTCGAGACCCAACTCGTCGCCGTTCAGATTGCCGGCAAAGCGACGGAGCTCAGCGCCCGGCAATACGACCTCCAGAAAGCCCGCTTCGACGCTGGCCTTTCCACGGCCCGCCTCGTGCTCCAAGCTCAAGAAGACCTCGAGACCGCTCGCTTCAATGAACTCGCCGCCAAAGTAGCTCTGCGCCAAGCCAACGGCGAGGTCAGCCGCCTCGAAGCCTCGTCTCTCGGGCGCTACAACGTCCAGCTGCCGCAGTAAAGGGCCCCGAGGTATTCACGGAAAATACGTGCGGTCGTTTCCGACTACTCTCGCTCGCGACTCCTTCGCTTCACGCCCGCCTCTTGCCTCAACCTAAGCGCGTCGCTCGCCGACGCGCTTTTATATTTTCTTAATCCGCACTCGCCGCACCGCAGTCGGTCCGCTTTCGTCGCTCCCGTTATGCCGACCGCCCTTGTCGTTCGCCTCGTCTTCTGGATCTGGTTCGGTGCCGCATTTTTCGCTGGCCAGCAACTGCTTCTGCTCCGCCTTCCCGCGCTCGCGCTTCCGGCCTTGGTGATCGTCCTCACCACCTTGCTTCTCCTCGCCTACTTCCGCTTTGGCCCCGTGCGAACGTGGGTGGATTCCCTCGATCTCCGCGCCCTCGTTCTGCTCCACGTCACGCGTTTCGTTGGCATCTATTTTCTCGTCCTCTTTCGCCGCGGGCAGCTGTCCTACGATTTCGCGGTGCCCGGCGGTATTGGCGACATCATCGTGGCCACCCTCGCTCTCCCAATCGCCTTGGCTCCTCTCGCCTACGCGACGCGGCAACGCGCCATGCGCATTTGGAACATCATCGGTCTGGTCAACATCTCCCTAGTACTGCTCACCGCCACGCGCCTTAATCTAGTCGATCCCGCGCACCTGCGCTCGCTCACGTACCTTCCGCTGAGTTTGCTGCCGACTTTTCTCGTGCCGCTCCTGATCGCGACGCACGTCGTCATTTTCGTGCGCCTCGCCCGCAATCAATCCTCGGCTTGAACGTTCCCTCCCCCGCCTGCGTCTCCCGCTGTCATTCCAGTGAGAGTGTCTCCGTCCAGCATCCGTCCCCTTCCTGACCGCTTTTTCCGCGGCGCCCACGGCTTTACATTCCTCGAGGTCAGCGTCGTGGTCGTGATCATCAGCGTGGTCGCCGCGCTGGCCGTACCCATCGTCAAGCAAGCCAGTCGTGAAGCCCGCTCCACCACCGTGGCTAACGACCTGCGCATTTTTTCCGCCGCGTTGCAAACGTACGCCCGCGAACGGGGCGACTGGCCGGCGGGCAACAGCGAACCGGGCGTCTTTCCACCCGGAATGGAAGGTTACCTCCGCACGACCAACTGGGCGCGCCGCACACCCCTTGGCGGCTTCTACACCTGGTCGCCTAACACGCTGCAACAGGGGCAGCGCTACCGTGCCGCGATTGCGATTGCATCCGTCGGCGCCGACAAAATTTCGTCGGACCGCGCACAATTCGTCGACCTCGACCGCAAGCTCGACGACGGCATCCTCGACACCGGCCAACTCCGCCTCGGCTTCCGCAACCAACCCTTTTACGTGCTCGAACCTTGAGGAAGCCGTATGTTCACCGTCACAACCGTCAATCTCTCGGCTGACACCTCCACGGCTGATTGCCGCGTCGGCCCATCGGAACTCGGCGTGCTCACGCCGGATGAGTTCCGCTCACTCCTCGACCGGCTGAGCGGCATCGAGTCCGCCCAACCCGACGGCGCCGATCCCCACCTCGTCGTCACGTCCGCTGCCGGTCGTTTCATCATTCGTACCGGTCAGGGCAAACTTTTCCTCTACAACGCTCGCAATACCACCGAACCCTCTAGCCCACTCTCGCCAGAGGAACTCGTTACTCAGCTCGATCCCCAAATCACCCAAGCGCCGTTCGCCTTCCCGCCGGCGACACCCACCAAGAAACCCAAGGCGGCCCCGCATTACGCCATCGCATCCGCCTTTTTCGTCGCCGGTCTCGCGTTGAACGGCTACACCCTCTACACCTTTTTTAACATCGAGCGGGTCGCTTCGCACCCCTCAGTCGTCGTTCTGACCGATCGCAAGGAAATCGCCACTCGCGACCCCGACACCCTCGGCAGCTACGCCACCGGCAGTCGACCCGGCGACCGCGTGATTACGGTCACCCCGGATGGAAAAGTCCGGTTCTCCGAACTCGGCTCGCCTGACGGTATCTCGATCAATACCGACACGTTTCGGCTCGGCCTCCACGGCAAACGTCTCTGTCTCCTCACCGCCGAAAGCGGCGTCGTCGACTTCGTCAACCCCGATACCCTGCTCTACTACGGCGACACCTATCGGCGGTCGAAGTAGCGCCGGCCTTACGGTCAAGACACGGCAAACAACTCCGCCGGTATGCGCACGGCGTGCGCCGCCAGCACCCGGTGGACCGGCAGTTGCGTCCGAAACCACGTGCGCTGTTTCTTCACCAACGCACGCGTATTCTTCGCAATCGCCATCGCCAACCCCGCCTCCGGCAATTCGCCATCCAGCATCGCCCGCACCTCCCGATACCCGATCGCCAGTGCCGCGCTCGGATTCATCTCCAGCCCCTCGCCGCGCAACCGCCGCACTTCCTCGATCAGTCCAGCGTGCAACATCGCCGCCACCCGCGCTTCAATCCGCCGATCTAAATCCTGCGGCTCGCGGTCCAATCGCGTCAATTGCACCTGCCAGTCAGCAAATGCCCCGGGCTTCCGCGCAAATTCGTCAGTCACTACCGCCAGCGTCTTACCCGAAGCAATACACCGCTCCAACGCCCGCGTCACCCGCCGCGGATTCGCGACGTCGAGCGCACCCAGACCGCCGGGATTGAGTTTCGTCAACCGCACCAGCAACTCCGCCGGCGGCATCGCGGCCACCTCCGCTCGCAATTCAGCCGACACCACAATATCATCCGCCACCGGCGCAAAAAAACTTTTCAGATAAAACCCACTCCCGCCCGTGACCAGCACCGCCCGCCCACGCCCCGCAATCGCGTCCACCGCCGCCCGCGCCTTGGCCACGTAATGAGTGACATCGATCCGCTCCGTCACCGCGCACATATCGATGAGATGGTGAGGTGCTCGCGCCTGCTCCACCGCCGTCGGTTTCGCGGTACCGATATCCATGCCTCGATAAAATAACAGCGAATCGCACGATACAATCTCCGCCCCCTGCTCCTCCGCCCAACGCAATGCCCATTCCGTCTTACCGACCGCCGTCGGCCCCGTGAGCACATGGAGCACCGGTTTCATTTGCACAAATTCATCATCCTTCATCCGTGGCATTTCCCCCCTTTCCGGTCAAAAAATATCTCGGCCTGAAAACCCTCTTCACCGTCAATCCCCGCTCCGGTCGCGCCCGTCCGCGGTGCTCCACTTTCGGGCCTCGCGTTTCGTGATTGCGCGCCCCGCTCCCGGCCTCCTTCACACGGATGGCGAACTCCACTCCGCCCCGGCCCGCGTAGAATTTGCAATCCGTCCTACCCGCCTCCGGCTCATCGCGCCTCTAGAGGTTAACGTTCGTTGATGCGCAGCGAAAATTTCAGGTTCCACGCGGTTTCCAGTGGGTAAATGGTCGAGCGGGCGGCAGTCGCGGCGATGATTGAGTTAACAACCAAACGTTTCCGGGAATCGCGGCCGTTGGTCGTTTCCACGCCTTTTAGTCGATGCCCCCGAAGTATATTTCACCCACGGATGCGAGCGGTGAAGCTCATTGTGACTGAGTCAGGCTTCACAAATCGCACTCGCGGGCCCCAGAAAATCCGCCATCTTTTTCAGTATGCCCCCCGCTTCGCAACTCAACCGCCGCGATTTCCTGCAACGCTCTGCGGCCCTCGCCGCCACGTCGCTCCTCGCCTCGCGCCTCTCGCCCCACTTGCACGCCGGCGAGCCAGCTGGGGCGTTCCGCAGCTCGTGGGACCGCGCGCGCGATGGCATCTGGCTCGGCCCGGAATACTGGGCGAATCCCCTTCAAGACTGGCAGGTCGCCAACCAGCGGATCGAGTGCGTCAACGCCGCCGCCGATCGCAACGTCCACCTCCTCACCCGCCAGCTCTCCAGCCGCCCCGGCACCCTTGAACTCCGCGTAAGCATCGGCCGCGCCGACGGACCAACCCTCGCCGGTAAGGGCTCGGCCGGATTCCGTATCGGTATTTTGGGCACGCTCAAAGACTACCCCGAACTGCACGACTACCGGAACAACCTGTGGCCCGGCCCGAACGCCGGTTTCAACGCCGGTTTCACCGCTGCCGGCACCTTGTTCCTCGGTCATCCCGCTGGGCCCACCTCCGCGCCGATCGATCTCGCCCGTGATTCCCTTGATCTCCGTCTGACCATCACCCCGAAGGAGGGTGCTTACCAAGCCACGCTCACCGCGCTCGATTCCACCAACGCCCGTTCCCTCGCCCAGGTCACCCAGTCTGGGCTCGGCGGCGATCTCTTCGTCGGCAACCTCGCGCTCGTAAATAATTTTTTCGGCGCCGCCGGTGCCCTCGGTACCAAAGCCAAGACCAAGAAAAACGCCCCGACCGGCGGCCCCGATTTCGGTCTTGGTCGGTTTTGGTTCTCCGACTGGCGCGCGGGTGGCACCAAACTCACCGGCCACGACGATCAGGTGTTCGGGCCCATCCTGTGGTCGCACTACACCCTCAGCGACCGCGTGCTCAAACTCTCCGCCCAAATGCCGCCACTCGGCCTGCAGTACACGGCTCCCGTGCGTCTCCAACTTCAGGATTCGTCAGGCTGGAAAACCGTGGCTGCAGCGAAAATCCATCCCGACGCCCGCACCGCGACGTTTCGCATCGCACCCTGGGACGATACCCGGGACGTCGCCTATCGTCTCGTCTACGCCTTGAGCGATCGCGCCGGCGGCGCCACCGACCACTATTGGACGGGCACCGTGCGACGCGATCCCGTCGACCAGGAAACCCTCACCGTCGCTGACGTCTCGTGCAACATCCACACGATCTTCCCCAACGTCCCGCTCGTGCAAAGTATGGCGAGGCTCCGCCCCGACGTCCTCGCGTTTGTTGGCGATCAGTTTTACGAGAGCACCGGAGGCTACGGCGTCCAACGCGCTCCACTCGAAAAAGCCATCGTCGATTACCTGCGAAAATGGTATTTCCACGGCTGGACGTGGCGCGAACTGATGCGCGATCGCCCGAGCATTTCATTGCCTGACGACCACGACGTCTACCAAGGCAACCTTTGGGGAGAGGGTGGCGAAGGCCGCAAGACCACTCAAGAAGCCGGCGGCTACGATCTGCCTGCCGAGTGGGTCAACGTGGTCCACCGCACGCAAACCTCGCACCACCCTGATCCCTACGATCCCGCTCCCGCCAAGCGCGGTACGCTCAACTACTACGGACCACTCACCTACGGCCGTATCAGTTTCGCCATTCTCGCCGACCGTCAGTTCAAGTCCGCCCCCGAGGGGAAAGTCCCGCCCACCGGCACCCGCGGCGATCACGTACTCGATCCGCACTACGACCCCAAAACCGCCGATCTTCCCGGTCTCGCTCTGCTCGGCGCCAAGCAGGAGCAGTTCATCCGCGAGTGGGTGCTCGACTGGCGTGGCGCGGACATGAAGGCCGCCATCTCCCAAACGGTCTTTACCGCGATGGCCACGACGCACGGCGGGAGCCAGGCGATTCTCATGGCCGACTACGATGCCAGCGGCTGGCCCCAATCCGCTCGTCGCAACGTCGTGCGCGAGCTCCGCAAAGCCTTCGCCGTCCATCTCGCCGGCGATCAGCACTTGCCCGCCGTGGTCCAGTACGGGGTCGACACCCATCGCGACGGCCCAGTCGCTTTCGCCGGTCCCGCCGTGAATGTCGGTTACCCACGTTGGTGGGAGCCCGTGAAGACAGGTCGCAACCGGGAATCCGGCAACACCGAACTCACCGGCGATTTTCTCGATCACTTCGGCAATCCGCTCACCGTGCTCGCGGTAAAAAACGGCCCCTACGATCTGCCCAAGGCCGTCCTCGAACAGGTGAACGCGAAGACCAGCGGCCTCGCGGTCGTTCGTTTCAACAAATCCAAACGCACCATCACGTTCGAGTGCTGGGCCTATTCGGCCGACGTGACTAAGCCCGGCTCCCAAATGCCGATGTGGCCGGTCACCGTGAATCAACTCGACAACTACGCGCGCAAACCGACTGGCCGGCTCCCCACTCTCAACATCACCGGCTCGCACCACCCGGTCGTTCAAGTTTTCGAGGTAGCGTCCGGCGAACTCGTCTACGCGCTCCGCCTCAATGGCCAATCCTTCCAACCCCACGTCTTCGCTCCCGGTCGTTACGTCATCAAGGTCATCGATACCGACGCCAACCGCACCCTCACGTTGCCGTCATCCGAAGCCACGACAGGAAATACCGAATCGCTCGACGTAAAATTCTGAAGTTACCGCGCAGCGGTCTGCTCCCAAAACAGTGACGCGCCGCCTAGTCGGCCGACTGCGCCTCGCTCTGCCGTTCGTCGTCTATCG